>JAYVSE010000231.1:0-49461 GCA_043775635.1 Planctomycetaceae bacterium | reverse complement strand
GGGATTCGCCAGAATTCCTCAGCACACTAAAACGTTGGGAATTCTGGCGAATCCCACTACACAAAACGTTCTGCCCCAGCAACGAAGCGGGGCATTGTTAAAAAATGGTTCCGGTCGCCTCGGCAAGTTTGACGTCGGCGACAGCAATCGCGGTTTCGAGTTCAACGACGCGACCTTGAGATCGCAACTTGGCAAGTTCGCCGATTAGATCAGCCCCTGGCATCGCCTTTTCTAGCTCGATCGCTTTGATACTTAGTTTGACCATCTGATCGTCAACATCAACTTGCTGTTTGGCAATCTCGTTTCTTGCTAACGCGGTTTCTCGCTCGACATACGCGACGCGAATTTGGGCTTCGACTTGTGAGCGACGCTCCGCTCGCAATTTCGCGCATTGCTGACGACGATGGCACAATTCTGCCGCAGAATCTTCGTCGTGATGGAGTAAGCTCAACAACGGTTTTCTTGACACGATCGCGACGGCAAGTCCCAGTCCTGGTTGCAATGAGCTAAGCAATTGGCGCATCGCTGGCAGTGAATCCATTGACAATGACCTACACATTTCATCGATCGCTTGGATATCACAGCGATGCGTTACCCCATCCAGAATCGCATCGTCAACGGAGCCTCGTTTTGAGGGCTGATGAGATCGAATGCTTAGCTGCGCGGTCGCAACTTCGCCATACGATTTTCCAACGAGTTCTCCCAGCGCGATCCGAAGTTTTGTATTCGCGCCAACTGCTTCGAGCTTTTGATCGATGACTTGCAATCGCTGCTTGCTGAGTTCAAATCGGTTTCCGTCCTTGATCCCTAATTCGTCGGCCTTATCGGCTAAGCGAAGCAGTTGATCGGCGGCAACGTAGGCGTCTCCAAGCAGCACTTGTTGTTGTTCAACACCGATAAGTTGGTGGTAGACTGTGAGGGCTTGTGCAGCGGAACGAGAACGCTCGTAACACACGAGGTCGTCAATGACATGCTGCATAAGCACGAGCTGCGCACACTGTTGGCGATCATCGCGATCAATCGATGCTGACAGGGACGAGCGTTCCGATTCCAGCAAGTTTGCCGAACTACTGTTCGCCGCAGCCCACGCGGCAACCTGATCCGCTGTCCAGCCAACGTTAGTACCTATTAAGTTTTGGCAGTTTTGAGTTACGAGCTCCGACGAGTCAGAGGCACGCAAGATTGCTGTAAAAAAAATCGCCGACAGAAGCAAAACGAACTGCTTGAACATGCTTAAATCGGTGGTCACAATTGACGATTTTGGGGGCCAAGCGAAGTTTCATCCGTGAAACCGCTGAAACCGACCGTGATTCACGTTATCGAACGATCATGTAGGGTGACTGTACCGGTGTGTCGTTTGAATCGATCTTGACGATTAACCCCATTAGCGGGCCGTTCTTGTCGTTGGTTTTCGCTTTGAATTTCCGTCGCATTGGCCGTGCTTGGCGCTGTATCATGGTGGTGACATTGACCCGCGAAGCCACTCCGAGGCGATGCAGGCCCGTCTATATTCACCAAGTTCGAAAGAAGCATCATGGATCGTCGTTCATTCATCCGGCAAAACATTGGAACTGTCGCGGCTGTTCCGATTGTAACCGCAGGCATCGGCACCAGTGCCCTGGCGCAAGAAGCGGAACCCATTGCGACACCGTCCATTGTCAATGGACGGATTCAACAATCGGTAATGGGATGGTGCTTCAACCCCATGGACGCTGTTACCCTGGCGGGCCATGCAAAGCGAATTGGTTTGGTTGCGATGGAGGGAGTGCCAGCCTCAGCGTACCCAGAGATTACGGCCATGGGGTTGAAAATTTCCCTCACCGGAAGCCATGGGTTTCAGCAAGGACCGCTTGATCCTGACAATCACGCCTTCGTTGAGGCCAAACTTCGAGAAGGGATTGATTTAGCAGTTAAGTTTGGTGCACCGAACGTGATTACGTTCACCGGGATGAAGAAAACGGGAATCAGCGACGAAGCAGCCAAGCGGAATTGTTTGGAATCTTGGAAGCGAGTGCTGCCTTACGCGGAAGAAAAACGGATCGGGTTGGTTCTGGAGCATCTCAACAGTCGCGACGCTTCACACCCGATGAAAGGCCACCCAGGGTACTGGGGCGATCACATCGAGTTGTGCGCCGACTTGGTACGTAGCGTCGATTCGCCACAGTTCAAATTACTGTTTGATATCTATCACGTGCAGATCATGCACGGTGACCTGATTCGGAATATCCGCCATTACCACGAGATTGTGGGGCACTATCACACGGCGGGAAATCCAGGCCGAGGTGAGCTGGACGAAACCCAAGAAATTCACTATCCCGCAGTGATTCGGACGATACTTGAGACAGGCTACAAGGGTTACGTTGCTCAGGAGTTCATTCCAACATGGAAGGACCCAATCAACGCCCTTGCGCACGCGGCAAAGGTGTGTGACGTCTAGCCACTACGGCGATTAGCAAAAATTTAGAACCGAATCGCCTGCCGCGCGTCTAGGATATCGAAGACTTCCGTCGACTGGAAACAGAGAGCAAATCATTGACTGAATTGTCGTTCGCAGAATTACTGTACCCAATAGCCGAAGAATTCCACGCGATCGGACTGCGACCGATGGAATTCCGACCGGCTGTGATTCGACGCGCGATGAATCGTTCGGCGGCACCGCTTGCGACTTCGCATTTGCACCATCCCGATAACACCATTGAAAAAAAGCTGGCAAGCGTTGTTACCATTGGCTATCGCTTGCTTGACCCTCGCCGTCGCGAGGACGCGCTCCACAGGATGATGCTGGGACGCATTCATCCGCAGTTAGCCGATGAAGCCGTCAGGATTGCCCAGTCGAAGGGAAATCAACTCACGGAAATCGAATCCGCAGAAGGGAATGAGGCAACACATTTTATCAGCCGTGGTTTACTCAAACCGCAAGGTCACGCTCGGACTCAGACGCATCGCAGTCATCCGCACAACTGCTTTTTGAATGACGAAACAAGTTTGTGGAACGATTCGTTGCGATCACATGACTTGTTGGTCGAACGCCCGATGAAGCGACTTTATCGGACAACACGACGTTGGGCCGTGCAGCATTACATTGCAGTCGCAAGCGTTTCTGGGCTAGTGCTGCTAATGATTGGAACATGGCGAATCGGTCGTAATGACGACGTGATCGCCGTCGTGGAGGCATCTCCAGATGTCGATTTGGCACGATTACCGGAACCGCCTCGCGAAAACACGATTGCTCGTGAAGCCGCATCGATAACGGTTCCTGAATCACCGCCAAAGTCGGCGGATGAAGCAACGTTGGCAACGGTGCAGCTTGCATCTCGGCCGGTCGTAGTCGCGTCTTTTGTCAACGCGATCATTGCCGCCGAAGCTGACGAAGGTGTTGACATTCCGATGCTAGTCATGGCTGCAGATGTTTCGGCTATTGCTGCGGTTGAAGAATCTAAGGTTGAGCGAGTGCCACCGGAAGCATCCAAACAGCCTGCCCCGCTCGCAGCCGACCTTGTTTTAAGACAAGACGCGTGGAAGCTATCGCAAGCAACATTGCCTGACAATGATTGGCAAGCGAAAATAGAACGGTCAGTAAAATTTGCCAACGACGCCGTGGAAGGGTCGAATGACCAATGGATTGGTCTCCGGGGCGCAGCTTTGTTCGCTGTTCTCAGCGGCAAATATGCTGAAGCGGATCGACTGATGCTTCGCATGACGGACGCGTTTCAAACGGATCTTGCGATACTTTCTAAAGATGTTGCAACTCAGTGTGGCGCAACGCCAGTGGGAGTTGGGGAAACGTCTAACGTCATGCATTGGCTTGAAGCCTGGTTTGGACGTTCCTTACTCGCAGGACAGCTTGACGACGCAGCGTTTTTTGCATTGCATTTCGATCAAGTCGCCAATTCGCTGTCAGATCGGGCCATGGCCGATCGATCCAAGGAAATGGCGGGATCACTGGAGACTGCTCTTCGGCTGGCGGAAACCACCGAGCGGATTGAGTTGCTCCAAGACGAGTCTGCGTCTGCAAGCGAACGGTTGGCGGCTGGACGATATTGGGGGCTTATTCGACAGCAGTGGATCAAAGCCTTGCCCCATCTCGCGGCCGGAAACGATGCGCGGTTAGCGGGCTTGGCTGCGTCTGAATCGCTCCTTGGTGGACTGCCGAAACCGATCGAATTGATCGCGTTGGCGGAAGGTTATTTGGCGCTCGCTCGAAAGTCCAAAGGTTGGCAACAAACGTCATACATTCTCCATGCGAACGAGATCTTGCATCGCGATACTTCCTCAGAAATCCACTCACAGTCCCTTGAACTTGGCCGAGTTCAAAAACAGTTACTTATCGATCATGAAGCCGTTTTCGCGATGGCCGATCTGTTGGTTGTTGCCAAACCTGTGATTGCGAAGCCGATCAAATTAACTTCTCCGATTTTGGATGCCAAGTCCGACGTGGGCATGCTCGGTCGAATCCGCGTTGGCTCGGAAGACGTCGGCGTGCTATTGCGGTATGAACCAGGAGCGAAGTTGACCATCCATGCGTTGGAGCAGCTTGCGACTCAATTGAAAACCGACCTCACAGGAGCTTCGATCGAATTGGTCGGCACCATTTCCGTCAATCAACCAACCGCAATTTCCATTGAAGCGCCCAGTGTTGGTGTTGATGGAAAAGCGAGCGTATCGTTGGATGGCCACGATTTAGTGCGGACAAACTCACCAACAGCCGTCGACACGACTTCCGTTTTTCAGACCGACCTTGCTCCTGGGCAGTGGACGATTCGCTGGTCCATTCCATCGATCAACATCCTTGGATCAACGTTGCGGGTGACGGATTCGCTCAGTCGAATCCCGATCAATGTTGAGGCACCGCTGCGAACCATCCAGGACCATCCAGGTACGCTACCAACGCGATTTCGGGTGTCGATAGTTCCGTCCAGCAATAATCCTGGTCAATAATCTCGACCTGCCGCTTGGCGGGAAGCGTACAATGCGTCGAGTTAATTTCACCGCAGTTGTACCCCAGGCGATCGGAATGTGAATGAGCACGGTATTGGCATCCCCAGCAGCAACGAATTTGAGCGATTTGAGGGCAACCGGCTGGAAGTCAAAGTCGGTCAAGCATGAGATGCGAGGCAATTTGCTACGTATGTTAGCCGCTGGTGAAACTCTGTTCCCTGGCATTGTCGGCTACGACGATACCGTTATTCCCGAAATTAACCTCGCCATACTCGCCGGCCATGACATTCTCTTTCTCGGTGAGAAAGGCCAAGCGAAAAGCCGCATCATGCGGCTGCTCACACGGTTTCTCGATCCTTGGATTCCTTACATCGATCATCCCGATCTGCCAATCCACGAAGACCCAGACAAGCCGATTACAAAACTTGGCAAGCGGCTGGTCGCAGACCATAGCCCCGAGGATATAACGATCGCTTGGTGGCATCGCGATGACCGATATGCAGAACGGCTTAGTCCCGGCACGAAGTTCGCCGACATTATCGGCGAAATTGATCCTGCGAAGTTGACCGGTGGCGTCAGCATGGGTGCCGAAGAAGCATTGTCATTCGGGCTTATCCCGCGAATGCATCGCGGTATTTTTGCAATGAATGAGCTGCCCGAATTGGATGATCTGGTTCAAGTTGGTTTGTTTAACATTCTCGAAGAACGAGACGTGCAAATTCGCGGCTATCCGATTCAGTTTGATCTCGATATTGCAATTCTGTTCTCCGCAAACCCAGCGACTTACAATCGATCCGGCAAAGTTATTCCGCAGTTAAAGGACCGCATCGGCACATTGGTTCAGACGCATTATCCGGCTGACCGTGAGCAAGGCATTGAGATCCTTCGTCAAGAAGTTGACGGGGAGCTGGCCGGAGATTATCCCGTCCAGGTTCCCTACTTCATGTACCAAGTGGTCGAGGAAATTACGAACCAAGCTCGGCGCAGCAAATATGTTGATCAAGCATCGGGCGTGTCCGCGAGATTTTCACTTGCTAACTTTCGCACACTCGTCGCATCAGCGAGGCAACGTGGCGTCTTGCTTGGTGAACACCCCGCAGTGCCGCGGATCAGCGACCTCGGGCATTTAAAGAGCAGCTCGCTTGGCAAACTGGAACTCGATTTGATGGGCAGCCATCAAATGACCGAGGCCCAAGTGCTTGACCACGTCATGGCAACGGCGATTCAGGTTGTTTTCGCCGAATACGTGGAAGAACATGGGCTGGCTGATATTTCAGAGGTTTTTAGCAAGGGCGTTCGGGTTGAGGTTGGCGATATGCTGCCTAGCTCGGAATACGCGCAGCGACTAAAACGAGTTCCAGCGGCATGGGACAAAGCCTTTGAGGTCAACGCGAGTGAGACGGAAGCGGTTCGCGCGAGTTGCGTTGAGTTCGTCCTCGCAGGCTTATATAGCATGGATCGCATCAGCCGTAGCGAGCGTCACGGAAAGCTGGAATACGAATTTTAATCGTCGGTGTCGTTGATTGATCAGTGGTTCAGGATCGTTGGGTAGTTTTTATGACATATCGACCTGGCGGCATTATTCATTCGTACCAGAAGTACGATCCAGCTAGCTTTCCAAGCCCAACACAGCCTCCACCGGACCTCGTCAGCCCGGCGTTTGAGCATGCCTTGATGTACGGTGGCTACCGAGAACTGACGGAAGAAGAACTGGCTCGAGCGATTAAGCTCGACCCCTCGCGAATAGCGGGCATGGGGCCGAGCCTCGACATGCTTCGTGCAATGCTACTGGAACGTAAACGGAAAATTCTAGCGACCTATGAAACTCGCGGCGTCGAGAAGAAAGCCCGCAAGGCATTTCACGGTGCGGCGAAAAACGTGCGCGTCCCCAAGGAGTTGCAAACGCGATTTGAGAACGCAATCAAACAGGAGCAACCCTATGAGGTAGAGCGCCTTTGGTACCGCGCCGGCGATGACAATGGGCCGCTTGCGCAAGGACTGATGCAAGTACACGAGCGAATGGTCGAAAAACATCAGATTCAAGAGCTGGTGACAAAATACAAGTTCACCGGTTTACAGTCGATGACGGTGCCCGAGGCGTTAGAGGTCAAAGAAGAACTCGAAAAAATCGATCAGCTTCTCAAACAGCTTGAGGAAGCAGCGAAAACAGCGCAGATCGGTCTCATCGACATGGAGTTGATGAGTGAATTCGCCGAACCAAGCGATATGCAGCGTTTGGAAGAGTTACAGAGACAAGTTGATAACATCCTCCGCGAGCAAGCCGAACGACAGGGTCTGGAACGCGAAAAAGGCGGTGCATTTCGATTGACTCCCAAAGCCTATAAGATTTTTCAAGGTCGCTTACTGGCACGTATCTTCAGTGAACTACAAGCATCGCGATCAGGCCGTCATCAGGGAGATATCGTTGGCGAGGGTGCTGTCGAGATGCAGCAAACCAAGGAGTACGAGTTCGGTGACAGCGTGGCGAACATGGATTTCCCGCAAACGATCATCAACGCGCTCTTGCGGAGTGGTGACACGCGACCGCTGAGGTTGCGCGGAGAAGATATCGTTGTCCACAAGACGAAGAATCATCCCAAAGCCGCGACCTGCGTAATCATGGATATGAGCGGTTCGATGCGTTACGACGGGCAATACATCCACGTCAAGCGAATGGCATTGGCGCTACAGGGGTTGATCAATAGCGAATTTCCTGGTGACTTCCTTCGCTTCATCGAGATGTACACGTTCGCAAAACTGCGACAACCTGGCGAGATCATTGAGATGATGCCTAAGCCCGTGACCATCCATGATCCGTGGGTGCAACTGGTCGCTAACATGAGTCGTCCGGACATTAGCGAACAGATGATCCATCCACACTTCACGAACATTCAACACGCCCTCAAGTTGGCTCGCCAAAGCCTTGTCAATATCGACACTCCCAATCGCCAGATCGTGCTGATTACCGACGGCTTACCAACCGCTCACTTTGAAGACGAGATGCTTTACATGCTCTACCCGCCCCATTCAAGAACAGAGCAAGCGACGATGCGTGAAGGCAAGCTGTGTATGAAAGAAGGGATCACGATCAACCTATTTTTGATCCCCAGTTGGTCGCAGAGTGAAGAAGACATTCGATTCGCCTATCGCCTCGCTGAAACGACGCGAGGACGAGTGTTCTTTACCAACGGCAAGAATCTCGATCGGTTTGTCCTTTGGGATTATGTGAAAAACCGTCGTGAAATTATTGCGTAGGCCAAGCTTGGCCCGTTAAAAATTTCTTATTGTGGGCAAAAACCCATTGCGGAGAGTTAATTCCATTGTCTCGCCGCGAGCGGGGCTTGTCCCTACGCCATGAAGGATAAATTAGCGGAATGGCGCGAGCCATCCGGTGCCGCAAGCTTTAGCGAGACCGGACGGCTCGCGCCGTACCGCTAAATTATCCGATATGACAAAAAGCTGGCGTTGAGCAGAGTACATACTCAACGCCAGCTCTATTCGCTATTAGTTGCGAGTTTCAACCGTTATCAACGCGACATTTTCAACACATGCTCTAGTGGTCGCTATAAGCCGGAAGAGCGTGATCCGTGACGTCCAGGCCAGCAAGCTCACCGTCCTGACTCGTTCGAAGTCCCAGCACGACCTTGATCACCATCAAGATGACAAAGGTAACTAGACCGCTGTAGACGACCGTGAAACCAATTGCCTTGAGTTGCAAGAGTACTTGTCCAAACTCACCCGTGAACCACCAGCCACCAGCTTTTCCGACTCCAAAGCCTGGCATAGCGAAAATGCCGGTCGCGATCGCGCCCCAGATTCCACCGATCCCGTGAACGCCGAACACGTCCAACGCATCGTCATAGCCGACCATTGGCTTGACCAGTGCCACGAAGAAGAAGCAGATGATCGAGGCGACGCCACCGATGACCAATGCGGGGCCAACTTCAACGAAGCCTGCTGCGGGTGTGATCGCAACCAAACCGGCGACGGCACCCGTGATCATGCCTAACATCGTTGGGCGTCCGTGCATCAGCCATTCGATGAGTGACCAGACTAAACCGGCACAGGCAGCGGCAACTTGGGTCGTTACGAACGCTTGCACTGCTTGTGGTGTTGCACCACCTGCGCTGCCGCCGTTGAAACCGAACCATCCAAACCACAAAATCCCCGCACCTAGTACCGCGAATGGAAGATTGTGCGGAGGAACGCCTCCCTTTGGAACGTCGGCTCGCTTGCCGAGCACGATGCATGTCACCAAAGCGGCGATACCGGCATTGATGTGAACAACGGTTCCACCAGCAAAGTCGAGCGCTCCGATTGGCACTGCGTCCGCCGGATCAAAATTGCCAATACCCATCGCCCCGTACCAAACCCAGTGGCAAATGGGGCAATAAACAAGCAGGATCCAGGCGACTAGGAACAATGCGAACGAGCTGAACTTCATGCGTTCAGCAAATGCACCGATGATCAGGCCTGGGGTGATGATTGCGAACATCATCTGAAATACCATGAAAACCTGTTCGCTGATCGGCCACCAAACGTTTGGCACTGGTGACCAAGGCTCAGTGGTCGTGATGTCCTTGAGCATGAAAAATTCCCACGGATTCCCGCAGAAACCTCCTGCCACATCGCCGCCGAAAGCCATGCTGAAACCGACGACGACCCAGAGGACTGATACGATGCACATGCAAAGAAAGCATTGCATCAGAACACTAAGCACGTTCTTGCGGCGGACGAGCCCGCCATAAAAGAACGCCAATCCAGGTGTCATGAACAGCACAAGTGCGCTGCTGGCAAGCATCCAAGCCTGATCGCCGTTATTTAATGCGGGCGGTGTGGGTGCAGGTGCTGCTGCTGGCACCGCCGCTGCCGCCGCAACGTTATCGGCAGGAGCCGCCGTTTCTGCAGGTACCGTTATCTCGACTGCGGCCTCCTGCGCCACAGCGTTCCTGAACGATACTCCCAAGCCAAACAAACACAATGTTCCAAGGATGACAATTGCTGGCCATCGTACGTGTAACTCTCTCATTCAATCTCTCGCCTTTACTTCGGGAAAACTCAGTGATTCGAACCCAACTTACCTGTTCACTAAGCTTGCTTTCGCTCCCGTCTCTTTACACAGCGATTGTCAATGCTGCACAAGTTTTGAGCGCCGCCACAAGCTGTCCGCCATTTAAGCAGGAAGCATGCCAGAGATGCTGGCAAACGCCACAAGATTGGCAAGCATCGAAGTAAATGACGCGAATTATTGAGAAAAAAAACTGGATGTTTTCTTTGTTTTTTTCGATGCACCTGATATTTGCCAGCAAAGCTAGCTTGTGATGCTGATTTTTTGAGCATTAAAAAAAGTACGGCACACTTCGTAAAGCTATCGAATAAAGAATAGTCTTGCTTGATCTGTTTGCACCACATTAATGCCGTTAATCCAACAAGCACTTGAAGAACGCGTCCTGCGCGTCTTTGTAGAACTCGATGCTGATCTTCGTCCAAAGGTCATCGGGTAAGTCGTTGAGTAGTCGGCGCGCTGCGACGGGCATCAAAAGAGTCGTGGCTTGCTTCTCGATAGCGACCTCGGCGATGGCGACTGGATTGGGAATCATCTCGACGGAGCCACCTAGGTTCAGTGAACCGACGATGATCATTCCGCCCTTGGTGCTTCGCTCGAGCAATGAACTCGACAGGGCGACTAGAACTGGCAGTCCGAGGCCGGCACCGCTGTGGTCGTTATCCATCGCTCGCATTTGGATCGAGAACTCGTGCGCTCGTGGGTCGCGATCGCCGACGAGCTGCTTGCTCTGCGTGTACAGATTCTGCTCGCCGATCTTTACGCTTTCGCGAAAGGATGGGGGCGTTGGCGTGTTCAAAATCCGAACGCCGCCGCCTGGGCCTGAGGTGACTTCCAAGCGATACAGACCGGGGCCCGCCTCGCCGGAGCCGGGGCTGATGGCCCAGACTTGGCCTGGAGGCAGCGGATCGCCGTTGATCGCGGCATCACTGTGCAGCTCTGGCGTTGATACGAATTGCTCGACGCCATCGACGCCCATGGTAAAGCTGAAGTGGGTATTGCGGAATTCGCTCTTCAAGCACTTCTTCTGCTGCTCCTTCACTCGCCGGCGCGACTCGAGAGCGATTCGAACGATCCGTTCCAGCTCGTCATCGGGGATCTCCATCGCTGGATCTGGGTACAGCAGCTTGATCAAGCCGCTAATCGTCTTGTTACAGGCTTCGATATCGCGACCGCTCAGTGCGCCGCCAAAGAACACACGATTTTGAAGCGTGGACACGCGACTAATCATCCGAAGATTCGTCCAGCACTCACTTAAGAAGTCGCTAACCAATCCAAAGTGATTCGTGAGATGCTGATTCGGATTGAGCTTCGGAAAATTCCAGCCAGGAACATAGGCATGAATACGATCATGAAACGCAGTGTCGTCTCGCATTTCTGGAGGCAGCGGACTTAGCAAGTGACCGATCCTCTGCTGCTGCTCAACGTCGACATCGAAGTTGCCGACCATCACGATCCCGCCCTCGGCACGGATGCTTTCTTTGCCGCGACTAAATTCACCCGATGCCATGTAGCCCTTCATGATGTTGACGCCATCCTTCTGGTCAAAGGAGACGCCAGACACTTCGTCAAAGCAGACCACATCGTATTGGCAAACAAGTCCGCGTTGACCGCTCGCGTTGTTCACAAACATCTTCGCAACGGTTGCCTTGCCACCGGAAATCAAATGCGAGTATGGGGAGATCTGCTGAAACAAGTGGCTCTTGCCCGTTCCGCGTGGGCCGAGCTCGACCATGTTGTAATTGCGTTCGACAAACGGAACGATTCGCAGCAGGACAACATACTTGGCACGCTCGGAAAGCTCGGTCGGTTCCAACCCGATGGATCGCACCAGGAAATCGATCCACTCCGCAGTCGAGTACTCCGCTCGTCCGCGTCGCAACACGTCCAGAATATCCGACTTCGACATTTGAATCGGACGTAGGCTCGAAATGCGAAACGGCTTTCCGTTCTTCTCCTGTGCGATCACCGCGTCATATTCGAGCGTGATCTCTGCGTAGAAACCATCGGTCAGCATGCGTTCATGGTCATCGACCAACTTGTCTTCAATTGCTGCGTCCTTGATGGCCAAGCTTGGGATCTCTGCCGAATAAGTATCCGTCCTGGTATCCAGTTTCGCTCGAACGATATCGATCAGTTTGACCGAGCCCTTATCGCGAGCCTGCTTGATGAAAGCCTCTTCCTGCCCAGTCTTCACGGTCCGATTCTGAAGCTGCTTTTCAACGATCTCCAATCCTTCGGCGATCTCAGCTTCGTCAACCGTCGCACAGTATCGCCCAAGAAGAAACTCTACAACATAAGTTGGGACGGGGTACTGTCTCGCATACTTGCGCACCAAGTCTTTGCGGACCAAGTAACCGTCAAAAACCGATGCGGAGCGTCGGTCGAGATCATCCATTTGGAGGTTTGATGTCATCGTCATAGGCTTCCCAAAGTAGAAGCGGCTTCTAGCCGCTTACCTTCGTTTTGTTGTTTCTGTGCTTCAACAAGAGCCTGGAAGGCTCTTCTACGATTCACCACCAACCGTGGTGTTCTGCTTTGCCAGTACTTGGCCGGCTTCGCTGCATACAACTGCAGCTACTACTGAGCCTTCAAGATCTTCATCCTCAATAAACAGCGTGACCGTTCCGCTTCCGTCGTAGAAGAGCCTTCCAGGCTCTTTCCCAGCGTCAAGAACCTTTCCGCCACTTGTGATCGAAGTCGTCGGATCATTTGGCTTGTTTCTCAAGTCAATCTGCAATCCTGACACAACTGGTTCGACGGTAATGCGACACTTCAGCCCCTTCCAGTCGACCTTCACAATGCTGATGGATTGCATGGTGGTTTGAACGTCAGGCGATACTGTGATGTCTGCCACCAAACATTCCTGCAGGCTAACACCACCGTGCTGGTAGCAATGACCTGCCGAGAAACAAGAGATACCCGAGGCGCTTGCGTATTCAGCTTGCGGATTCCAATACCAAGCGTGTCGCTCGGCGTTCGGTTTCGATTCACCTTTGATCGTCGCACATCGAGACCACTTAGCCTCCGTCAAGAACGACGGCAACTCTTGCTTGGGCAATCCGCCAGGCATCAGTAGCCAACCGTGATCGGTTATCACCCGAACTTTACGCCAACCTGCATCGAGCAACTCAACGATGCGATCGGCCAACGTCTCCACTTGGCCTGCGACCATTGAAGCCAGCTTGATCTGTAAATCGTGGCCACGTTTATCGATCTCGCCTGTCTCTACCCAACCCCGCGCCTTCGGCTTCGCAGGATCACCAACCTCACTGGCTGTGATGATCTGGTAACCTTCCGTCTTCAGCAGCGAGTGCAAACGGGCGTGCGTTAGAGTAGAAGAGCCATCCTGGCTCTTTGAACTAGAACCTAAGCGGCTGGAAGCCGCTTCTACGATCTCCGGAGTAAAACTGTCTGGCAGTCCATGCCCCTGCAGCTTCTCAGCGATCGGCGACACAGCCGGTTTCGCAGTTGCCGTCACTGAAGGCAGCGCCGCCCAGCGTCGACTCTCATCCGTCGTGTACCCACGCTCGCGCAGCAACTCTGTCAATCTCACCGCTAGGTCGTAGCGAAGTCCATCGGCGAAGAGTAGGCAAGTGCCAGCCTCGGCCTTGACCGTTGGCGCTCGGTTACTCGACTTATGATTTGGCCAAGACTCATTCTGAACGCAGTTCTGAAAGCGCTGGGCTGCATGCTCAAGCCATGATAGATACAGCGATCGAACGGCCGCCTCAACCGCGTCGCAATCGGCTTTGGATTTCACGGAAGCTAGAGCTCTCAACGCGAAGTCGTCCGCCATGTAGCCGCCCTGTACGTACTGTTTCTCCAAATCTGCAATCGAGTCGCCGCCCAGGTGCGATGCCGTTCTCTGGGAAAGGCCCGCCAAAAACTCCATGGCACAAGCCAGCGGTGCCTGTCCCATTTTGGCCCATACCCAAGAGCGTCTCACACCATGATGCTGTTCCAGTTTGGCGAGTTCAGTACGAGCACTACCGTGATCGACGCCGGCGAGCGCGAGCAAATCCTTTCGGAGAGTCTCTTCATCCAACTCGTTCTCATCAGGCCAAAACTCACGATCGAAATAAGCAGCGATAGTGTGTGGCTTGGCTTTTCGAAGCACGTTCGCAACACCGTTGTAGCTCGCCGGTGCTTCTCGGAACCGAGACCACAATCCTTCCCAGTTACTCGTTTCTTGTAAGCCGAGTTTCTCGCCCGCCATTAACTCGCCATCGCTAGCTGGATCAAAGCCATACTCGTCACGACAGCGACTACAGAATGCGTGCCACTTGCCCTCGTCCATCTCGGCGCGAACCTCGCTTGGATTGCTCATCCAGCGAAGCAAATCGCGAGGGTGATCACCGATCATTAGTCGATCAAAGTCTTCAGCCTCGAGCCTCCGACCTTCTAGTTTCGAGACCGGCGTAATCGCCAGTACGGCTAGTGAGGCCATCATCGATAGACGCGTATTGGTCGTCATCGATACATCCAGCGCCAACGCTGGACTCTCTTTGGAAACGAGCATGGCTTCCACTGTCCAGTCGCGGCCGTTCTTCTGCGCCCAGACCGTGCCACGGTAAAGCAGTTCAACCAGCGGTTGCAATTCCCAAGGACACTGCGTACCCGCGCGCAACTCTTGCCGGCTAACACCTGGCAGATACAGAATCGGCGTCTTTCCTTTTGGGAAGTCCACTTCGGGTAGCACTCCTTGCATTGCACACTTCAGCCAGATTGCTGGCCCGGTGCGAGTATTGGGCTGATACTCGCCCAGAACCAACAACTGTGGCAATCGAGCTTTCAACTGTTCCAGCAATGGCATCCATTCGCTCTTCGTGTCTGTCCAGAGGACGGCTGTTGGAGCAACTTCGCTGCTGGCGCAACGCGTCGAGGCGTCTAGGCCTTTGATGACTGAATCGAGAAGTGTCATTGGGCTCCTCCAACAAGCGAAATACGGCAATTTCGCCCCGAAAGCGACACTAGCTCAGCGGAAACACCGCAAAAGCTCGGGGAATTTGATTGTAAAGCGGCAATAAAGCGACAATAAAGCGGCGTGAAAGCGGCAATTTGAAGTCGGCTACACATTACAACTTATCCCCCAAGATCCGCCGATCACGAACGAAGCTTGGCAAATGTTGCTCAAGTGTGTCAGGCGTCAATATTGCCAATACCTGAAAGGACCTCTTACCTTTTTCATACTTGTTCTTGCATTCTTTCGTTGCGGTCTGGAGTGCGTCCTGGACTGCATGCCGATCTCGGCTTTCCAAGTTCACCAACGGCGGTAACGATTTTTCTTTCAAGTCACTCCCATAGTGCGTTCGCAAAGCAGCGCGATCAGCGACAATCCATGTCTCCATACAAGTCGTCATTAGCAATACTTGATCATCCTTGGCCCCACTCGGCTTAACCCACTTGTCGCGAGTCTTCAAATGCGTCCAGGTTTTCTCAATGTCCTCTATTGGATCTTCGCTATCGACCAATAAAATTGCATCCTCTTGGCCAGCTTCATGTGCCGTGCAGAATCGATCGAACGCATTATCACGACCGCCACAAGCGACTAATTTCGGCATTCGTTTGAACTTGCAGCTCTCGAATAGCTTGCGAAACCCTTCACGGCATCTTCGTTTGATTTCGTCAGAATCACCGCCGCCTTCAAGGTAGATTGTTAGCGTCTTTACCATCGAACACCTCCAATCTGCCCATCGGTCCATAGCCTGCCAAGACGATAATCCTTCAGCCAAATCTTCAGGTCATCGGCATTGAGTCGCTGAGCCGTCGTAAGGCCATCTTGTTTGTCAAATACGACCACGCATTCTGGGCGTTCAGTCATCGCATCGATCAGGATATCGGAGTGAGTGGTCACGACGAGCTGTGTTCGTTCCGATGCCGCGACCAACAAATCTGCAATACCCGGCAACATATCCGGATGCATTCCAAGTTCTGGTTCTTCGATACAGATCAGCGGTGCGGGGTTGGGATCACACAGTATTGCGAGTAGGCACAAGAATCGAAGTGTGCCATCCGACAGACGGCTTGCCGGAATCGCGTAATCACCCTCCGTTACACTCAATTGCAGCGCACCTCCGACGACGTGCATTCCGAAATCAGTGATGCCTTCGTAAAGGTTCTGAAGCTTTTCTACGATCAGCCGTTTGATCTTTGGATCGCTCGCTATCCTATTAAGGAACAAATTGAGATTTGAGAAATCTTCTTCAAGCTGGTCTCCTGGGAGGTCTGCCTGTTGAAAATTGCGATGGATCGATTTCCTTCCGAACGACCACTCGCGATATAGTCGCACTTTCTCGTACTGATCCGCGAGAAAGGCAAGTTCGGGATATTGGTCAGGCTCCCGTCGCTGAGTCAGAATCGATTCGTCCAAAGCTAGATCTTGACGTTCGAGCTGACGCTTCTTTTTGACTCCTCGGACCGAGAGGACGGGGTGACCGTTCTGATACCGATAATAGAAGTACGGGTCATCGTGCCCAGCATCAGGCGTGGCGTTTTCAATTCGTTCATCCAAAAGTTCAAAGCGTTTGGACACGATTCCAAATTCGAGAAAATGCCTTAGCTTGTTTCCGTACTCTGGATACTCAATAACCGCATCAACGACACCGCTTCCGTCGGCTGCCCCTTTCCAGATCCACTCGCTCACGCCACCTCCGCCAGTCCGAATGGGTGCGGCAAGCTTTGTAGCTGCAGAGCGTAGAAGACCAATCGCCTCGATGAAGTTGGATTTACCCGAGCCGTTGGGGCCAACCAAAATGTTTAGCCGCTCCATCGGCAACGGAGGAGTATCGGGGCCAAATGACAATAGCCCGGCAAGTCTCAGTTCGTGTATTAGCATTGGGCTTCCTCGGTTTTCAAAAATGTTTGATGTCGTTTACGAAGGCGATTGCCCTCAGGGATGTTCCCGAAATTGGTTTCGTGAACATTCGCCAGCGAAATCCGTAAGCTGCTGGGCACAATAGGCTTAGGAGAATCCAGCGCATGGCAAGAATTTGTCTCAAAACGTACCTTGCTCATGATTGGGCCTCCCTGTTTTTGGCAGCATCGCGGGCTGCTTGTTTGACTGCGATGGAGTAATGCAAATCGTTCCAGCGGTCGCCAGTGAACGTAGAAGAGCCATCTTGGCTCTTGCCGTCGTAATCCACGCGGCTGGAAGCCGCGTCTACGTTGCCCCAGAACCAGGGATAGTCTTCGATCGGGCGATTGGGTTCCTTGCCGCGGTCTTTGGTCCACTTGATTTTGGGTGGGAACCGTAGGACGCCTGCACCTCTGCGGCCGCGTGAGAGTTCGGCGAGCATGAAGGGGCGGATGTTCATGCGGACGCCGTCGTTAATATCGGGAGTCCAACCAAGTGGTTGCTCGTGCAATGGTTTCCAGCGGACGAAGATGTCATAGGGCGGTTCGCCTTGCAGGATGGCTTGTAGTTTGTCCTGTAACTCTTTCGCTGCCAGTAAACGATCGTCTGCACCAGACTCGTTGTTCTTGACGCCGGCTTCTTGTCGCGTGATCCAATCGCCGAGATAGCTATAGGTCAGGCTTTCAAGCAGCTTCTTGCCTTGATGGAAAGTAGAAGAGCCATCCTGGCTCTTGTTGTTTGCGGTCACGCGGCTGGAAGCCGCGTCTACTAGCTTGTGATAATTAACCAGCGCAGCGAAACCATCCTTTCGACCATCCCAAATGTGCCATATGAAAGGTCGTTGATGAAACAGTTCGCAATGCTCTTGAAAGAACTTTTCAGAAAGCCATAATTCGAGATTCTCGTTGTGACTAACTCCCGCAGCATGAAGCAGACGCAGTAAGCGATCGGATGCAGGGTCTTCGCCTCGGACTGAAGGTATGCAGACGATACCGTCGTCGTCGATGAACTCATCGCGTTCGCTACATCGACCCACCAGCTCTCGCGCTCGTTGGCTAAGTCGCATCTCGCTATCAAGTTCCGCCGGCCAGCGATAGTCAAGTAAACGAGCGACAGCGACTTGCAACGTAGAAGAGCCATCCTGGCTCTTACTAGCCTTTGATAAGCGGCTGGAAGCCGCTTCTACTTGACCGGGCCAACCATGAAAGAGCCATTGCGTTGGATCATCGCTTTCAGGTTCGGGGAGACCGTTTGGGTATTTCTCAGCTGCGACCTTTTGCCAGTGTTTGAGGTCGAAAGGGACTTTTACTAACATCGCCGTTGCGACATTCAATTTAGCGTTCACCTTACGCAGGTCGACATTGTATTCGTCTGAGCTACAGTACGCCCAAATTGCAGGTAAGTTGCGTTCGTCTTTAGGAACAATAGCTCCAGTGATCTTGTTGTGAATCGCACCCGTGTACCGGGAACATTTCACGGTACTCATTTGCCCCACGAGGATGCCTCGGCGACCCCATGCAGGCTGCCCCTGTACGCGCGCGCCATCCGCAGCAGCCAAAACACCTTCGCCTTGCTCCCATCTTAGAATGGAGTCGTGTCCACCGAATTCCATTGTTGTTGGTGCAGGACTGTGAAAGTACTCCCACTGATTACCTCTATTCGCGAGCTCCCAAAATTGAAACGAATATCGATCGTTATCTCCTGTCGACAATCCTTCTATGGAATTCGCGAACTCCGAGAGCAGATCACTGCGGGTAGGGCGGTGTGAGGTAATCACGGCATCGGGATTCGTTCGCTGTTCTTCTTGTGGAATGAGGACGATCTCTATTGGTGTTGTGCCACAAAGCCGCAAGGCCTTTTCTTCCGCCACTTTTGCCGAAGACACATCAATGACAGCCATTTGCCGATCATTGCCGTCTTCGCTTGCTGTTAGCCCCAACAATGTCACGTTAACAACGTGACCACCGATCGTCTCAAACGCACCTGGTCCCAGCCTCGCTATAAAATCCCATTGTCGTCGTTCAAGCAATGTCTCTCGCAACTTTTTGTATGTTGTTAGGAACAACCAGTTCTGTGGAGTGACCAACGCGGTTGAGCCGCCCTTTGTACAAAACTCCAAGCAGCGAAGTAAAAACGCAGTAGCCAAGTCCGATTTGCCAAGTGGGTACTGTGTATCGAGATGCTTTTTCAGTTCATCGTCTTGTTTTCCTCGCCCGAGATACGGCACGTTGGTTATAACTAGCGTGTAGTGACCTGCTAGTAACTCTGTTGCACGAGTCAAACCCTGCGCGGCCGCGGCCAGCTCTTGCTGTTCATCGGTAGCATTGCGATCGTCAACAATAATCGTTGAAAGAGCTTCAGAGAACTGCTCCAACTGCTCATCGGTCATCAAACCGGAACCAAAGAATCGCTGCGGATTAATCAAACTGCCAAGCGTGTCGGCCTTGGAAAACATGTCGTATAGTTGGCCCCACTGGAAGCCCAAGGTAGAAGCGGCTTCCAGCCGCTTTCGTGTTTCAGGCGAGCGTTGTAAGAGGCTGGAAGCCTCTTCTACTTTGATTGCCTTCATCCATTCATCGCGACTGTTGCCAAGTGGAATGCCTGAGCAAGCGATGTTACGCATCGGTGGCAATGGCTTGGGACCAGTCAACTTCCAAACTGCCATCGCGACATTAAATGCCGCAATTTGGGTACAACGTGGATCAATCTCAAGACCGAATAGGTTGTCGCGAAGCACCGCTTCGACAGCCGACTCAACCGATAGACCTTCCTCGTGCATTCGTAACCGAACCAGTAATTCGAATGCAGCGACTAAGAAGTGGCCGCTTCCGCACGAAGGATCAAGTACTTTGAGCTCGGCTGCTGTCTTTGGCCAACCAGAGAACCTGCCGCCCATGGGCCGCCAAGTAGAAGAGCCTTCCAGGCTCTTTGGTCCTTCGCTCCCTGTCGAATACTCATCGGACTCATTCTCTGAAACGAAGCTAGGCGGGTCAGTCAAGAGGCTGGAAGCCTCTTCTACTTTGTGAGCACGAATGTAGGCACGGAATTTCTCTAAACTCTCGGGCGAACGGACGGCGTGATCGAACGATTCCTTTTGCCAGAAAACGCCTGCCTTGCCAAGATGCTTATTGATCTTGTTCGCTGAAAAAGACTTCCAGGAATGGAGGATGTCAGAGAGATCGTTTTCGCCAAGTGGTGTTACTAATGCATGGACATGGTTTGCGGCAACAACATACTCGTCCAAGACGTAACGATCTCCGTCGAAGTGTTTCAACGCATCGTCTACGATCTTGTTCGGCTCAGATTCAGCTAGGACCAAGGCACCGTATTTCTGGTCGAGCCACTTTTCGATCTGAGCAGGAAACTTTGCGTAATACTCTTTCTTCTGCTGATCCGTATGGGGTTTCGGATTTTTCTCAAGCCATTCGTCACGTTCCGCTTGCCAGGCTTTCCACTTTTCTGCTGGTAGCGAGTCGGCGGTGCGAAAGGTAACAAAGTACGTAACTCCATCCTGCTTAACATGTGGGAGATTGCCGCTGCCAACATCGATCGGTTCCTTCCAGTCAAACCAGTTGTGGTCAAAAGTAGAAGAGCCATCCTGGCTCTTGTCTTCCCGTACAATGTCTCGATTGCCGAAGTTAAATTCACTGGTTTGGTCGTTTGTCGTGTTTAAGAGGCTGGAAGCCTCTTCTACTTTAACGAACCTCAGATACTCAAACTCGTAGCCGCCAGCCGTTTTGAGGGCGACCGCGCGACGTAATGTCGCTTCATCCATGGCTTTTATCGCCAGCTCGGGATTCTCTGCCAAAACCCTTCCTGCGTGCCATGCGCCAAGTGTGTTGTGTAACAAGAACAATACCATGTAGTGTTCTGTGAAGAGCTGAGTAACCGCTGGAATGGAACGCCCGTCGATCTTGTCGCCCGAAGCGTTGACGCGATCCTTCTCTTCGCTCTGCCAAAACTGGTAGACCCAACCCAACGAATCATCTGCTGTGAATACCTCGGCCGGCAACGCGTTAAGAAGATCGTTCAGCTTTACTTGAGTCTCTTGAGACAATCGCAGTTCCAACAAAGGATCATCTTTGCGAAAGATGGCCGGCAGCGAGGCCGACGCAAACTGCCCACCCAGCACCCACGGATCAGACTTCGACTCTTCCGCGATTTCTGCGAGCGCTTCCATCGAAACCGATTGCCCATATTCGCGATCGATCAGGAATTCATTCTCAGCCAAAAACCGCACAAAGATCATACGATGCCACTGCTCGTAGGCACACTCTTGCACGAGACGTTCAATTTGCTGCGCATCGGATTGTGAATTGCGAACATCGCCGATCTGTTTACCGTGAGCTCGCAAGCGGACTCGAAGTTCAGCCTGGGAATCGGATAGCGCGCCACGCTTCCCTTCGTGAACGTTCAATTCTTTCAAACGATCCGTCACATCAGCGACCACCAAGTTACGAGCCTTGATGATCGCTCTTTCGAGATCTTTGC
This sequence comes from Planctomycetaceae bacterium, assembly GCA_043775635.1. Classification (GTDB taxonomy): domain Bacteria; phylum Planctomycetota; class Planctomycetia; order Pirellulales; family Pirellulaceae; genus UBA6163. The sequence continues at coordinate 28,111 of JAYVSE010000231.1, read as the reverse complement.
GGAGTTCGGGTCTTAGTGCAGCCATGGATAAGTCTTATTTCGGTAGATTGATCTGAGCACGTTTCGCGATGCTCAACGCGAGCTTTTTGAAGTCTTGGTACGCATCTTGGACCGTTGAAATATGAGCCCCAATTGCACCATCGCCAGGCTTCAATTTAAAAATCGGCTTGTTGGCTTCTAATGCCATCGCCATGAGACTTCGATAGTGTTTGACAATTCCAATGCAGTTCGGATCCTCTTCAACCGTTGCGTGAGTTCCATCCGTCTCCCCCAAAACCGAAGTACGATATGCTTCAGGGATTCTCGATAGCCACTGATATTCGGCTCGTATCGGACGGCGAACGATTCCCAGGTGATGGGTCACTACGTACCCAATTGGGTGCATTTGCGATACGGGACTGGCTGAGCCAAATTCTGGAAATCTTTTTACACGTTCGGCCCATTCAGTCCGCCACTCGCTAAGCTTACGCCCGATAACCCTTAATCCTTGAATCGAATAGAGGTCGGCAGCCACTGGCACGACCACCGAATTGGAAGCTAGCAGCACCGCACGATTCAGCGAGCCGATGTTGGGACCCAGGTCGACCAAAACCACGTCCGCATGCTGAGCCTTTGCCGCATTTTGTATGGCAAGAGATATTGCTCCGGTTATTCGAAACGCATGTTCGTTCCTATCCAGACATTTCAGCCACGCATCTGAAAGAGCATCCTCGACATCTGCGAGATAGATGTTGGCTGGTATAAGTGAGAGACTATCCGTAACGGAAATAAGTTGTGCTGGGCGCATTTCGCCAGTGCCAACCAGCACCGGATCGATAGCGTCTCGTAGGCTAAAGTACTGCCCCTGACCTTCAAGAATCTCAATCTTTTCTTCGCCCAGCATGGCTGCTGACAAAGTGCCCTGCGGATCGAGGTCTGCCGCAACGACTCGGTAGTCTTGTTCCGCCAACATCGAAGCTAAATGATAAACGAGCGATGTCTTCCCAACGCCACCCTTATTATTGAAGAACGCGATTACAGGGACGCTCATGTTTTTTTCCTCAGTATCGTCGCGATATGGTGCTGGTCAGCTATAAACTCCAGAAGTGGATTGCCATTCTCCAGCATTTCACGTCGTGCAGTGGCAATACCCACGCCAAAACGCTGCACGTATCCAAGAGTCTTCATCGCCTCGGCAACCGTCGGATTTCGATAGTCTGTGACTCCTGGTTTGCCAAAATTTTCTACAGTAACCGTTCCGTATGGGCCCCCCGGATTATGAATCTCAACTCGATCAGAGAACCAGTAGATTCGTGTCGGCGCATTCGATGATTCATAATTTCGATGCATAACCGCATTACGAACAAGTTGTTGTAGCGCACCGAGCGGGTAGTCAGGTGAACGAGTCTCGGTCGACTGGGATGTGATGTCAGTGGCGATCCGAATATTCGCTTTTAGTAAGGTGTCAAGTTCATTGATAACTCGACTGAGAGGACCATGAAGATTCTTTTGATCTGCAATTGGGTCCGACAGTTCCGTACCCTCGATACGAAGGAATTGAATGTAAGCTCCAGGTAGATAGTCAGCCAACGATTTGCCGAACGCCAGTATCCCTGCGACGGTTGGAGTAAGGTTATCCTCGCCCAAGAACCGCATGGTCCGTAGTTGCTGTTCAATGGTTCGACCATTTTTCTCTAAAACGTCTGAGGCAACTGCGGAGGGAAGATACTCTGCCTTGAATAAATCGAGATGTAGGTCCTGGATTGTCGCGGGTTTAATAGATTGCATGTCCCAGGGCAGGTATCGGGCTTTACGGCGCTCGTTCAGAAGTTCTTCCTCTTGATCACTCGCGACAGCACGCCGCGGGCCAACACGGATGCGAATTCGGCCGTCGTATCGAACAGGGGGATAGTCGGATGGACTAACCTCGACCACAGCAACCGTACATCCATTGATCGTTTTCTTTTGAACGGTGAGCAATGGTAGAGGCAAGATATTTCCGTCCGATCTCATGTCGGAGAGAGTCGTCAGCATCTTGTCGTTAATATCTTTGTTGGCGCAGGTTCCATCGTCGTTAACGCCCACGAAGACAACGTCCGGCTTGCCGTGGCCAGGTATGTCGTTCGCAAATGCGCAGATGGCGTCGCGTATTTTTTTCCCGTCAGCCTCGGTCTTCTTACGTTCGACACGATCTGACTCGATGTCTTCGAATAGTTTTTTCAATTCTTCATCGGTTAGCATTTTTTGATTCCCTTCGCGTTACGAGATGATTACCGGGCCAGACTTTAGTTTTTCCACAATGATACTTTCCTGTTCACTCAACCACTGCTTCACTTCGTCCGGTGTCTTCAGGGTTCCGCTTGTGAGTCGAACTTGCTGTAACTTAGGTTCAAGCATCTTTCCCGCTTGAGCCAGTGCCGCTGAAAAACGACCTGAAAGTGCTGCGGATTTGTCTGACCAGGATGACAAAGATGTTGAATCCAGAGTTCGAACCAGCTCGTCGTCGGTTCCAACTTTGATCGATGTTATATCCGTAATACCGTTAGAGCTAAGAACGCTCAATTGTTGTTCGGCAGATAGCTTGCCCCAAACGTCCGACTTAGTCAGCAATGCCATCTGCTCGTCTTGAGTGGACTTCAATGCGGCATGGGCTGTCGTGACGGAGGCTCGCAATAGCTCTGCGCATTTCTTGACGAGGCCAGATACGTGATCCGAAGTGTCAAGCAACAATCGGTTGGTACGAACGCCTTCGGCGGATGATTTAGTAGCGGAGGCTTCCAGCCTCTGGTCCGAAGAAAAGAGGCTGGAAGCCTCTTCTACGTGCCGTAGCATTCGATCCAGCGTCTTCCAAATCGGAAGCCGTTTGTCAGCGAGCTCGCCAAGCTCCATCCATTGCTTGGCAAGTTTCTTGAGTTCCGCATCGCGATCTAGCAATTTGCCCAGTCGCTCGTTCCCTGCATGATTGCGAATGTCGATTAGACTTTGTGTGTCGGGCTGGGGTGGCAACGGCGCTTCACCTCCGGCTCGCGATGCTAGTGTGAGCATCGCCTCGATGAACTCACTCGACTTATCCTCTAAATCATCGCTCTGCTTAGCCGACACTCCAGCTTCTTGAAACAATCCACGCAAGGCCAGCTTCTCTCTTGCTGAGATCACTCGCGTGACCTGACGGAACTCGGCCTTTTTTATCTTGGTCTGATCGAGCTTGCCAGCAGGAACTGCTTCGCCGGAGTACCGTACCGATACGTCACCCGCGTTGTGAAGTGCCATGAGCGCGCCGTCTACTGCATCTTGGGGCCAACCGTACGGTGGCGATCCAAACTTCTTGTGCAGTTCGCGACCTTCGGAACCGGAACCGATCTCTTTGAGAATCGCTTTGCAGACGGGATGCGTTTTGGTATCCTCCGTCCATTTGATGGCCTGCAACGGAGCGTCGTCGCCTGACTTGGCGCGTGTAATGACAACTGGCCAGTTCTTGTAGTCCGCGTCCTTGAAGTCAGGAAACATGCGTACTAGGGCAGCATTGCCGGCATGGACGATCTTTTGCTCGATCGTAATGCCAGTGACTTCGGCTCCACCACCTTTGAAAACCTTGGCCGAGTCGACGATTTCGGCTAGCAGTTCGTTGCGTTGACTCGCCGCGTCGGACATGCGAGTCTCCATCGCCTTCTTGGCTTCTTCGCCCTCAGGGGTACTAGGCACTCCCTTGAACTGTATCGTGCCTGCAGCCGATTCGTAGCGGACGATTTGGGACTTCAATCCATCGGCGTTGCCACGCGGAAGAAACACAAACACGATCGGGCTGTCGGTTCCCGCAGCACGCGCAGCCTCGACAATGTTTTTCTCAGCGGTGTTGTATCCGTCGCGAATCCAAACCGGAACGGTGTCATCCCAAGTAGAAGAGGCATCCTGCCTCTTTGTGAGAGCGGCAAAGCGGCTGGAAGCCGCTTCTACTTCACCAAAGAAGATTTCTAATCTTCGCTTTTCCTGGCGTTCCCCTTTGTGAACCAACTGGACGGTCTTAAGTTCCTTCTCAGCAGACGCTCGAATCAAGGCCTCCCGCTTGGTGTGAATTTCGGCATTCTTTTCATTGAATCGAGCGACGCGATTGCGATACTCACGGTCCCAGTCGGAATACTCCTTCGTCTGGAGATTGAATTCCGTTTCATCCTTGAGCAACACACCATCTTCGACCAGTTGATTGAGCAACAGCGGAATCTGCTTCCTCAATTCAGAACCATCATTGCGAAGATCGCTGACCAAAAGGTCGGCAAGCATCTCAGGCGTGGCACGAATACCGATATCGAAGCCGGCTTCGCGGGGGATCTTTCGAACCAAGAAGATGAGGCCGCAGATGCGTCGCTTAAGCTTACCCTCGGGAGTGTTGTCATCTAGCTTGCGAATGGTTTCATCCAGCTCGCGCAACAATACACCTTGCTGGACCAAGTTGGGCTGTAACTGCTCGAACATGAAGTCGGCAGGAACGACCGTGCCCAGCGGTTGTTCGGCGAGTTCCTGTAGCGCGTCGTGAATGATGCGAAGCTGCGATCGCAACATGCCGCTCGTACCGGTCGGATCGACCGCTCGGAACACGTATTCCCAGAAACGACGGCGCGTTGGCAACAGGGGATAGTCTTCTACGATGATGCTGCGATCGTTGCTGGTGCTGGCGATACGAGTGCCAGAGAGTTGCCTTTCGATTTCACCGGCGTGTAGCTCCAAGCACTTGCGAATCTCGGGCACATGCTTGGGTTCCTTCTGAAGCAAGACTCGACGCGTGACTGTCTCGACGTCAGTGTCCGAAAGTTCGACCGGTATGGTGAAGCGGTCTTTCAACCACTGGAAGTGTGGAGCTTGGGCGCTAAGTGCATTTTGGCCAGCACCGATGACGATGATGCGGCTGTCGAGTTGTTTGCTAAGTGCTTCGGCGACTTCGACAACATCGCGAGCGCGATCTTGCTCTTCGCCGATGTAAACTTGCACTTCGTCCAACACGATAACTGTGCAGGGAAGTTGTCCGCTGACGGAAATCACTTCGCGAATTGTCTCGATAAAATCCTTCGTCGAAACATCGTTCGGCTGAACGAAGGCGGCCTTGATGGTAGATCTCGCTGCTTTGCGATCGCCGTAGCCTGAATCCACTTCGACGAGCGCGTCGTGCAGAATCGGACTGACATAAAGATCGTTGAGCTCGCGAAAAAAGTCCTTACTTTTCGTTTCGACGGCCGACTTCACTTTGTCATAGAATCTCTTGTTTTTCAGGTAAAGACAGAACTTGGCCTGAGCAAATTTCTCGGGAAGGCCTTTCGAACGAAAGATCATCCCCAGCACGGTCAAGCGAACGCTTTCGTTGGCACCGGACGGTAGCGTGCCCGAAGCTGCGTGGAGCCCACCGTAACGCCGCCCAAGCGTATCGAGTTCTTTCAAATTGGCGACCAATGCCTCGGGTAGGTCGCGTGGCAATGAACGTGCTCGCGAGCCGTCCGGAAACTCGGTATCCACCCAAAGGTGACAGAGCATTTTGAGCAGGTGTGACTTTCCACTACCAAAGAATCCGCTGACCCAGGCCGCTGGTTGGCTGGTCCCGCCAAAGTGTCGAATGTAGGAATCGAGAATCCGAATCGCACCGTCTTCGTATTGGCCTTCGCAGACGAAGTTGACCAACTCTTCGCGAAGTGTCAGCAACTCTTGTTCGGTCTGGCCGTCATTGATGCGGGCCTGTCCATTGTTCATCAACGCCGACGACGCTGGATCTCTCAAAAACAGTTCACGATTCTTCATTGATTATTCTCCAGACCGATGCGTGATGGGTGTAGCCAAGTAATTCCAACCGGACCTTGCTCCGAGCAGGCTATAGGTGCCTTGCTCGAACTGACCCGGGAAGAAAAAGACCAAGCGTCCACGGATATCGCCGGCCACTTTGTCGATAAGTTCTGAAATATGCAGAAATCCATAGAGCGACGCACCGCCAACCACGGCGACGACCGACTGTTCGGTTGCTTGCTCGTTGGTTAACACGCCACGCAAGTGCTTAGAAACGTAGTCCATGAAGGCGGTGTCGAGTTTGAGCTTGAGATCCGCTGGATCTTCGAAGTAGCTTTCACGGTACTCCTCGCTGGCCATCCACTGCGGGAACATGTCGGTAAGATCCACTAGCTGCCAATCATGATCGGCGTTGCGTGTGCGAACCTCGAAGTCACCGATCTTGGAACGGATGCGTCGTTCATCTTCTTGTGGATATACAACGAAGATCGAACGTTGCGCGCCGGCTAGGTTTCGCTGCCAAGGAGCACTTATGTGTTTCTCATAGTTATTAGCCAGGTCATCTAACCTACTCATTCATGTGCCTCCAGTCGCGTTCGCCGATCAGTGGAGCAAAGCCAATATCGAAAGCGTTGCTGTTTTCACGGAGTTCAATTAAACCAAGTTTGCGAGCCTCGATGGCTCTTGCTCTCGCAGTGTCCTCGTCGGCATCGATGAGCCGAACGAATTCACTGGATAACAATCGCTTTCCCCGAGTACCGGCTGCATAAGCCAGTAGTAATGCAAATGTGATAGAAGTGGGCGTTGGTTTTACCAGTTGTCGCACCTTCCGGACGCGGCCAACTAAGTGTCCACTCTGGGTAAAGCTTGAACCTGCATTTCGTACAATTTTATCGATTGTCGAGTCAGCCATTGTGTCATCACAGAATTCTTTAATGGCTCGAGTGAGCTGAGTCCGGCTAACTTCCGAGTCCACCGGAGTGCCAAGAATTACAGGAGCCGCGGCCCGCAATGTCGGATCGCGACCGTAGGCAGACAGAATTGCGACAAGTGGCCGCGAGGTTTCATCGAGCCTCCAAAGCTTGCGAAGCGCCCGGAACAACGGCACGGCCTGATCAAGGCTGTACAGCTCGCGGAGGAATCGCAGGCTGGCTTTTCGAGTGGCCTGCGTGGGCTTGGTCAGAATGTTGTCATCGACAATCGCATGTTCGTAGTCGGCCAGCGACTGCCCAGCATTTGTCTGATCGAAATAGGCAAGCAGCCCCCCAAGCTCATCGCTCATCATGGTTCGGCTAGTGTGGGGACCGCTCACCCCGTTCTTTAGGCCGAAAAACTCTGGAATTTCATCCATTTCCCGCGTCGCTTCTGCTGTTGCAAGTCAAGAAAGCATCAATACGCGGTAATTGTAGCAGGTTTCTGCTGGCTGTCTAGTTTGCCGGCAAACTGGCCGGCAAAGCGTAGAAGATTATTTTAACGAATGTGGCACATGCATAGGACCTTTACCTGAATCGGTCTCAATTTACGTCCGGAAGGCATGTGTACAACAAGTTCGGTACGGTGCTGTCGTTCAATGGTCAGCAAGAGTTTGCAGAACCTTGATACCTCGGAGGAGGGTTTCGTTGCTGGCCGCGTAACTGATGCGGAAGTGGGTGTCATGGGCGCTGAAAATTTTGCCGGGGATGATTAGGAGTTCGTTGGCGATCGCTTGTTCGACAAATGCGGTCGCGGAGCTGAAGTGTGCTGGCGCTTTGGGGAATGCGTAGAACGCGCCGCCAGGTGTTGTTAGATCATACCGGCCGCGAAGACCGTCGACGATCAGATCGCGTTTTTGCCGATAGTCGTCGATGTGATGGGATAGGTCGACATCCAACGCTCGCAGTGCGGCCCACTGCGCGGGTTGTGGGGCGCAGACAAATGTGAATTGTTGCAACTTGGTCATCGCCGCAACGACTTCGGCGGGGCCGTGGACGAAGCCGACTCGCCAGCCCGTCATCGCATGACTCTTGCTAAACCCATCGATCACGATTGTTTGGTCGTTGAATAGCGCAGGCGAAACAAAGGGCTCGTCGTATTGGAAGCGACTGTAGATTTCATCAGAGACTAGCGCGATGCCTTTGTCCGCCGCTAACTTCGCGATGGCTCGCAGGTCCGATTCGCTGGCCGTGATCCCCGACGGGTTCGCAGGGCTGTTGATTAAGATCATTTTCGTTCGTGGCGTGATTGCGGCAGCGACGCGAGCAGCGTTCATGCGGAAATCCGGATAGGTATCGATGGCAACCGGTACGCCGCCCGCAAGTTTTACTAAGGCTGGGTACATCACGAAGTAGGGATCAAAAAAGATCACTTCATCGCCTGGATTGACCATCGCCAGCATTGCCAGAACCAAGCCACCACTGGTTCCGCTGGTGATCAGCAAATCACGCGAGGAATCAGGGTAGGCAGCGGCGATTTCTTGGGCTAGGCGTGCACGGAGAGGTGAGATGCCTTGCGTCTGTGAATAGGCGTTCTTGCCTGAGTGAATGGCGTCCACGCAGGCTTGCTGGATTTCGGCGGGAACGTCGAAATCAGGGAGCCCAATCGAAAGATTGATAGGGTTTTTCATCTTTGCAGCCAAGTCGAACACCTTGCGGATTCCACTGGAGTCGAATGATGCGGTACGATCGGCTATCCAAGAGTTCATGTTGTGACGCAGCGTGAGCGGGATGTGGATTGGTTTTATAGGGCCATTGTTAAGGGTAGAGTTGTTGTCGAAAACCCGGCTGATTGAGCCTGTGATTCGTTTTGTCGCGGTGATCACGTCTGACGACGAGGTTCGTGCATGGGCGTATCGTCGCATTGAACAGCAATGGGGAGCGATCGCCGACTGTTCTTCGCCGCTGCCGTTCCATGCCAACGGATTTTATGACGCTGCGATGGGCGGCGGTTTAAACAAGACGCTGGTCGCGATCGCGGAGCCGATTGATCCGGTCGGCCTCGCGGATTGGAAGACCCAGACGAATCAGTGGGAAGTGGAAGCTGCTGCGGAACTGGCGAAGCCGCAGTCACGACCACTGAATTTAGATCCAGGGTACATTACTCAGGCCAAGCTCGTGTTGGCGACGGTCAAGGACCGCGACCATCGGATTTACTTGAAAGATGGTATCTTTGGTGAGATTACACTGACCTATGTCGGTCGGCAGTGGGTCCATCACCGCTGGACCTATCCGGACTACCGCACCGAGGAAGTTTTCGCGTTCGCGATGAAATGTCGCCAAAGGCTGCGAAAGCATTTGCTGGAAACCAGGTCATTTCGCGTCGGCAAGCGGGAGTAATTTTTAATTTTTGATTTTGTAACTGGTTGCGAGGCTCGGCTTCGCAACCTAAGACATCGCATTCCCTGGCAGAGCCTAACGCCGTGAACGATAATTTAGCGGTATGGCGCGAGCCATCCGGTGCCTCGGACTCAGCGAGACCGGAGGGCTCGCGCCGGCTCGCTAAAACCATTCAATTTGATGAGAAAATCGTTCACGGCGAAGTGTCTTGCTTTTTAATTTTTGCTTTTTAATTTTGAGAATAGAGTGGCGGAGCGAACAGTTTGTCAGACTTTTCTTTAATGTTATGGTTGATTTTGGTGACACTGATTCCGTCGGCTTTGGTCGCGGGTGTGGTGATTTATCCGATCCGATTTTATGCAGCGCGACTTGGCTTGCTCGATCGTCCAGGCGGTCGAAAAACGCACGCCGTTCCGGTGCCGCTGGGAGGTGGGATTGGGATTTGGGTCGGCGTTGTGATTACGATGCTGGCAGGCACGATCGTGGTGATGATTTTGCGAGCCATGCCGGAGTTGCAAGCCCACTTGCCGCCAAAGGTAACGCAGCATTTGGATGGTGTTTGGTCGCGGGCCGGATCGCTTTGGGCTTTGCTTGGAGCGGGAACCGTTTTGGTCGCGCTGGGACTGTGGGACGACCGCAAAGGGTTGTCGCCCTGGCTGAGACTTGGCGTTCAATTTTTAGTGGCAGCGTTCGTGGTTATTGGACTCGGCTATGGTTTGACCGCGTTCATTGCACTGCCTTGGTTGACGACCGTGCTATCGATCATCTGGATCGTGGCAGTGATCAACTCGTTCAACATGCTGGACAACATGGACGGCCTGAGTGGCGGCGTAGCGATGATCGTATCGCTTGCACTCGCGGCAGTGATGTTTTCAACGCCCGAGGATGCCAGGGGACCGCAGTGGTTTGTCGCTGCGCTGTTGCTGGTCGTTGCTGGATCGGTGCTAGGATTTCTCTGGCACAACCGACCGCCGGCAAAAATCTTCATGGGCGACGGCGGCAGCTACTTTGTTGGTTTCTTGATTGCCGTCTCGACGTTGCTGGCGACGTATGCGAGCTATGACAGCGTTTCGCCACATGCGGTCGCGGCCCCGCTATGTGCGATGGCAGTCCCGCTTTATGATCTGACAACGGTGCTTTGGATTCGCATCCGAGAAGGTCGCAGCCCGTTTGAAGGTGACCAGAGCCACTTTTCGCATCGCTTGGTTGCACTCGGCATGACGCGCCCCAAAGCGGTCTACACGATTTGGCTGGTAACAGCGACGTGCGGGTTGGCTGCGATATTGATCACGCGTGTCACCTTGGGTTCGGCCGCGATGGTGTTTGGAATTGTCATTTGCATGTTGTTGCTCATCGTCATCTTGGAATCTACTGGATGGCGAAAAGCAGACGAATAGCGAACGACCGCGAGATTGAGCTGGTCAGCCGAACAGATTCGCTTGGCGGTTTATCAAGCAGGTCGTTGTTTACCGCATCAACCGGTGTGCAAATCGCGACGGCGATGTCGTCAGCGGCAATCGTCTACGTCGCTTATTGGACTCATGATAGCACCGAGGTTCAGCAAGGCGCTGCACGGTACTTAGTCGCCTGGCTACTCGTCGCGGCAATGATTGCAGTCCTGAGCATTTTTCGTGTCAGTCGTAGCGACACCGCAATTGATTGGATCGCCTGGTGTATTGCGGGCTGGATGACCGTGTCACTCGTCTTCAACTCCAGCGAGGCTAATCTTCGCTTGGGAGTCAACGAATTGGGATGGTGGCTTGGGATCGCGGCACTTGTGTCGGTCGGTCGTCGAGTTGCTGTCAGCGACAAGACGGCAATTTCGTTAGTGCGCCTGATGATCGCGGCCTCGATCGGCGTTGCGATTTACGCTTGGCATCAAGTATTTGTTGGCTTTCCGCAGCTCATTGCGGAATACAAATCCAATCCAGATGCAATGTTGCGCCAAGTCGGAATTGTTGCGGAGCATGGTTCGGCGATGCGGATTGTATTCGAAAATCGGCTTTATGACGGTGGTCCAACAGGAACATTCGCACTTGCCAATTCGATGGCTGTGATGTTGGTCGGCGGGTTCGTCACGATGGTTGGAACGCTAGTCACGACGTGGCGAAGTCAAAGCGCATCGCAAAACGTTGCGACAAACACGATGCAGCGACTGCTCTGGTTCGGTGGAATCGCGGTCATTGGCGGGATGATTTTGGCCACCCGCAGCCGGTCAGCCGTTTTGTCAATTTTGTTGCTCGTCGCTTGGCTCGTGATTTCGCAGGTCAACGACCGGCAGCGATGGTTTCAACGAATTCGCCAAAAGTGGCGCGCTGCCGCTGCCGCGTTGGCGCTGTCGATTGCCGTTGCGGCTGGGCTTGGGTACACATTTCGGAACACTGAGTGGATTCAACAAGCACCAGCGTCGCTCGCCATTCGATTCAATTATTGGCGTGCTTGCTTTGAGATGGTTCACGAATCGCCGTGGGTGGGTGTCGGACCTGGGCAGTTTAAATCTCGCTATGAGCAGTTTCGCGCTGCTGCATCGAGCGAACAAATTGCTGATCCACACCAATTTTTGCTGCAAACAGTGACCACGGGCGGTGTTCCTGCTTTGCTCTTGCTGATCGCGCTGCTGATACTATTCGTATGGAATTTTCGGCGGCATTCGCGAGTCGCCGTTGATCATTCGGTGCCTCCGGTGAAGAACGCAAGAGATGCAGAAGTCGGTGGTGTTTTGACCGGCGTGCTGATCGCGGTCGTGGGTGTTTGGCTAGTCGGTGCTGGGCTCGGTCAAATGCCGTTGTTCGATCCAGGGTTAATCGGAACATTCGCGGCGGCTGGCTTTGCCGTGTTTGCATGGTTCCACTTCAAACCTCCCGCGAATCAAACTGACGAGCTGCCCACGGTTAGGTCCATTGCCCGATATGCCGCTCTGGCAATGGGAATCGATCTTTTGGCATCGGGAGGATTGACCGTCCCAGGAGTCAGTGTGATTGCCTGGATGCTGGTCGGGATTGCTGTTCCTGTGTTACCGAACGGTGTCATTCAGAACGGTGTCATTCAGAACCGCGACTGCAGCCGCAAGTTCGGATGGCGGCGAGTGGGGCTGGCCAGCCTCGTTTTTGGATCGCTGGTCGGTTGGTATCTGTGCGGCATTGAACCGTTGGAAAAGGCGAGAATGCTGCAAAACCGGTTCGAAGAATCTTGGAGCCGAGGACAGGTTGACGCAGCAATCGAATCATTGGAGGAAGCCACACGAGAAGACCGATGGGACGCGGAGCCGTGGTTGCAATTAGCGGCAGTCTGTCGTTCACTAGCCATTGAGCAGCCAGACCGCCGTGCTAAATGGCAGCAAAAGTGGTTGGCTGCGGAGCAAGAAGCGATCCGGCGAAACAGTCGCGATCCCGTCCTTTTGCGGCAGCTTGGCGATGGCAGACTCCTGTTCTATCAACGTTACGGCGATCGAAAGATGCTAGAAGCCGCAAACCAACTACTCGAAAAAGCCGTAAATCTTTCGCCATCGCATGAAACGTACGCCGCGCAGTGGGCCGAGATTTTGCGGGAATTGGGTGACGAACGAGCACAACCAACCGCTGTTCAAGCGTTGAAATTGTCTCGCTCGGGTGGCTATTACGAGCGGTCGTTAGACTTCACAATGATCCTGACAGCTAAATTCAATCAAAACGGTACGTCTGAATCACGATCACTGCTGCCCGCCTCTGAGGTTCTCGCAAATCTGCTGCCAAAAGCGGAGTGACATTTTTTACTACTCGCCTCATTGCCCACGCGTGAACCTAGGCGATATCGTTCGCGTACTGACGCCAACGCCGTGAACGATAATTTAGCGGTATGGCGCGAGCCATCCGGTGACTCGGACCTCAGCGAGGCCGGACGGCTCACGCCGTACCGCTAAAACCATTCATTTTGATGAGTTAATTTGTTCGGATTCAAAAGGTAATTCAATCTTGCTAAAGACATTTTTCGTTGTTGTTAGCGGTTCACTTATCGGCTTGCTCGCTGGTTGGGTGGCAAACCATTCGCGATATGGCAAAGTCGCCGCGTTTGGTCCGTTCTCCATGGAGACCAATATCGACGCGACCCAGGTAGGGTCATTGCTCAAAGCGAGGGCTCAGCCCGGTTCACCGCGAATCGAAGTCGTTGGCGGTGAGGAATTTGATTTCGGAGTGATGGAACCAGGATCCAAGGGCGAGCATAATTTTGTTGTCAAAAACGTGGGTGAGTATCCTTTGACTCTGGAAATCGTTGGGTCAACCTGTAAATGTACAATCGGCAAGCTTGATAAATCTCTGATTGGCCCCGGAGAACAGACGGAAATTAACTTGACCTGGGACGTTAAGGCGAGCAGCGAAGATTTTGGTCAGTCTGCCATTCTAAAGACCAACGACCCGACCCGCGGTGAGTTGAACTTGAAAATCAAGGGCCGAGCCATCAGCCAGATAACGATGGCACCTCGCAGTTTTAACTTCGGTGAAGTGGAATCTGGCGAAACAATCTCGCTAGAGTCAGTCGTCTACAGCTTCATGGCGGGGCCGATCGTGCTAACGACTCAAAAACTGTCCGATGCTTCGATGAATGAATTTGCAACATTTTCCGTTGTTGAGCTGGACGTTTCGTCTGTGACCGACAAGGTGTATGCCACTGCAACGCAGGCTTTCAAAGTAACCGGTGAAATTCGCCCCGGACTACCACAAGGTGCCGTACAGCAAAATTTTCTATTCGGTTTTTCCGAAAAATCGGCCACGGGTGATGATGGCAAGTCCGACGAATCCAAGCAAAAACAGTTTTCGGCTGCGCTCACTGGACGAATCGTCGGAGCAATGTCGATGGTCGAGACCTCTAAGTGCCAGTCATTCGAAGGCGGTTATGTTTACACGATCGGCAGAGTCAACCCTACGGTTGCAAAGCCGGAACGCGGAAATATCATGCTGCGGGGAAAATACAAGGACTCCGTTAAATTGAGTTTGGGCGAAGTTGAACCGGCCGGAATTCTGAAGGCCGAACTTGGTGAACCGGTGGGACGCGGCGCTACAATTCTCTATCCGCTTAGGCTTTGGATTGATCCAGAAGCAAATTCCATTGAAAGATTGGGGAAAAGCGATGATGACTATGGAATTGTTTGGATTCGAACCGATAACCCTGAAGTATCACCACTGCGATTAAAAGTCAGATTCGCTGTTGCCAAACAGCGATAAATGCGCAGACTTTAGCGGTCGCGAACTTGCGCGGATTTGCGAAGAGCGATTGGACGGCTTTGTCGCATGGGAGGTCTGGATGTTCAACCAAACTAGGCGACCGAAGCAAAGAGGTTTTCATTAAATGCTAAACGTGGTTCGATCAAGGACGTTCACCGCTACGGGAGCCGCTTTCACACGTGGCGCGGCCACCATTGCGTTGCTTGGAGCCTCGCTGCTTGGATGTGACGCGCATTCCAACGCGATTCGCCAGATAGATAGCGACGATTTAACGGTATCCATGCCGCTAGACGCTAGCTCAGACGACGTTTTCCTCGTTGCTCAACCACCAAGAATCCCTCGCGAAGTCATCCCCGCGCCGACTGGAGAGAAGGTCGTCAAGAAGCGGCCCGTCAAGGGCGAAGTCGTGCCTGCGCCTCCTGGCGAACCTGAAACCGTCAGCGTAATGAAGGTCGAAAAGTCACCCATTGGCGAGTCGGCAAAAGTTGATTCCACAGCGGCGTCAGTTGCTGGCGTCGGCCCGGATGGGGCTCCCACGGCCACGGGACCTGAGCTTTGGCAGTCGTGGCCGACCCCGCAAACGGTGCTGTTTGTCACCGGTAACCAGCACGGCTACATCGAACCGTGTGGCTGCACCGGGCTAGAAAATCAGAAAGGAGGCTTGGCAAGGCGGTTTACCCTGATGAAGCAACTTACTGAATTCGGTTGGCCGCTGGTGCCAATGGACGCCGGAAATCAGGTTCGACGAACCGGACGCCAGTCTGAGATTAAATTTCAGACGGCTGCATCCGGACTGGCTGAAATGAAATACGAAGCAATCGGCTTCGGACCAGACGACGTGCGATTAGGTGTTGGTGAGTTGATTGCGGTCGCTGCTGTCGACAACCCGGCTGATGGTCGCTTTCAGTCGGCTAATGTGGTCCTCATCGATCCGTCCTTAATGGCTCAAGCGAAGGTGGTGGAGTCTGGCGGTCGGCGAATCGGCATTACCTCGGCCCTCGACCCACAAGCTTTAGAAGATGGGCAGAGCGACGAAATTCAGGTGCACGATGTTCAAGAAAAATTGGCGTCAGCGTTAGAGCGGATGACGCAGGGAAAAGCTGACTTCAAAGTCTTGATGTTTTATGGCGAAGAGGAAGCGGCCGCAAAAGTCATTCGCCAAATTCCTGGTTTTGACCTTGTCGTTATTGCAGGTGGATATGGCGAACCGACTTACCAATCTGAAAAAATCGAAGGCGCGGAAACGCGAATGATCGTCACGGGTAACAAAGGGATGTACACAGGATTGGTTGGACTCTATGCCGATGGTCCGCCCCGATATGCAAGAGTCGCACTCACGCATGAATTTTCAGATGCACCAGAGATGCGTCGTTTGATGGCGGCTTACCAAAGTCAATTGGCGTCACTCGGATTCGATGGCCTGGGGCTCAAGCCTGTTGCTCATCCAACGGGTGAAAAATTCGTTGGCACAAAGGTTTGTGGAGAGTGTCATAAGACTGCGTTCGGCATTTGGGAAAACACCGATCATGCACTCGCGACGAAGCATCTCGTCCGCCCTGGGCAACGTGGTGACATAAGCCGTCATTTCGACCCCGAATGTGTTAGTTGTCACGTGACTGGCTGGAATGCGCAGAATTTCTATCCCTACGAGACGGGCTATGCTTCGCTTGAAGCAAGTGAACATCTACTGGGAAATGGATGTGAGAACTGCCACGGTCCGGGTGCGTCGCATGCCGCAGCCGAACGCCAAGATTCAGGTATCGCCGAAGCTGCTCGGGACGTATTGCGAGTTTCGATGCGGTTGCCGCTTGAAAACGCTAAAGAACGCTGCATGGAATGCCATGATTTGGACAATAGCCCAGACTTTCATAAGGAAGATGCCTTTGACGATTTTTGGGCCCAAGTTGAACACTATGGTGTTGACTGACCCGCGTCACTCATTGGCCAATCAAGCTTGTCGGCAAGAAACTGATAGGTGCCTTTGCCGTTGACCGTGTGTGGCCCGACGAACCATTCGATGCGGGCGTCATCGGCGATTCCCAGTTTCGCTGCATACATATGCTGGACCTTCGCGAACTCGAGAGCAACCCTTTCGTCTGGCGCTACGCCGTCGAAATGGCCTCGCTCGACCATGAACGGACGTGGTGCAATCAACGTTGCCATCTCCGCGTAGTTAAATTTTGGTCCAAGTCCAAATTCAAAGATTTCGTATTCTCCGGTCCAAACATAACTGTACGTACTTGTTGTGCTCGCGTTTTTCCAAACCCAATCATTGAAGTCAGCAGAACAAATGGAAAGACAATAGTTCGGAATCAATGCGGGAATTCGCATCGCGCTCTTACCGCCGTACGACAGGCCATAAAACGCAATGCGACCTGCATCAAGCTGCGGCAACGTTGACAGCCAATCCGTGATCTGCTGATGCTGCGCGATGATCGTTGAAAAAAGCGTTTTGCCTAGCAAGTTACTTTTCCTTTGCAGCGTTCGGAAGCGATCTTCAAAGAGGTATAGGTTCTGCGGTGCAAACACGATGTACCCTTGCTCGACAAGTTTTGCAGCAACATCGTGATACGCGTAATGGTCTCCTTCAATCACGTCTTTCGGCCGGCCCTCCAGGCCATGTTGGAATACGACGCAGGGTCGCTTTTCATTTGGCTGAATATCACGGGGAACCAACAACACGCCGTATGCAATCACACCAGGGAAAACGTCCAATACCACTTCAAATCCCGACCAACTAGGTTTGTCATAGATCAATCTTGAGCGAGGGTTGGCGGGCATTCTCTCAATGTCCCAGTTGCCAATCACCTCGCTACGAAAATGATCGCGGTACGGCTCCACGGTCTGCTTGAACGCATCCATCGACGACGTATCGAGCTTGCTCCAAAATTCATTTCTTTCCGTTGCAATCGATTCGAGTACGCGTTGTTGATATCGATCCCACTTTGAAAGCGTTCGTTGACGGCGTGTCTCCTCTGTCTCCAATGCATCGGGTAACCAAACCCCTGGTTCAGAAGTGGCAGCAGGATCGTCCGCAATATTGATTGCATCTAAAAGCTTTACGACCGACGCGGAACTGGCAGCGAAGGGACTTGAGTGATCTTGCACGGCGTCAACCCATGTAAGCCGAGTGTCTAGCTTCCAAGGAAGTAGCAATTGCCTCGCCAATTCAAACTCGCTTCGTGATTCATCGTTGCTTGGTCCACTTAACTTTCCTGGTGCACCGCCTTTGCCTTCGATCACGACCGATGGACCGACCTTGGAGTCGATAACCAATATGCGTGGAGCAATCATCGCAGCGAGTTGAGCATCACCGAAGGATTTGAGAAGACCATGAACATTTCGGTGAATAGGCTCCGACCAAACTTTCTCTCGCGGTCCAAAATGTCCCGAAACACAAGTTGCGGAGATCCGCGTATCAACCGCTGCGGCATGCAATGCGATCCAGCCTCCTTCGCCCCAGCCAGCCACGATAACTGGCTTGCCAGGTCGTTCTCGTTGAAAAATATCGACTGCGGCCATCAACTCTTGGACCTGATACCCAAGGATATGTCGCCCCAAAATGAACGCGGGGCGATAGAGGAATTCTTGATCGGTCAACACGGCCCGACCATTGCGAGTTTGTTGCTGACGGCTGATTACCGTTGGCACGACGACCATTCCTCCTCGCCTCGCCAAGTCGATTGCTGTGGTTGCTGCGTGCTTGCCGATTCCGCATAGCTGTTCGGGCACTTGGCCTGCATCAGGAACAACGACGGCGCAGAAACGCACATCACCATTGGCCGGCACCACTAGAATCCCTTCTGCGTCGACGCCTTCAAAAACAGCCCAGCGGACTGAGTAGGCAATCCAATCGGTTGCTTGTCCGATCGCGGGTGGCTGACTGATTTTCGTTTCGACAATGAATTGACTGCTTTGTATTCTCGAATCTCGTAATCCGATGCGTTCTCGAAGCTCTGTCCGCAGGGTTGCAACGACTTCGTCATACTCAGCGGGTTTAGCACCGGGATTGTTTGCAGGCGTTGGCCAGGCTGCCATTCTTTGCGGAACGGACACTTCCAGTTGTTTCAATAGGAATTGATCAACGCCGTCAACAAGGTGCGACGCGATATCACCTTCCATCGTCAGGGATGTTGTATTCGCAAGTAGTCGATCCGCAGCGGATGGCGATTCCTCGGCCAGCAGGACGGTGAAGGCAATGGGCAAGTGAATGAGAAGAAGCACCAACAACAAACGGTAGGAAAGGGAGAGCATTTTGGGCCTTTTGCAACAGTGAAATTGAATCAAGTGCCATCGCTGAGTGGCTGGGAACTACGGAGGTAAGCCATGAGATCTCGCAATTCATTCGGTTTGAGATTGTCCAAAAGACCTTCTGGCATGATCGATTGAGGCTGCGCAGCAAGTGACTCAATAACTTTACGATCAAGTGTATGAGTCTGACCATCGATGCCACGCAATATCACTTGGCTGTCGTTCTGGTGCTCGATGTAGCCGGTAACGACTTGGCCATCGTCAGTAACAATAGCAATGGATTGGAAGCCTTCCCGTACCTCAAGACTCGGTGCGACAATATTCAATAGCAATGCGTTCAACTGATCTCGCTGATAGCCGGTAAGGTCGGGACCAATGTTGCCGCCCTGGTCAAAAAGCCGATGACATCGAGCACAGGAGTCCTTGAAAAGTTTCTTGCCAGCATAGGGATCACCATTACTTTCAAGTATCAAAGCGGACAAATCAAACACACGTTTTTGAGCCGTTTGAAGATCAAGTCCACCAATCGCTGGGTAAAACACATCCAGTCGTTTTTGAAGCGCTGAGTCGTTATGCATTCGCATGTTACGGACCATTTCCATCGATATCTGATGTGAATCAACCTGCTTTTCTTCACACGCCGATACCCAGGCCTCGGTCCAAGACTTGCGGGAACAAATGACCGCTGCTGCAACTGACTGAAGCTCACTGGAAAACTTCGGCCATGTCTCGATTAAGCGAGCAGCCACTTCGAGTCGGTCGTAGGATCCTAACGATGAGATCGCCGCCGCTCGCAGCTCTGTTTTTTCCTTCTCGTCAATCGCTGTGCTTAACAATACTGGAACGGCATTCTCACTTAGGACTTCACCAAGGATTCGAGTCAATTGAATCCTCAGGCTCAACGATTGTTGGCTGTCCTGAATCGTCTCCGTTGCCATTGCCTGCGCGTCGGAGTCACCTCGTCTTAATCGTAGCGAAATGGAAGGCTGACCAATGGCTTCTAATCCGTTCACCACCGCATCGGGAACACTCGTCAATGATCGACCATCGAAAGCGCGTTCGAATCCTTCGTTAGCTTGTTTTCCAGCATCACCACGTGTGGAGGGAGGCAACTGAGCAATTCGAACGAGTACTTTAGCTACTGAATCCATGGCATTCGCTGTGCCTATGTGTGACCATCGCTGCACCAGATTGGCAGCGACCATGCGTCGCGTGATTGGGTTTTCCCAAACCTGATCGTCGCTAAGTAGTGTTTGCATTATCACGGCAGTTTGATCTGCATGTCGCTCCACGGCCCACCAAATCAACGACGGTAAGAACAAATCTTTCTCTGGCAACGTGCGGCTTAACAGTGCATGAACAATGGCAAGCGAATCGATGGCAGGAAGTCGCTTGGCAGAGCACGCAATCTGGCAAAGCACAAGAGGATGTTCTTCGACCAACGCCATTTGCTGGAGTGCGTCACGAACGTTTGCTGATACTTGTTCATCGTCGGCAACAATCCGGACGGCCCAACATCGTACAAATGGATTATGGTGAACGAACAGTTCCGAAGCCTTCATTGCGGGCGACCCAAGAAACGGAATCGTATCGTCCACCCAGCCGCATCGATGAGCCGTCCAAAGCGACTCCAGACCGATCTGGTCAGGCAAGTTAATCATCTCCAAAAGTTCATTGCGAACGGTCTCTCGTTGCGGATGTTCAGCAATCAGTCGGCTTGCTTGCCAACGCTGCCATCGATACGGATGTCGAAGACAGGCGATTAGGTACTCAAGTGATTCACGATCATGCCCGTGCGCAAGATTCACCTTCCAGACAGGTACCGTTGTTTCGTCGACATCTTTTGCAGCCAAGCGATAAACCCTGCCATGGTCGCGGTCCATCTTTCCGACATGGGCGTAGAGATGCGCGACTTGGAAGTCGTACCAATCCGAGACGTACGCCGCTCCGTCGGGACCATCTTGAATCGCCACCGGACGAAACCATTTATCGTCGCTTGCGACGGTATCGCCAACATCACGTGAACTAAATGTGGAACCAACGGGCACAAGCTGAGTGTGTATGAGTTTACCATGAAGAGGGTCAACGCCAAGGAAACTGTCAGGCATGATCACACCGAGGCTTGTTCCGTTGGTCATCAACATGGTGTGATTGAATCGCTGGATCGGATCATGCTTCATGGGATCCAAATATCCAAACGAATAGGGGTTCGAGAGACTCCCGTGCTTGGAAAACCCTTTGCGATAGTAACCGCCTTGCATGTAATGAAAGCCTCGCGTGTCGCCTCCATTGTGTCCAGAAAATAGTTGCCCTTGATCATCAAAGGCAACGCCAAAAGCGTTGCCACCGCCCTCGGCAAAAATCTCGTACTTGTGAGTCGTCGGATGATATCGCCAGATCGCTTGGCCCATACTTCGGTTTGGCGGTCCCGTCGAGCCGAAGTTTTTTACGGCACCGCTGACGGTGCTTCCCTGAGCAGCGTAGAGCCAACCATCAGGGCCCATACAAAGACTGTTGACGACTGAATGCGTATCTTCAAGTCCAAAGCCTTCCAAGTGAACTTCGGGATCGCCATCAGCCTTTAAGTCGCCATCCGAATCCTTGTAAAAGAGCAGATAGGGCGGATTGAGAACCCATGCACCTTGTTCGGTTGGGACCACCGATGTTGCAATATTCAGTCCTTCGATAAACGTGGAAACTAATTCCCAAACGCCATCTCCATCACGATCTTCGTGAATCGTTATTTTGTCAGCACCAGGAATACCGCCGTGCCCTGGCGGCTTAGGCAATTGGTCGTAGACGATGCGCCAGAAGTTGTCCCGGCTGATCGCTTTGATACCTGCTGGTTCGGGGTATTGGAGATACTGAACGACCCATAACCGTCCCCTTGAGTCGAACGTCGCCATTAACGGTTGACGAACCACTGGCTCCGTCACCAACTGTGTCCATTCGAGTCGATCGTCTATACGGAATTGTCTAAGCGAATCTTGAGGTGACAGTGCCGGGCCCTGAGGTTGGTCTTCCGGGGTCTGGCCCCATGTCATGGGGCTGATAGCCAGCACAAATATAAACGCCAGAGTTTGCAATCGATGAGGGACGTTTCTCAAATGCCTCATCGTATCACCGCCATCAATGCCAAGTCCCAATCATTCGTTGCCAGCGACTTCGTGCGGTGCTGTTGGTTCATCTGGTTAGCAATGAGCGGGAAAAAAGTGTCCGGTACTTTTTGCGAGGAACTCGCCCTTCGGGTGCTTTGCACAAAAGGTAGTGGTACTGCTAAAGAAAAGTCTCGAAATAACTTCCCGATTTCAATTGTAGCGGAAGAGCGCAAGCTCTCCGGTTTCTCGATACCGGACGGCTCGCGCCGTTCCGCTAAAAGCGGATTTTGGATCGGGACTGTTGCTAAGGAAAATGGATTGCTAAATTCAGAGCTATCGCCGAGCGAATCTGTCGCTGTCGCGACGATTCTTGGATTCGCAGGCCACTGGGTTGGAGAAACGGATAACGTCAACGATTTACCTGCGACTGACAGATTCGGTGCTGTGAGGGTCCCCTGCCCCAAGTAAATGCGACCTTCGCCTGCCCCATCATCGATAAAAAATTCGACGATGAGCGGATAGGAAGATGCGGAGGCTGCCGAATCAAGTCGATATCGCACATTGAGAGATGTAGTGTTCGTCAATGTTGCGGAGACAACGACGGGGAAATTTTGCAATCCGTTCGCGCCTGAATCAACGTCACCGCTGTCATTTGCGGTTGGTCCATTGCCGTTCAAGTCGATGGCAATGCCAACATTACTGCGAAACAAGTTTCTGGAGATGCGATTTTGCAAAGCATTGGGTTCAGCCAAGATACCAACGCCATTGTTGGCAATAACATTCTCGACAATCGAATTCGAGCTCGCTGAATTCACCATATAAACGCCTACTTGATTGTTGAGACTCTTGGTTTGACTAAGGTCAGTACCGACGAAATTCTGGCTTATTTGATTTCCAATCGCACCGGCACCTAAGTGGACTCCGTTAATGTCACTGGCAATCACATTGGATGTAACCGTATTGCCAGGGGCCGACAACGAAACTCCATGTGCTCGATTTGCAATCCGAATCCCACCGGTGCGATCGGTTCCGATACGATTTCCTTGTAACAAGTTAAGCGTCGCTGACGCACCACCTCCATAAATGCCGGACCCAATGTTGCCAGATACAACATTGGCTTCCAAGATTCCCACACCGCCGATGACATTGCTGGGGCCAAGCACCGTGATGCCATTGGTTCCATTGGGAATTGCGGCACTACCTGTAGGATTGAGCCCCACGTAATTTGCCTTCAATACACTTTGGCTTGATGCAGCAGCGAGACGGATCCCATCTTTTGCATTTCCCGATACGACGTTGCCGTGACTTGGTGTCCCAATGGTGTTTCGCAGACCCGAGATCAGAAGAATACCGATTCTGCCGTTTGCTTTCGCCATGCCGCTGGGGAGAATTCCGATGTAGTTGTCGTTGAGAACATTGTCGTTGCCGCGAACATCAATTCCATCGCCGTTAAAGCCGACGATTGATAAGGCTTCAATAACACTGGAGCTAGCGTTGAGAATAAATCCATTGGACGCCACTGAAACGAGAGAGCCATCAATGATGACAAGCGGCGCTGTTAAATAGCCAGGTTGCGACGCACCGTCGACCACTACCGTGCCAAGCAAACGTGGCAGTGGCGTTGTTGGCTGGATTACAAACGGTCCTGTGCCCGAAAGGCGGAATGCGATCGTTTGCTTTCCCGCAGTCGCATTTGCGTAATCGATTGCAGATCGCAATGACCCTGGACCGCTATCGGCGATGTTAATAACCGTATAAATGGATGAAACACCAACGGATACATGAAGAGTCGTCGATGAATTGGAGCCAAGAGTAAAAGTTTGATGCTGCACCGTCCCATCTGCCATGGTGATCGTCGCCTCATATGTTCCGTGAAATCCACGAAACGCTAAGCTGCTGCCAGTACCATTTTCTTCTGTTGTCCATTCGTTCATCAATTCAAAGTATTTGCTTCCAGCCGCGTTTAGCGACCAGTCTTCGTTGACCAGCGCTGCATCGGGACCTCGCCAATGAGAACCAGCCCAAAAGCCCCACATTACAACCCCTTCAACCTGAGGAATGCTGAATGCGGTCCGATAAAAGAGTTCAAGATCGGCAGCTCGATTGGCGACATCAGAATTCACTAAGTCGAATTCGGTAAGCCAAATGGGAAGCCCCAAATCAGTCAGATGCCGCAAGCCAAGTTGGATCGCAGTCGAAGAAATCCCGCGATCTAAGTGCGCCTCGACGCCAATGCCACCGACTGGCGTATTCGTTGCCTGCAAATTCTGTATAAACGCACGATACTCATCACCGTAGTTTGCGGCACCATCAATGATCCCGAACTCATTCGTAAACAGCACTGCATTGGGATCTAACGTCGCAGCTTTGCGGAACGTGTCTGCGTTCGTGTTCGGGCCCAGGATTTGTTGAAAGAATGGTATGCCTAACGACTCATTGATCACGTCCCATTGTTCAGGCTTGCCTCGGTAACGTGTAACAATTGATCGCAATCGTTCATTGACTTCGCCCTGCAGCGCACCAGCGGAAAGCAAAGTTGCACCACTCGGGGCTCTAACCCAATCGGGTGCGCCGAAGTCGGCACCCCAGAGAAGGTTATGACCTCGCAGCTTGATTCCGTTGGACTCTGTAAAATTTACTAATGCATCCGCCTCGCCAAAGGTCTCTACATCTCGCGTGGACTCATTGAATCGCCACTTCATCGCATTTTCTGCGGTCGCCCACTTGAAGTTATCCTTGAAGAAATTCGTATAGCTCGGATTAGCCAATTGCTGGTCATCGAGAGCTGCCCCAAAACCAAACTCCTGGTCAACCTGTCGAACTTCAATGGAGGTTGCGGAAAGTGGACTACCGTTAGCGTCAACGACATGCAATACCGCATCCCGCTTACGGAACCGTTCAATTCGATCGTTTGCCGCAGTAAGCCAATCAACGGCCTTTACTTGCAACTGATCAACATAAAAATTGGATCGTGCGTCTTTGGCGGTAATATCCATCTGTACCAAGGCCGGGGCAATCCCAGGTTCGATGCGAAAGCCGCCTTTCAGATTCACCCACGCCGTTGCGTCGACTTGTTCTGTTGCGATGTTGACGTAGCGAGTTTCGCGGCCATCCTCGACGATGATTTGCAAACGAATGTCATCGGACACTGGGCCACTTGTCGGTCCGACTCCCGGCTTCAGTCGTACCCAGATGCTTATTTCATAGTCTTGATCCAGCAGCAACTCGGGCAAATGCCGGGCGATACCCTGGTCGCTGGCGGCACGATTTTGCACCAATGCCGCTTTGCTTCCAGCATGCACGGTGTCCGTTACTAGGCTGACAACGGGCGCTGCACCGTACTGCACCCATGGAGCCAAGCGAACGGATTCAAATCCAGAATTCACCAGAGGAACATTCACCGCAAGTAAGCAACGAGACTCAAGCCGCTCCAAGCCAATGCGGCGGGCAGATCTTCGTCGCAGCAAGGGCGTTGATTTCGACCGCGTCAAATAACAATTCCATAGCGAAATAAAAAGACGAACAGCAAATAAGAAGTACTCTTCTATCTGCCTCCAGCCAACCATTCATGGAGCCGCAGTATACTCGATCAAAAGGCAAATGTACGTTTTTTAGGATTCGAAAAATTCCGCAGAAGACTTTTAGAAAAGGCGAGAAGTGTCAAGAAATCGCTATTTCTCTGCGTCCTTGTCACGTTCAGCTTTCTTCTCGCGGCAGTATTGACGATTGTTAATCAGATGTTCATTTTCTGGAAAATACTTGAGTCCTCGATCGTAAACGGTGATGGCACCACCCCAGTCCTTCAATGTCATCGCCTCGTCCGCCCAATCATCAACCGCGCGAACCGCTCCGTTTATCAAACGTTCATCACCGGGCAAGACTTTCAGCCCTTCAACAAACTTTTCGATCGACTCGACCCATTTCTTTTGCTCAGAGAAATGTTCGGCCCAGCTCTCCCAACCCTGAGCAACTAACTGCCGTGGATCCTCCGTAGAATCAATCATCCTGGAGTAGACACCTGCGGCCGCTATCGCATCGGAAAACCGACCTCCGTCCGAGATGGAATCAATCGACCTACGCGCATGCGCAAGTGCAACCTCAGTGACCGTTTCAACTGCGGGAAACGTACGCTTCAGCACACCGAGATGAGCAACCGCTGCGGCCGGATCAGCACCGGCTTTGTCAAGAATATCAAGAGCTTCCTGCGTATGATACGCGATGCCACTGCGCAGGTCTTCATCGGACGGATTCATCGCAAAGCCACGCGCCAACACATTCACAGAACCGTCAACGTCCGACTTGCCGAGTAAGTATTGCGACCAGCGTCGGAGCAGTGATGTCCGACACGTCATTATCGCCATGTGATCATTTTCATTGGTTGTCGCGAAGGCTCGTTCGACCGCATTGCACGCACCCTCGCCACCTTCGTCTTCGTAACACTGGAAAATGTATCTGATCCACGGCTCGGCATTTTTGAAATTGCCGTCGTTGGGCATCAAGGTGGCTCCACGATCGATCGCGGCCTGCGCTTCTCGATCATGCTTATCCTTCAATAGCGAAGTGATCTGCTCCAGCGCCGTCATGGCAAGGCCGCGCATGAGACGTTCGTTACCAGGTAACGATTTTAAACCGTTGACATACTTTTCAATCGCTTCGTCAAACTTCATTTGATCGAAATAGAACTCTGCCCAATCGCACCATGCCTGAGCAATGAACTGCTCCGGTTCCCCCGTCGAGCTCGGCATCGCTTCGTAGATTTTCGCAGCGCTAAGCGATTCCGCAAACTTCTTCTGCTCACGCAACGTCGCCAACGTTCGATATACGTGTGCGGATGCAAATTCGGCGATCACTTTTACGGTTGGAAACTTGGCTACCAAGTCGTTGACGTGGGTAACTGCAGCCGCTGGATCAGCACCATCATTATCAAGGAATCCAAGTGCCTCCTGCGTATGAAAGGCGATGCCGCCGCTTAGATCTTCGTCGCTCGGATTGATCTTGTACCCACGGACCAGCACGCTGACGGATCCGTTTGCATCTGATTTTGTTAGCAAGTCTTGTGACCACCGGCGAAACAATGAAGTGCGATATTTGCACAAGCTCAAGTGATTCTTTTCGCTTGTCATCACGATCGCTCGTTCAATAGCCGCGAGTGCAGCCTCACCACCCTCATCGTCATAGGACTTGCTTGCGTGTCGGATCCACGGCTCAGCATTCTTAAAATCGTTGTCCTCTGGCAACATCGTCGCAGCATGTTCGATAGCAGCTTTCGCTTCAATGTCTTTTTGGTCATTCAAAAGTGAAGCGATTTGTTCTGAAGCCGTGATCGACAAATTGTTTTTGACGCCACCGTCTTGCGTTACTTCATATCCAAACGCGAGTGTCCGAATCGCTTCGTCATAGCGTCCCTCCGCTGCCAAAACTGGTCCCCAATTGGTAAAGACCGCAAGGACATTTTGAGCGGATGTTGAATCGTATGGGTCGCACATCAACGCTCGCAGGCCAAGACTTGCTGCGGCGAGTCGATCATGATTTTCGGCTTTCGACGCGTCTACGCCTCGGTTGGAATAGATGGTTGCAGCCAAACCAATCCCGTCGACGATATGTCCATCCTTACGATCGGGCTGAAATCCAATCGTAAAGACTCCGGGTTGGCTAAGCTTCGTTCCCCAATCAAAGCCGTTCGGATTCGTCGGCTCAACTTCGTAGATTCGATCTCCCTCAATCAGGTTGAGACATGCATGGCCGCTTAAGAATGAGCCTCCTGGTATTGATATGATCTGCATCTTAAGACCTAACTTGCGACCGATTACAAAGTACATCGCTGTACTCGAAACGCAATTGTAAATGCCGCTGTCAAATACAGCCGCGAACGAAGATTGCGAGAGTTCGTACCCTCCATGCATAACGCCAGCGTGAAGAAACTGTATAAGCGACTCACCGGGATGTGCGTCCGGCTTTCCTTTGTCAATCGCCAAACGTGCATCGGCAATAAGTGTATTGAGTTTTTGGATATATGGCTCTTGTGCCGCTTCCGTCACAACACCCGATGCGGTGAGCATCAACCTCACAACTAACCGATCGTATTCTGGCGTTTGCTTTTCGGTATCGGGCGAGTCACGCCGTGCCCAAGCATCCTCCAAGATTTCCCATTCTACGGAATCGACGACGGCTGGCTCACCGAGCTTGATTTCGCCGAGTCGTTCTAAAATCGATCGGGGCACCGTCGGAAATGGGTACTTTCTCTCCCGTTCATTTGCCAAGCCACAATACGCCATGCCCATCGCGATGGCAACGACCGTGGTCGTTGCGAGAATCCGATGGAGCGTTGCATGCCAAGCTCGAGGTATGTATTGAAATGCCTTCATAACGGAATCTCCTCGAAAATCTTTCCTTAAGCGTCTCGACAGGCTGAAAGCCTTTTTATACCCCACAACTTCAAAAGGACCTTCGGCCACCACCCAGCTTGCCTGGGAACGAAAATGCGAAGCATTTTGTTAGCGGTGAGGCGCGA
>JAYVSE010000230.1:0-4376 GCA_043775635.1 Planctomycetaceae bacterium | reverse complement strand
CATCAGCCTCTCGACGACCAGATCGACAATTTGATCGAGCGAAATCGTTTGACCAGCCGAATCCATGGCAATTCTCCCAGAAATGTCCTCCAAAACCCCAGTCACACTAACTGAAGCCCTCGTATTGTAAATCATCAGCAAAATTCTCGCGACCTCAATCCGTCCCGCAAACCATGTCACACCCAATTAGGAGGGGAAAATGCTCTTGCTATGGACGGCAGCGGACCGAATGGGGTACTTCTGATGAGACAATCAGGCTGGCAGCCTAACCTACGTAGTGCGATTGGGAACTTGTGAAGATGTGGTGTTGGTTTTTTGACCGAATTCGTCGAAAAGAGTCGCGTTTCGTGGAAGAATCTGCGACGACTGTCCTGTATGCTAAAGTCAACCTCGGACTTCTCTCAGATAGCTCCAAACACGATTCTTTGAAACAAGGCCCCGATTCTGAGCAACCAGCCTTAATTTCTGGGGACTGTGTCGTGCGGCTCCCGACGGCTATGCCGTATCGCAAAAACCTAGACCCAGTCCGAGCAGCACGCGTCAAAAAGCGGCGACAACGCGTTCTGCAATTCGCTCGCCAGTTTCGAGAAATGACGTCGACCGAGGCTCGATTGTTGTTTGCTATTCACCGTCGAACCGTTCGTGGACTGGCCAAGGAATCCCCGGTCGCACTGCGACGTGACCTACACCGATTCATTCTCAGCACTCGTGGCCAGCGAATTTCCTGTGGACAACCAGCGCCGAGCCTTCCCCAAATCAGGACCTGGATCGAAACGGCTCGTCAACACGATTGTTGCTGTTGACATGCCATGCTTGAAGCATCTTCAAAGTTTGATTCGTCGCCAAGGCATCACGTGATCGTCGAGCCTATGGGATTTTCGCCA
The DNA here is from genome assembly GCA_043775635.1 of Planctomycetaceae bacterium. GTDB lineage: Bacteria > Planctomycetota > Planctomycetia > Pirellulales > Pirellulaceae > UBA6163. The sequence goes on along the minus strand of JAYVSE010000230.1, from coordinate 3,492 downwards.
CCGAAGTCGGTGCAAGGTCAAAGCAATGATCCGCTATTTCCCGGCGATTTAGAAAGTTTTCCGCTGGATGATGCCAGTGCGTCACGGCAGGTTCGCCGACCTTCCAGCAAAGCAGAACGGGACGCCGGTTTACAAACGCAGGAAAATCAATCACGCCATCTCGCAGTGAATCGATTCTCACACCCAACGCCAAAAGCTCCCGATGACAGGATTCTAAACGCTGGCGATCGGTATTGAATGATTCCTTGATCGCATCCAATTCATCCACGAAAGCAGCCAAATTCGTCGGTTTTGGAAGGCACTCAATGCCTTGCATCTGCGGCCCCTGCAGTTCGAGCTCACGGGACAGCCCCATGAGGTCCAAAACGATTCGTTCAACCAACGGCAACGTCTGGTTTGCCGACTGCACCGTAAACGTTCCCCAACTTACGTTTTCAGTCGCGTCAATTAAACCTCGATTGCCTAAACGGTCCTCGGGCGCGTCGAGTGGGTCGTCATTTGTTGAGAATTTAACCATTTTCTACCCTTACCCGCATTTCGCCACGTTTTGAGATCCGTGAGTTAAAAACTGGTTTCCTGAGATGTGTCTTTATAGAATAGGACGACAATCAGACCAGTGCGGTTCGTACAAACATTCGCGATTTTTTGTCGACATTAACATTTTTCTGCGTTTAAGGTTTCAATGACAAAAGAAAGTTGCGGTGCGCACTTGTTGGGGGCAATCGTCGTCTATCAAAGCCAAAAACTTAATAAAATCTCAAAATTGGGGTTGCCTGCGCTTGACGAGCAACTCGCATGACGTAGAGTGATTTCAAGGAACTGCCCCGTTGACGCAATTCGTGTGTCGTATATGGCCGGTCGCTTCACTCGTGAAAGTTGGAACCTATCCACAGCTTCGATCGACGGAATGTCCGCCGATTCAGCGCCGGTAGCAAAGGAATGAACCATGTTAGTACTATCTCGAAAAAAGAACGAAAGTATCGTCATAAACAATGATATTCGTATCGTTGTCGTGGAAATTCGCGGTGACAAAGTACGTCTCGGGGTGGAAGCTCCTCGCGAAGTTCCAGTGCATCGTCACGAAGTTTATGAGGCGATTCAAAACTCACTTCAGCCCGAGTCTGACGACGCTTCGATTGAATCGTAGCGGTGGGCATGGCGAGTATTTTTGACGTGGCGAAACGTCTTTTAACCGGAAATACCCAACTGTCCGGTTAATGAAAATGTTGACAATGGATACCTTCTTGTCGATACAACCCTTGACGGCATCGCCGTCGCATGGTTTACTTCGCGGCAAATTGCTCGCGGCTATTTGCCACCGAGGAAATTTTCGGCCCCTTCGTCTAGCGGCCTAGGACATCGCCCTTTCACGGCGGTAACACGGGTTCGATTCCCGTAGGGGTCATAGGTACAACTGCCCCGACCAATCCCAAGCTGGGATTGGTCGGGGTTTTTTCGTTTCCGCTGCGTCGGTTGATTGCCCCGGATCGGCAGGGATCGCACGGCTGGTAGCACGGCATTTTGTCGAGACAGTTCTGCCGGGAAGATTATCCGGGTTGGTCCCCGTCAACGACATCGCCCCTGCGGCGTAATGATCGGTGTAAATTTGAAGGTAATGCGTCCTTAATTATTGGATTACATTCGTTGGTTTATTCGCTGGGGTAGCTGGGATCCCAAACTTCACCGGCAACCTTTTTACATGCGAAGCCAAGTCAATTGTCAAGCTGCGAAGACTATCAAGGGTTTGCCGCGCAAGCCGAAATTGATACCGAGTGATGCTGAATTGATTCGATGATTGCGAGGTGACGCTGTCGTTGTTCTCTTTGTTGACGATGAAGTATCGCTGGCGATCTCAATCGAGCCGGTCTCGCATTTGATTGTCTGAGCTTAATTGGATGCTGTATGAAGCGATCAACAAAGAATTCTCTATTTAGATTCCTTTTTGGCGGAGCGGCACTCCTGGCTTCGACAAGCGCCGTGGAAGCACAGACGTTTTGAGTTGAACTTCACAACACGCTCATGCCGGCATCGGGTGGGATGGGCGGTGTCAGCATTGCGCGACCTCAAGATGTTATCTCGGGCATCAACGGCAACCCAGCATCACTCACTCAGTTCAAGGGTACCCAGTTCATTTTCGGCGGCGCTTGGGCGGAGCCCACTTACAACCTTAGCCAAAGTGCACGCATTCCGGTGACTGGCTCGACACCCATTGAAGCATTTTCAGGAAAATCTAATGCGCAAGGCGTTCCTGCTGGCAATATCGGGGTCTCACAGGAATTTTCAGAATTCGGCTTACCTGTAACATTGGGCGTTGGCTTTGTCACGACCAGTGGCGCGGTGGTTGACTTTCGAAACATCCCGGAGAGCAACGGTACCAATGCCGGCTTGGCAATGTTTGGTCTGCCGGTTTCAGTTGGGGTTGATCTGACTGACCGTCTTTCAATTGGCTCTACGGTTGAATTGGGAATTGCCTTCTTTGATGGGCCGTTTGTCGGCACTGGTGGAATGACAAACGATTACGCGCTGCGCGGAACGTTCGGAGCCAACTATTTATTGAACGATTCCAATACGATCGGTGCTTACTATCAAACTAAACAATCACACCGATTTGACAACGCCTTTATTCTCAATCCGGGCGTCGGGCAACAAAGCGTTGACGTCTCGATGGACCTGCCGCAGAACATTGGGCTTGGTTTGGCGAACACAGCATTGATGGATGTACGTTTGTTGTTGGGGGGCGACTTCTTATACAAACTTCATGACGAAGCAGCCCTTTTTAAAGCGATTTACGATAACCAGTTCGTGGTCCAATTGGGTGCCCAGTATTCCATTGGTAAATTTCGGTTACGTGGTGGCTACGTTTGGGCAGAAAACCCGATTGATCAGTCTCCCGGTCCGAACTTAGGCGGAGTCGTACAACCAGGTGATATTCGATTGGTACGTTACTCTCAGGGACTTTTGGCAGTGACTGCTCAGAATCGAATTTCAGTTGGTGTCGGCGTTGTGGATCTGTTACCGGGGATAGATATGGACCTCATGGCGGGCGGGATGTTGCGTGACACGGAACAACTCGGTGCCTTCACGCAGTCATCTATCGAAAGCTATTGGGTTGGATTTGGCATGACTTGGCGATTCGGCCGCGGCAGTCGTTGTCAGTCGGTCGCGCCTAATAGCAATGCATTTTGACCTGTGCGATTGAAATCAGGCTGCTTGGTTGAAAGTCAGGGTAAATTTCGCCTCGTTGAGCCATTTTCTCGTACGATCGTTAAGGACTACGCAAGCTAAAGCGCTGAGTGCTTGCGAGCCGCTGGTGGACCAACTCATACCGTTCTTTTTCTGACGTTGCGAGGCAAGCAGGTTGTTCGTCCGTTCGGCTGGATTGCTCGAGTTGCTTAGGTCCAACTTGCGACGTAACGCGTAGTTGGGTATCCATGACCGATTGCGTTCCAAGTAACCAATCAGTAATTCGATCTGTTTCTGGTCTTTGATCTG
>JAYVSE010000229.1:0-3182 GCA_043775635.1 Planctomycetaceae bacterium | reverse complement strand
GCGTGGGCATCGCCCCGCGCGTTTGCCTCAAAACACGCGGCCCGATGGGCACGCGGTTTAACGAGTAATGTGCGAAAACTTATGCAAGAGTGCTTACTTGGTCACCACGCTAACCGAGGATGCGCAATCGTGCGCCGATCGCTACCAAAGTCGCTACGACGTCGAAACAGACATCAAGTACATCAAGGTGGCGATGGGCACCGAGAACATCACGGCCAAGAGTAAGGAGATGGTGATGAACGAGCTGTATACGTCGCTGACTGCCTTTAACTTGGTAGAGCAGTTTCGTCGCCAAGCGGCCGATATGTCTGGCGTGCCACCGCGGCGTCTGAGCTTTAACAGCCCAGCATTGCCCCTGGCTACGTTGAGTTTTTCCTTTTGCCAAGAAACCGATAGGCCTTCGCAGCTTCAAAAATCACAAGCAAGTGAATTGGACGTAAGTAATTCACTCGCTTGCGCTTCGTGCTTGTAATGTACTGCAAGAACCGCGTTAGTTGGCGCTGGCCACAGTTAAGAATAGCGTCCATTCGTTCTGATCAATCATCAGCGCATGGAGACGCTGGCCAAACCGAATTGCCTGACCACAGATTGCCGTTACTTTGCCGTAGGGGCAGCTGGTTGTTCGGCAATTCGATCGAGAGGTTGATTGTAAATCATTTCAAAAATCTGTCCGGGACCTTGAATCGATAGCGATCTGACTGATGCGCCCGAAGGGAGTTCTTCCCAAAGTCTTTCAGCGGCTACTTTGCTCTCAATCACGAGGATCGAGCGACGATGTGCCTGGACGAACTGTTGAAACTCTTTCTCTCGGAGATTATTAAAATTACGAATATCCGATCGATTCAAGTAAAACGGTACTTCAGAAAACTCGTGGGCGATGGTGGCGATGGGAGGTTTTGATTCGGATGCGATAAATTCGGTGATTGAAGATTGAATTCCAAACATTGTCTGCGACCGACTGTACGCCGGGATTGACTGATGCATAACCATCACGGCAAGCAAAAATGCGAGAGCTGCGGATGAGGCCCAGGCATGTTCCGCTTGGTGCCGATCCCGTAGCAGGATGATTGCGGAGACGAGCAATACCGTCCAGAGTAGCGCCCAAAGGTACATGCTGAAAGACGTATCAATGCCGGTACTGACAACAAAAGCAACAAAAGACACGCCGGCAAAGCAGGTTGCCGCTGTGGCAAACCGTGCTGACCAGAAACGCGCTAGCCAATTCTGAGTTTGGTTCGATGAGTTTGCTAACACATAACCAAGGTAATGTCCGATCATTAATGCCAAGGCTGGTGCCATAGGCAAAAGGTAGGTCGGCAATTTACAACTCGACAGCGAGAAAAAAGTAAAACACCAAGCACTCCAGATCAGTAAGAAGCCGACCACGGGTGGACGCTGAAATCGAATTTCTCCGGCATGTCCGAATAAAAACTTCGCGTATGGAACCGTTAGGAAAGACCACGGGTGGCCAGCTAACAGCAGTACCGGGATAAAATACCAAATGGGGCGGTCATGAAACTTTCCGGCGAATCTTCGAAGATTGTGCGTGATAAAGAATTCACTTAGGAAAGTTGCGTCCTGGATCGAAACCGCGACAAGCCAAGGCAAGGTGACTAACGCCACGACGCCACCAAAAAGCGAGTAGTGCCAAAATCGCGGCTTGGCATTGAATCCCGAAAGCCATGTAAATGCGAATACCGGTGGCAGCCAAAGAACGAACGCCAATGGCCCCTTTACAAGGAAGGCCAGGCCGCAAAAGAGTCCAGACGCTAACCACCATTTCAATTTCAGACGATCGGTACGGATGGATTCGTAGGCCGTAAAAAGCGACATCGTTAGCAACATCGCGAGCACACCATCGAGCAGTAAATAACGGCTTGTAAATGCAAACCCGATGGAAAGGATCAACACAGCGCCGCTAATCAGGCCCACTTGTTTACTAAAATTTCTAGATCCAAACCACATCGTCGCAGCAATCGTCGCCAGCGCCGCTAGCGCTGGCACCAGACGCGCGGCCGTTTCGTTAACACCGAACAAGGAGAAGCTACATGCACATAACCAATACACCAGCGGCGGTTTGTCGTAATACGTTTGAAAATTTAACTGCGGTAATATCCAGTTGCCCGTAGCCAACATTTCTCGCGGAATCTCAGCATACCGTGTTTCGTCGCGATCAATCAGCGGATAACCAAGGTTGGTCAGCAAGAAAACCGCAGCAATGAGGAGCAATACCCATTGCATCCAACCAGCACGCTTTTCGGAAATCAACGAATCATTTGCGTGTCGCTTGTCAGTGCTCTGCGCCGATGCTGCTTGAGGAAACTGGACCGAATTCCACCAGTAACGTACCAAGCTGCTTAAGACTTTGGGAATGTGCGAGATCGAAACCGTGCTTTGCCCATCGACTCGTGGACGATGCGAAACACCCACTTCAACAATACTTAATCCACGCTGCTTCGCTTGAGTCAAAATCTCGGAGTTAACGAGAAAGCCATTGCCTGAAATCACCAATTTTTGAACGTCTTTGCGATGAAATAGTTTCAATGCACAGTCGACGTCACGGACATCGGTACGAAGCAGTACCCTCACAAGTTGGTTGTAAATCTTTGAGTACAAGCATCGAAGAGCAGTGTCCTTGCGGTCAATTCGGTAGCCGCACACAATGTCATAGCGTTCGGCCAAAAGGACGAAACGGTTTAATTCCGTCAAATCAAATTGGCGGTCCGCATCGGTGAATCCAACCAAATCTTTCTTTGCCGCTGCAAATCCGCTTCTTAAAGCCGCACCGTAGCCTTGATTTGGATTGTGTTGCACTAATCGAACAGCAGTATTTTCAATTGCTATTTGCTCGACGAGTGCTGCCGTATTGTCGGTGCTTCCATCGTCAACAACGATGATCTCATAGTCCGAGGCGACCAGCCGAAGCCCCGCATCAGCTTCTTCAATGGCTCGGAGAATGGCCTCGCTTTCGTTCCAAGCAGGCAGAATCAACGAGATCGATTTGCCAGCGATCGATTTGCCAGCGTTTGCAGATGGGCGCATCCATGCACCTCCCCAAAATACGAAGTAATTGACAACCTGTTTAGCGGCATACCCTACGCTCGTGACAAGATCGACGGCAAGTCTGACTTTAAAAAAGTCTTCAGTGTCGCCTTTCGCTCCGCGAAAGAGCGCTCTTTCGC
>JAYVSE010000228.1:0-7275 GCA_043775635.1 Planctomycetaceae bacterium | reverse complement strand
ATTCCAAACCCAGACTGGACGCGTCATCAGTCGACTCCCTGCAAGGTGGTTGGCCCTGCAAGGTGATTGGCCCTGCAAGGTGATTGGCCCTGCAAGGTGATTGGCCCTGCAAGGTGATTGGCCCTGCAAGGTGGTTGGCCCTGCAAGGTGGTTGGCCCTGCAAGGTGGTTGACCCTGCAAGGTGGTTGACCCGTGTGCTGGCGAATGTGAATAGAGTTTGTGTTTTGTGAAGGTGATCATCCATCCACGAGTAGTTTGTGCATCGTACCGATCCATTGCCGGGTGTCAACGGAGTAAGTCTAACTTTTTTGGAAAAAATAGTCGGCGTCGATACGAGCGTTTTTATTTGTGTGCATCGTGTTAGTTCGACTGTGCCAAATACGATTCGAGACCCCAGTCTGCTCGCCTGGTTGGTGAAGAAGATTAACAAGCTAAACGGTCATGCTCCCAGCGGACGCATTTCCTCCAAACCGCCGCCTTTGGCGGCGGTTTGGAGGAAATGCGTTGGTTTTGAATCGCATGTTTCTAAGCTACTAATCTTGTTCACCAATGGCACAAGGCCATTGGGGTCCATCTAGAACAATCACGAGATGTTGCGTTTTTGACCGAGTGAGATCCACCATTGTCCTGCACACTTACAATGTCGTCGATCGCCGGTCCTTCGCATTTGAGGCGATGATCAATGACTTTGCTTGGAATGCAGATTACAGTCCATTTAGCGAGCCGGAACTTGAGCCAAACCCTGTCGCATCGATGCCAAGTTGTTGCAGCAGCGACACAAACAGGTTGCACAGCGGCGTGTTCTCCTCGCGGTTAAAGCCAAGGTGCTGACCGTGTTTGAATCCACCGCCGGCAAGTAGAATTGGCAAGTTGCTGTTGTCGTGTGTGTTGGCGTCACCCATATTGCTGCCGAAGAGGACCATGGTTCGGTCGAGGAGACGCTGGTCACCATCACGCTTGCTTGCCAGTGTTGCGAGCAGGTTACGGAGCAGATGCATTTGCTGAAAATCGGCATCTTCGAGTTGTTTGACTTTATCGACCGCTTGTCCGTGATGACTGAGGTTGTGATAGCCATCGGACGTGTATTCGTTCTCATGCAATCGAAACGCTGGCGTTGCAAACGCATCGACCATTAAAGTGATGATGCGAGTCGAGTCGGACTCGAATGCCAACTGCGCTATGGACAACATCAATTCAAACTTCTGCAAGAAAAGTTTCTTGTCTTCGATGTCATTCGGCTCATTCTGGCTTGTCGTCGGCTTTGGACGTCGTTCCCAGTCAATCGAAATCTGCAATCGCTCTTCAATTTCGCGGACGGAGGTAAGGTATTGTTCAAGCCGACTCTTGTCGTCGCTTCCCAGTTCACGGCTGAATCGATTGGTATCGTCCAGCAACGCATCGAGGATGCTACCGCGTTCTTCGAATCGCTGCACTTGCTGTTGGATAGAAGTCGAATCGCCTTGAACGAACATCTTTTGAAACAGTGACGCGGCGCTATCATCGGCTGGCAAAAGTACGCCGTCACGGGTCCAGGAAAGACTGCGATTTGCTTTGTCGATGTTGACGCCCAAATTGAGCGTCGGGAAGCGAGTGGTCTGTTGAAGTTGTTCGGCGGCAAATTGATCCAACGAAATTTGATTGCGGAAGCCGCTTTTGGTTGGGCCACGTGCGGATGTGAGGAAGCAATTCTCGGTGCTGTGTCCGCCAACCACACCTGGATGTGACAGACCACTAAAGACAGTAAAGTCGTTTCGAAACTCACTTAGCGGAGCCAGATACGGTGACAACTCATAGCCGCGCCCATAAGTCGATGGGAAAAACGGCTTGGGTAATACGCCAAGATTATTGGAGATCAGCAGCATTCGTTTAGGAGACAACGTTTGATCTGCTTTCGCATTTGCAGGTCGCATGCAATCAAGCAGCGGTAGAGATAGGCCGACTCCAACTCCACGCAGGAATGCCCGTCGTGGAATCTTCGCATTGCTGAGCCTTTGCGAAAATCGATTGGTTCGTCGTCGGTTCATAAATCAATTTACTTGCGCGAGGTATCTTCACTTTGAAGTTGAAGCAACGGATCGAGTATTTCTCGTTCAACTTCAAATGCCGTCCCGTGCCGAAATCCCGCAGGCATCTCGATTGCCGTGGTGATGTCACGCCAATGAATTCCGTCGTTGCTTTCCGCGCCTCCATAATGACCATCCAGGTAACAGTCGAAATACAATCGCCAAACATCACCGACTTTAAGAACGGTCGGGCCTTCCACCCAATCACGCGGCAATATTGGACCGCCAGATGTTGCCCAGCGATGTCCAAGTGAATCGGTCGTCGCAGCGTGCAGTCGCTTCTGCCCTGGCCGTTCATCTTTATAGATCAATGTCAGACCTTCGCCGATCGCAACCAAGGTGCCATCAATACTATTGTAACCAGGATCGAACAAGATATTCGGTGCCGAGAATTTGATAAAGTCTTTGGTCGTGATAAAGTACATCCGGTGATTGTGGTCACCGCCTTGATCAGTTTCCGGAAATCGGCCGGGAATGGTTGTCGAAAAAACAATGACAAATTGCTTCGATTTCTCATCAAAAAACAGATCGGGAGCCCATGTGTTCTTTGCCCCAGCGACGTCTTCATTGACGCCGATGAACCGCTGTTCGCTCCAATGAATGAGATCATTGGACGATGAATAGCCAAACCCAAGGTCCCACCAACCGCTCGACCAAACCATGTGAAAAACGCCATTGGAATCACGAACGATCGATGGGTCTCGAATTAATTTGCCTCCGACCTGCGGTGTAACAAAAGACTTATCTCCATTCAGAGACTCCCATTTTAAGCCATCGTTGCTCCAGGCCAAATGCAAACCGTCTTCGCCATTACCTTTGAAGTAAGTAAATAAGAAGTTTCGCACACCAGTATTTTCCACAGCGTTAGCGCGATCAATCGCTGCAAAACCCATGGCTACGACAACGAGCATCACTATTAGTCTAGTCAACCATCGAAAGAGAACCTTCAACTGCGAATCCACTTCATCACCTCACGCCTGATTGTCCGACGAATATTCTGCTCTGGATGAACGCAACCAACAAGTCGCGAGACCGATAGCCATCGGACGAGCATTGGTCGAGGACCGTTTCAATCTCCGCGCGGTCAGAAAAGCGAACCGGCGTGCCCGTAGCATAAACGGTAAACTGGTTAAGTAGGTTGCGAGCAAGTTGACGAGGATTCGAGACCAGGATTGATTTAAGCTCTCGAATATCTTGAAACGCTTTACCATCCACTAACACGCCACTTGCATCAATCGTCGATGTCAAAGCGTATGCAAAGTCGTGTCCGGCGCGGTCGATACCGACGATGCGTTCACCCTCCGAAATACCGCGATATTGCGTCCGCCATCCTCCTAAGATATCAAAGTTTTCCAACGCCAGGCCGACCGAATCAAACTTCGCATGGCAGCCAGCACAGGACTCGGAACTGGCATGAAGTGCAAGCAGCTCGCGGATGGACTTCGCTCCGCGAATGTCGGGCTCCACCGCCGGGACGCTGGCAGGTGGCGGCGGAGGTGGCTGTCCAAGGAGTCGGTCCATTATCCAGGCACCTCGAACAACCGGAGATGTCGAAGTGCCGTTAGCCGTCACTTTCAAGATGGCGGCCTGTGTCAACAAACCGCCGAAGGGACTGCCTGCGTCGAGCCTGACTTTGCGAATCGCCGAACCACGCTGCGCCGGTAATCCGTAATGCTTGGCGAGTCGATCATTGACGAAAACAAAATCGGTTTCAATCAAGGATGCGATTGGTAAGTTTTCGCGGAACATCGCCTTGAAAAATGATCGCGTTTCCTGGGCCATCGATTCGATTAGATAATCATCAAATCGATACTCGGGGTAAAGCCGCACGTCGGGGTCATCTCTGCGGATATGTCGAAGGTTAAGCCAATAGTCAGTGAAGCTCGTCACAAAACGATCAAAGCCATCACTTGCCACCAATCGCTCCGATTCGTGAGTCAAAACATTCGCGTTCCGAAGTTGCTTCGCTCGAGCCAACGCCATTAACGCGCCATCCGCTCGCGTATTTTGAAGAAAGTGAGATAGACGCGCAGCAATCGCGTCGTGATCTTCTTCAAGCTCAGGCTCTCGCAAATACAGAAAATGACTGGAGCAAAGAAAAGCCTTGTAACCGGCAAGCACAGCATCGCTGAACGCTGCGCCTTTGTCCAATCGTGTGAAGATCAGTTGCTCGAAACGGCTCAGCGTTTCATCGGGCACCGGATCGCGCGACGCGAGGTTTACGAAACGCCTCAACAATCGCCGGACGTCTTCACGAGGCTGCGTCGACTCAACCGGCGCAGTGATATCGTCGAATAGCACGCGATGTGAATCAGGCGGCCAAGACGCAGGCGATAGCGGACCTTCGACTTCCAACCATTGAAACGCGACCCCTGGTTGGCCATCTTCTGGAAAGGGTGGATAGCGATAGGTGGGAGGACCGCCGTCTACGTTACGAGCCAGCGGTACAGGGAGGCCTAAAAGGCTATATTCGAACGTTTCCCCTTCACGCAATCGGATCGACGTTGCGAAAACATTCACTTCTGGCAACACATCGATAACGCCTCCAGTCGCTCGAACATCGCCCGATACATCCGGGCCTGAAGGCTTACGAGCACGAAAAGTCATCGGAAGTGGTTGCGTTGCGGGCTTCAACTTGTAGCCCTTTAGCTGCAGCACGGCACGCGCCGAAAAATGAACCTTGTACTCGCCTGGTACTTTGGCGATGAAACCTTTTGGATAGCCGTAGTAGGGCCAGTGTGCTGAGCGAAATAACACCAATTCAAGCTCGGGATCCTCGGGCATGGCATCGAGTTGTTTGTCATCGACCGCAGCATCATTCTTAGCGAAAAACATCGCTTCGCGTTCACCGAATGTGGTCCGTTCTGAAAACAAACGTGTGCCGACGGCTCGGTAATGTTCAAGCGGCGGTGGCTGTGCAGTGCGAGCCATGGCTTGCTGTAATGCAAGTTCTGCCGCATCGAGATACGCGGTCAACTGAACTCGCGAAATATCGAGTGAATACGCACACTTATTGAAGTGATGCGATTCACGATCCTCGGGCAACACGTCACGAATATCGAGTTGAGGAAGATGCAACAGGTCACGAATGTTTTGTTCGTATTCGTCACGATTGAGTCGACGCATTGGACCGCGTCCGTTGCCGACGACGTCGGCGTGATCCGCGGCGCTAAGGCTTTTACCCAATACGCCTGTGAAGGTCTTTCGGTCGTCGATCGAAAGCGCCGCCGAATCCGGTGGCATCTCGAGTTTCTCGAGTCGATCGTAGATTTTGATCCATCGTAATCGCGAATCGCTGGATGACAGATCGAAGCGAAGTGAAGTCAAGTCGAGCTCACCTTCATGAGTCTCTGCGTTATGGCAATCGGAGCAATTCGACTCGACAAATGCCTTGATGGCTTCAGTGGGTTCTTCTGCAAAAAGTGATCTACAACCAATGATTGCCGTTGGACAATCGACAGCCCACGCTAAGCTGATCAAGAGGATAAAAACTCGAAAGCGTGGCATTGAGTCGGTCATTGCTAATCTCACGCCACGATGTCCTTGATTACATTTCCATGGACATCCGTCAGCCGTCGCTCGATTCCATTGTGGTAGTAGGTGAGACGTTTATGATCGAGTCCGAGTAGGTGCAGTATCGTCGCATGAAAGTCGTAAACGGTGGCGACATTTTCTACGGCCTTGTAGCCGAATTCATCGGTGGCTCCATACGTAAACGGTGCTTTGACGCCCGCTCCAGCAAGCCAAGCTGTAAAGCCAGCCGGGTTGTGATCGCGACCGCTTGCGCCAGCTTGAAACGTTGGCATGCGGCCAAACTCTGTACACCAAACGACGAGCGTGTCTTTTAATAGGCCTCGCTGCTTCATATCGCGAAGCAGGGCTGCGGTCGGTTGATCGAGAACGGGGCCGTGTTTAGCATATTGCGTTTCCAATTGCTTGTGGCCGTCCCAATTGCTGACGCCTTCGCCGCCAGTTTGGTAGGCACCATTAAACACCTGTACGAAGCGGACACCCTGCTCGATCAATCGTCTTCCAAGGATACAATTGCGAGCGTACGAAGCCTTTAGCGGATTCGTCGTGTCATCAGCGCCATACATCTGCAACGTCGCGGCTGACTCCGTTGCCAAGTTGCTTACCTCAGGCACGCTCAACTGCATTCGCGCCGCAAGCTCGTAACTCGAAATCCTCGCGGCCAGTTCACTATCGCCAGGGTATTGCTCTTGGTGACGTCGATTCAGTTTTTGCAAAAAATCGCGAGTCTTACGATCAGTTGTATCATCCAAGCCCTGTGGGCGATCAAGATTTCGCAGCGGTAGGGTGGCGTTAAAGTCAGTCCCTTGAAACGCGGCTGGCAGGAAGCCAGGTCCCCAGTTGTTGACGCTGGATTGCGGAGTGCCACGTGGATCGGGAATCGCAACATAGGCGGGCATGTTTTGACTCTCAGTTCCTAGCGCCCATGTGACCCACGCTCCCATGCTGGGAAAGCCATCCAGCGTAAAGCCAGTTGACATGAAGTTCTCGCCCGGTCCATGCGTATTGGTCTTGCCTGTCAACGAGTGAATAAAGCACATTTCGTCCGCAAGCTCGCCAAGCATGGGAACAAGCTCTGAAACCATCTTGCCACAATCGCCACGCCGCTTGAACTCCCAAGGGCTCTTGGTCAAGTTGCCTTGGCCGCCCTGAAACGTGACCAAGCCTTCCGCTCCAGGCATCGGCTGCCCGTGTCGCTTGATAAGCTCCGGCTTGTAGTCGAACGTATCGATTTGGCTGCAAGCTCCGGAACAAAAAATCATCAACACGTTTTTCGCGTGCGCCGGGAAATGGGGCGAACGCGCCGCAAACGGTGAAGACGGATCAATCACTGGACGAAGCGGTGTGCTGTCCGTTGCCAATAGTCCTTGCTCCGCGAGCAACGCTGTTAGTGCAATGCCACCCAGACCATTGGCCGTATTGAGTAGCAGTTGTCGTCGTGTGATGTTGTTCATTGGATTCAATTCTATCAATGTGGCATTGGCTTTCAGCCTGTCACTATCCTGGCCGGACAGGCTGAAAGCCTTTTTATACCCCATAACTTCAAAAGGACCTTCGGCCACCACCCAGCTTGCCTGGGAAAGAAAATGCGAAGCAATTTGTTAGCGGTGAGGCGCGAGCCGCCCGGTGTTTCGCTGGGTTTTTCGAAACGGCACCGGACGGCTCGCGCCGTACCGCTACT
>JAYVSE010000227.1:0-3839 GCA_043775635.1 Planctomycetaceae bacterium | reverse complement strand
GATTGATTGCTCGGACTGATTGATTGCTCGGACTGATTGATTGCTCGGACTTGTTGATTGCTCGGACTTGTTGATTGCTCGGACGATTCACGCCGATTTGTTTGGTTGGCATCTTCGGGCCTGTGCCGAAATTCCGATCTGATCCGCTCGGAGTTGTCTGGTCTTCCTAAATCGTCTATGATGCAACTGACCAGCGGTCCGCGTGAGGCCGCGACCAACGAACCAACCACGACGAACAAACGATTGCACCACAGATCGCGATTCAGCGCTCTCGAAGTGGAAAATCGCCCTGGCGATCGAGGTGAATCGAGACGTTCGCCTAATCACGATGGAGACTGCAATGACGAATAACGATCTGCCGATTGAAGTAAAATCACGCCTTCTTGACCTCGCAAGACGTCTCCCGGATGCCGCACGCTCTGACTTTATACGCAATTCGGCCTCGCAGTTGAAAAGTCTTGCACTCTCTCACGAGAATACGCTTGTCTACGGTGCCGTTGGCTTCATCGTTGGCGAGCTTATAGACAACTTCGTCACGATTCCGATACCGCTTACGGAAGCCGTTGCCTGCCTGACCGGTGACTATGCCAGTCACGCGCTAGGTACGTATGGAGCGCTGATTGGGCTGCAGCAGGATTTGCAACGCAATGATCTGCGAAAGCAAGTTGCAGAAATTATCGGTTCTCAAATGCGCGTTGCGATCAATCGAGCCTGAAATGAAAAATCATCAAGAAATCGCTGCTTCAGGTATAAAAGGTGCAACCAAAGGTGCCGCTGTTGCGGGAGCAGGATCAATACTATCGGGCGTCGCGATGGCGACAGTGCCGGTGAAGATACTCGGCTTTATTACAGTTGGAACATCGGCTTTCGTTGCTCTACCCGTTGTTGCATCTGTAGCCGTTGGAGGTGCGATTGTTGGCGGACTTGCGGCTGCATACGCAAACTACCGAAAACAACAGGCGATTGAGGATGAATTCGATAGGCTAACAAAAAGCTAACTCCGTGAGCGCAAACAAAGTTTACCGATTATCGGTCGGTGCCACGTCTAATGCGATATCTTGTGAACATCCCTATTCACTACCAATTGGTTCGTAGATGCAGCCTAAAGACAGTCGAGACTTTGTAAAAGTTGCTGAGCAGCGGTTTACCGCAGCGGAGGCTCTGCTTAATTTGGACTTTACTCTTGATGCACAATACATTGGCGGATACGTAGTCGAGTGCTCGCTAAAAGCGTTGATTCTGGAAAATACGCCAGCAATCGACCGATCAGATAAATTGAAACGTATCACGACCGGCGGTACAATGCATAGGCCTGAGACTCTCCTTCAAGAATTGCGAGACACCGGCATCCGTCTTACCCCAGAGCTAGCGAAACGAATGCGAAGGTTCGACTGGTCGGTAAGCCTACGGTACGAAACTGGCCGACGTAGTCGAGGCGAGACGCGGGGGCTACTAAGAACGTCTGTTGAGGTATTAAAGTGGGTGAAGGAGCAAATTCAATGACGACCGAACAGAAACCAAAGTGGGAGTCGATGCGTACACTCGAGTCTCGTACGGTAGAGGAATTGCTACTCAAGGTGGGCTTTGATCGTGTTGATGCTTACCGTTACAATTCTGCGTCTCTTCGAGTACGCATTGTTGATAAGCGTTTCAACTCGCTGTCGCGAGACGAGAGAGATGCAATTGTTGAACCATATATTGCGAGACTGCCTGAGACGACACAGTCTGATATTGTCAACCTAGTTTTGCTGTCTCCCTCAGAATTCGACAATCCTAACGATTCGTTCCGTGGGTTCCTGCTCAGCGTTGAGTTTGAAGACCCAAGTCCTTCGATGCTCTAGTTGACCAGGAGCGGCGAACAAAGCCGTGAACCGGAGCGACGGGCTACGGTTTTTTGGCTAGCAAACTTTATTGGCCGTCGCCCGGTTACGGCAAGCGTTCGCCCTCAACGGCACGTCGCCGCAAAAAGACCCATGACACCGATGACGAGCCTCATCCTCGAAGACGGAACTCCGAATCGCCGACACAGGCAGCGGCTATCTCAATTGTTGACTGAATGCACTGACACAGTTCGAATCGCTTCCGCGTACGTTACCGAACGACAATTTCTTACTGCCGCCCCGAAGCGTGACGTTCGCTTGCTTACATCGTTGTCGCCTATTGACGTTGCCTCTGGCGCTACCTCAATTGAATCGCTGAATGCCTTGCTTGAACTTGGCGTGAAATGTCGCTGCCTGCCACCACGCCCAAGACTTCATGCAAAGGTCTACGTTTTTGGCACATCGCACGCAGTGGTTACATCGGCCAACTTTACTGGCAGTGGTTTTGATTCAAATATTGAGGCCGGCATAGAAACAACTGGAAGCGAAGCTAAATCTTTGGCTGCTTGGTTTGATCGTTTGTGGGAAACCGCCAGTGCTGTCACGGTAGAGCAGCTTTCCGACTTGCAGCGTCAAACATCAGCGCTTCGGCGCGAATTCGCAAAGCTCAAAGCAAAGGCGAAAGCCAAATCGCCAACGAATTCAACAGCCAAAACTCCGCTAACAGATTCTCTACAGCAATTGTTTGATTCCGCCACTCGTTGGTTCGTCTGCAACACCGATCGCCGCGAAGGAACTCGAACAGCAACTGGTGGATATCTCCTCGAAGAAGAAATGCACAATCGTGGCTTTGCAGCCGCGTGGGAAGATTTTAAGTTTCCGTCCCACATGGAATTGGTAGAACCCGGAAACGCAATCTTCATGTTCGCAAAGGGTGTCGGTATTATTGGCGTGGGCATCGCCACTGCGTCATGCGAAACATTGACTTCTTCACAGCCGGGCCGTCTCACCTACGTCCATACAAGCGTCGAATGGCGTGTCGCAACTCGGTGGCTTGCATGGACTGATTCAAATGGTGCGTACACTTGGAAGTCGCCGAATTTCACTTTTTGGGACGTTTCCGAATCGCAATACGATGACTTCCGAAATAGTGTAATGTCACATTTCCTCGGCGAAGAATAAGGGCGAACAAGGCGCTCAACCCGAGCGGCGGTTCGGGCGTGTTTACAAATCAAAGCTGCTTGGCCGCCGCCGGGTTAGCTTGGTCGTTCGTCCATGAGGTGCATTCGATGCCAACAACTCCTTACTTGCCACCATCCAACGGAGAGCCGGCGATTGGCGCGCGTCGCTTTCGTTTTGGATTGATTCCCGCAACATTGCTTTTCTTTTTGGCGTTCCTAATGACAGCATATGGCGCGATGATAGTGCCAAACATTTTGCGAGATGCATCAAATGGATACGACGTTCGATACTTGGTTAACGCGTCTACATTTCCCGCATCCCTATTCGGAATCGCGGTGTGCTGCGTAATCGCAGGCTGGCACCTCGTACTTGGCAAATTCCGAAATGCAATTATGCTCACGCTTCCGGCGTTCGCTTGCGTTTTAGTACTATGCCGTATTGTATCGATCCTGGTACGGTGAAGACGCGTGGCAGTCATCTCCCTGCCTGCAGTGGACCAGCCAAACTAGGCCACGAAACATGGACGAACCAAGCGATGCACTCAAGTCGCCGGTCCGCCGCGAATTTTAATCATCGTTTTTTGACCGCGACTGCGTGATCGCAAACGTTCGTCGGCCAACGCCAGACGCAATGCCCGTTGATTTTTCTGCTCGCCCAATGCCGAATCTGGACCGACGCGCGGACCTATGATGCCAGCTAAACTCTGGCACCGGCACCAGCGACTGGTTGCATTCACCCGATTGATTGCTCGGACTGATTGATTGCTCGGACTGATTGATTGCTCGGACTTGTTGATTGCTCGGACTTGTTGATTGCTCGGACGATTCACGCCGATTT
>JAYVSE010000226.1:0-33199 GCA_043775635.1 Planctomycetaceae bacterium | reverse complement strand
GTGGCGCCTTGCGCTCGGCGAAAGAGCGCTCTTTCGCGGAGCGAAAGGCGACACTGAAGACACTCAGCAAGCCTGTTGGATTAGCGCGCCGTCCAGCCGCCATCGACAACCAGCATACTGCCCGTTGTGTAGCTTGACGCGTCGCTTGCCAGGTAAATGGCAGCACCTTGAATTTCATGCATTTCGGCCCATCGACCCAGCGCGACAGCACCGACAATGAATCGATTGGCTTCGTCGGTCCCAGCGATCGGTTCATTCATTGGCGTTAGGAACGGGCCGGGACAGATTGCATTGACGCGAATGGGGGTATCCGCCAGTTCCAAGCCGAGCGCGCGGGTCATTTGCACAATCGCGCCTTTGCTGGAGGCATAAGGTGTTCGACGGGCTAGACCAACAAGCCCCAAGGTGCTTGCCAAATTGATAATGCGTCCTGCTGGGCTAAGGCGAAGCATCGGCAACGCTTCACGAGTTACGTTCCAAACCGATTCGACATTGGTTTGCATGACCTGACGAAAATCATCCATCGATAGCTCTTCCATCGAGCCGCGAATGTTGATGCCAGCGTTATTAACAAGAATATCAAGCCGGCCGAATTGATCGGAGACTTGAGTGAATAGCGAACGAACGTCATCCGAATTGCAAACGTCGGCGCGAATGCCGATGGATTGGTGACCATAATGATTTGAAATTGTTTCGCTGACCGTACTTGCTTCTAACTGATTGCGGCTAACGATCACGACGTTAGCGCCCGCAGACGCAAGCGCAGCGGAAATAGCAAATCCCAAACCTTTCGTAGCGCCGGTTACGACAGCCACGCGACCAGTGAGATCAAAGAGTTTTATTCCTGGCAGGCGATTCATAGCAGGCTTCGTACAGTAAAATTTTGGGAGCTCGATTCGAGCAACGGACTTGGGACACTATGTTTTGAACAGCTCTTGGACAGCGGATTTGAATTCATAGGGGGCGGGATCATTGTGCCCACAACCTGCCGCAAGGAAAAATGATTTTTTGTCGGAACCGACTGCGGCAAACAATCGCTTGCCGGATGCTAATGAAACAACTCGGTCTTCGTCTCCGTGCCACTGGATATACCGCCCCTGGAAGTTGGCAAGCCGTTTCGATGACTTGTATTGATTGCTCATCAACCATCGCACGGGTGCCCAAGGAACATGTTCGGCAGCGACATTGGCAAGCGAATCGAAAGTGCATTCCATGATCAGGGCACGCGGCTTGTTGGCCTGGGCAACGCCAGCGGCGACTCCGCCACCGATCGATCGTCCCCAGGGGATGATTTGGTCCCGTGGGACACCTTGCCGCTTTGCAAGCCAATTTGCTGACAAAATGCCATCGGCGACAAGCGCAGCTTCACTAGGTTTTCCCCCACTCTTTCCGTAACCGCGAAAGTCCATGACAAGAATCGTGACGTTAAGCAAGTCTCGCCATCGTGACATTTCTGGGCCGCAGGAAGCGATGTCTTCACCGTTTCCATGAAAGAAAACTATGGACCCGCGTGAGTTTTCACAAGGCAGATACCAACCATGCAGTTTGATACCGTCGGCGGCCACTAGCCATACATCTTCGAAATCAATTCCCGGCGGATTCCAATCGCCAGCAGCCGCGTTTGGATTGGGATACAATAGCGAGCGTTCAAAAAACACAAGTAACACCAATGCGATCAAGTAAGCGATGCCAATAGCCCGCAGGATTTTCAACAAAAAAGAAACTCACGTTTGGGTTTTAGTCATAAACTGGGCTAACTTCTCAGTTCTTCAACGCGAACAGTATCCATGAACCACTTGGGAAACAAAACGATTTTATACCCTACTGAGGAGTCAAAAACTTGCCTTTACTTCATTTCAGCCCCATTTGCTTTGTCGTTTTGACGCTTTTCGTGACCTGCGAACCCGTCGCCGCCAATGAAGCCACTGCTGGGACGTGGCGAAAGCATACGATCAACGATCAATCACCCTTTGAGGCCGTTGGAGTTGCGGACTTCAATGGCGACGAAAAGTTGGATGTGTTCAGTGGCGATTCTTGGTATGCCGCACCGGATTGGACGCGGTATAAAATTCGTGATGTACCGCGTGGTACAAACCCACACTATTACGAAGACTTCGCCGACGTTCCCATTGACGTCAATGGAGATGGCAAAGTTGACATTGTGACCTGTGCATACTTCAGTCAGCAGGTTTCGTGGGTTGAACATCCCGACGACCCGACCAAGTTGTGGACCGAACACGTGATCGATAAACCAGGCTCCATGGAAACGGGTTATATCGTCGATCTCTATGGTGATGGCATGCCGATCTTCCTGCCTAATGTAGGCGGGCAAGTGGTTTGGTATGAGTTGATTTCGTCCACTCCTGACGTTCAATGGAAGAAGCGACAGCTAGCGCCAGGCGGTGCCGGCCATGGTGAAGGTCATGGCGATGTCAACAGCGATGGGCTTATCGACATCATTACACCTAATGGATGGTACGAACAACCTATCGATCGAAATTCCGACTGGCAATTCCATCGCGAATTTCAACTGGAGACTGCAAGTATCGAAATCCTGGGTCATGACTTCGATGGTGATGGTGACACCGACATCGTTTGGGGCATGGGTCACGGATTCGGACTGCACTGGATGAAGCAATCCAAAGACGCAGCAGGCAATCGCATGTGGACCAAAGAAGAGATCGACACCAGCTTTTCGCAGGTTCATGCCTTACATCTTGCTGACTTTAACGGCGATGGCGAGCTGGAGTTTGCCACTGGAAAACGAATCTACGCGCACGCTAGCGAAAATGGTGCTACTGACAAGCCGTGTCTTTACATTTTCAAGTACGATCGCAAAGAACTGAAATGGATCAAAACAATTGTTTACGAAGGCGATCCAGCTCCCGCTGCTCCATTGAACATCGAGCAGCGAGACGCATTGAAGGATTTCCGTCGTGGCTCTGCGGGAACGGGTCTGCAAATGGCTGTGAAAGATTTAGATCGTGACGGCGACATTGACATTGTGGCACCAGGCAAGTCGGGCCTGTACTGGTTTGAGAATCCTCGAATCTCAGCACCTTCGTCGTCGCAATGAATACACTGCTTATTAAGAGACTCTAACTTAGATTGCGGTAACTCGGTTCGGCCACGGTTGCTTGTTAGCGTTGGACCTTGCAATTTGGTAATGCTTTTTGAAGATTCGCAATACCTGCGTCAGTAACGGCTGTATTAGCAACACGTAAGTCCGTTAACGATCTTAAGTTTTTTAGGTGGTTAAGTCCAACATCGGAGACTTCGGTGTCGTTAAGATTCAACCAAGTCAGTTTGCTCAATAATTTGAGGTGAGCAACGCCGGTATCCGTCACTTGCGAACCAGCTAAGGTCATATGTTGTAGTCGTTGGAAGCTTTCAAGGTGCCCAATTACAAGTTGAAGGGCGTTGTCGGTAACGTGCCCACTCCTATCAAAATGAACACCAGCCGGATCCCAAAAGCATTTTTCATCGCCAATGAGCTCTCGCATCCAAGGTAGGCCGCTTAATTTAAAGCCCAAGGCACCGTCCAGGCGTTCAATTGCCAAGATCGCTGCTTTGCGGTCGCGTGCGCGCTTCATGTACAAGCCAAAGTAGATAGCGAATGCTGTCAAGAATAGAAACAACGTCCGCAAGCTAAAACGGAACCACCGAGTCAGTCGCTTTCGCGGTAAATCAATTGAACTGGCAGAGGTCATTGGATACGATCAACGGCTACAGGGTAACTTTGCGGCGGTCGATGATACATGATCTCACGGGTCCGAGCAAATCGGAGAGGATAAGTGTCGCCTTTCGCTCCGCGAAAGGTGAGTTTCTCCGTTCTTTCGCGGAGCGAAAGACGACAATCAGAGACCGCATGGATTGATTATGGCCGTTGGCCAAACGGATATCTGCCGAGAAAAACGGAGTCAAACTCTGCATCCGCCGGTTTAGAATGTTTCAGGATACACGACGAATTCTAGTCGTCGGTTTGTCGCTCGCCCAGCAGGATCTTCATTGCCGGCTCGCGGATGATTTGCGCCCTGGGCAATGGTAAAGAGCTGTGCTTCGGGAATGCCGCTGCGCCGCGTCAGCATTTCCAAAACACTTGCAACTTGGGCACTAGTCATTTGATGGCTGGTCGCGAATCGCCCGCCATATATCGGTGCATTGTCGGTGTAACCTTCGATCGCGATTCGCTGGCGTGGCAGTGCCGTCCGGATTTGAGCGGCAAGGTTATCCAGTACAGGTGATGCACTGGCTTGCAACGTCGCCGTGCCTTGCTGGAACAACTGATCTGATGGCACGACGATTCGAATCGTGTCGCCGTCGGGAATGACCGTTAGCCCACCAAGATTCATCTGGCTGGCAATCTGCTGCAAGTTCGTGTTCGCGCGGATGGTCGCACCACCACGAAGCTGCGTCGAGGCTTGCATGCCTTGCAGGCGGTCTTTGGCGTCGTTGGCTGCTAACGCTGCTGAATCCAATCGATTGGTCGTATCAGCGAGTTGTTGTCGAACTAAGTTTAGCTCGTCGCGATACACTAACGCCTGCTGCTCGCTTTGAGCAAGCTGCGTGTGGAGCTGGCGATTATTATCATCTAGCAAGCGAACGCGCCGATTCAACTCCGCAAATTGTGACTGCATCGGATCAATTGCGGTGGCTGCGTGAGGTGTTTGCCAAGCGGTCCCGCCAGGTACGGTCAGGTAGGGATTACCTGTACAACCGGTGACGATTCCGATTGAGACAACAGCCAGGCACCAGCACCTATATCCGCTACGAACTCGATCATTCATGATCGAGAGCGTGAATTTCTTTGGGGTGTAATGCGATGCAGGCCACTTCACGTGGATGGTACTCCAAAACCGACGCGGATCATTGCGAACTGAGGGACAGCTTGCTTTGGTGGTTGGAGAGTAAAGGCGATGGCGGGTGTCGATCAAGAGCAATTTGCACCTGAGCAAAATCAAGCCGAAGCCATGCTAGCAATACGGTTAATCTGTCAAAGCATTTCTGCCCTAGACGCCTGCAAATTCAAGTTATTACGATGCGTCTGCCTGTAAACGTCGTGCTGAATGGTCTTCTGAGTTTTTTCGAGTTCAATGTTTGATGCTCCGGGTATGAAGAATTTTCGTCGCGCGATTCGCGAATCACTCCATCACTGGCCAGCGATCGTCTTTGCAACGCTTTGCTCAGTGGCGGTTGCGGCGCTTTGGAGCGCGAACATCGGGGCGCTTTTCCCAGTGATTCAGCTCACACTGAGTAGCGATTCGTTGCAAACGTCGTTGGCAAACAACGTCTCGGCAGCGAACACGGAACTCGTTACTGTTGAGCAGGAGGTTGAAAGCCTGGGGCAGGTGTTAGCAAGCATTGATGGCAAAGCAACTTTGGAAGATCGCCGTGCGATTGAGAAAAAAGTCGAGTTGGCAAAGCAACGACTCCGCCGCCAACAATCCGCACTGGCTTGGGATGAACGGATGCTGGGCTGGGCCAACGCGTACGTGCCGCAGGACCCATTTCAAACGATCTGCTGGATCATGGGATTGCTGATCGTCAGCACGATGGTCAAACATCTACTGATGCTGGCGAACGAAATTTTGATTGGAAATGTTTCAACCAAAATCGTTCGGTCGCTGCGAATGAAGATCTTTGAAAAATCGCTGCAGCTCGATCGACCGACCTATCAAGCGTATGGGACGAGCGGACTGCTGGCTTCAATTACCTACTCTGCCGAAGCGTTAACGCTAGGGCTAATCAATTTTTTTGGTGCCGCCGTTCGCGAACCGCTAAGGATTGTTGCGTGCTTGATTGGAGCTAGTTTTATATGTTGGAGGCTTCTTCTGCTTTCGCTGGTCTTGGCACCGCTTTTGATTTTCGTGGTGATGTATTTCAATCGACGCATTCGTGCAATCTCAAGCTTGATCTTGGGACGAAATGCCGGATTTCACGAAGTCATTCTGGAAGCATTGTCAAACATCATGACAGTGCGGTCGTTTTCGATGGAGCAGCATGAAAGCGATCGTTTTCAGACCTGTACCAAGGACATGCGGCGAGCCAGTATGAATATGATCTTCTACACCGGACTCAGCAAACCGTTTACGGAGTTGATCGGAGTTGGCATGATTGCGCTCACCGTTTGTGCCGGATCCTATTTGATTGTGAACCAGCAAACACACATTTTCTCGATTAAGATTTCGGATGAACCGATGACCATCGAGAAACTATTCGTATTTTTTGGTCTGTTGATTGGTGCCAGTGACCCACTGCGAAAGTTGTCGGGAGTTTTCACTTCGATCCACACTGGAGCAATGGCCGCAGACAGTTTGTACAAGCTGCTGGATAACAAAGCCGCCATCCCTGAGCCGCTGCATCCGATGACGATCGCGATACCCCATCAACAACTCAAACTTCAAGGCGTGTCGTTTCGGTACAACGCAACAAACTCTGTATTAAAAAATGTCAGTCTTGAAATTCCGTTTGGTCGAACGATCGCGATCCTTGGTGCCAATGGCAGCGGCAAATCGACACTCATTCAATTGCTGGGGCGATTCTACGATCCGTATGAGGGGCAAATCCTGCTTGATGGGATCAATTACCGCGATATTGCCATGTCCGATATCCGTGGGCGAATTGCTTTGGTCAGCCAAACGACAGAGCTGTTCAACCGAACGGTGATGGAGAATATTCGTTACGGAAGCCCTGATAGTACCCAGGAGGAGGCTATCGAAGCGGCGAAGTTGGCCCATGCCCATGAATTCATCACAACCTCACTTGAGAGTGGTTATGAGACCAAGGTTGGACAAGCAGGTCAGCGGCTAAGCGGTGGCCAGCGACAGCGCATCGCATTGGCACGCGCTATTTTGAACAAGCCAGAGATTTTGATACTGGACGAATCGACAAGCCAAGTGGATATGGCAAGTGAACTGCAGATTCGCGAAACGTTGGCCGCGATGAAGGGCAGATTCACCATTATCATCATCACACACCGTGAAGCGCTTGTGGGGCTTGCCGATGAAACCTATGTCATGCGTGATGGACAGTTTAGTGCGAGTGTGAAGACGATGAGCTGCGCGGCTTCAGAATTTTGACTTCTTGCTTAGCGGTGAGGTTTGGCAAACTTAATTTTCTCGATCAATTTTACGGTTTGGTCGCCCACCTTATAACCGCTGACGGTGGTGATCGACTGAATCACGTATTCATATCGCAGGTTGTGATCGGTATCAATTTCAATTTCGGGGCTCGATTCAGCACCAAGTTTCGCGTCCCCGACAAGATTGATCACGGTGTCTCTAAGTGCGTCAAAATCGGTCCCAAGCTGCGAGTCGTTTATCGCCATTGATGCGAGCCGACCGTCGAGGTCCGCTTTCAAACAGAGGCGCAATGGCAAGTCAGTATTATCGGGAAAGCATATAGTTCCTAAAGGCATGCGAACGCTGAAGTCGCCTTCTTGGACTACGATCTTTAACGTCACCATGAAAAAGACCAGCAATAAAAAAACGACGTCAATCATGGAAGTCATGTTGACTTCTTGTTTAACTTCCCCGCTGCGATTTCGAAGTTTCATGGTGGGCCTCGATCTTTTCAGGCTTGGATGGCAAGTTTCATTCAAACGTAACCTGACATGCTTCTCGCTTCGTCCCTGGCCAGCTTGTCTGGCAGGAAGCAAAGTCCGTCGCATTGAAAATGACAGGCTGGAAGCCTATCCCACGCTTAGCGGCGAGGTTTGGCAAACTTGATCTTCTCGATCAATTTTACGGTTTGGTCGCCCACCTTATAACCGCTGACGGCGGTGATCGCTCGGATCACATATTCGTACCGCAAGTTGTAATCGGTATCGATTTCTACCTCGGGCCCCGTTGCCGCGTCATCACCGGGTTTTGAGCCGCTGACGAGTTTGATCACTGTGTCTCGAAGGGCATCGAAATCGGTGCCAAGTTGCGAGTCATTCATCGCCATCGACACGAGACGTCCATTTTGGTCCGCCAGCAAACGAAGCTTAAGCGGCAATTCGGTATCATCCACGGCACCGCTGCTGTTAGATGCCAACGGCATGCGAACGCTGAAATCGCCTTCTTGAACCACGATTTTCAAGGTCACCATGAAGAAGATCAATAGCAGAAATACGATATCAATCATCGCCGTCATGTTGACTTCTTGTTTGACTTCGCCGGCCCGGTTACGGATTTTCACTGCTGGTCCTCCTTGACTCGCAAAGCAAATTTTTCCAATTTCTGCTCTTGGGCCACTTTTATAACCTCTTGGACGTCGCCCGCGGCGGCATCCTTGTGGGCTCGGATGACAACGTTTGCATCCCCAGGATTTTTTTTCTCTGCTTTAATCACACTCAATTCGCGGCTGAGTCCGATCTTCAGAGTCTCTGCCGTAAAGGTGTCGCCGCCCAAAATTATCTCGCCATCCTGCGCAATATGAAGGGTGATCGGAAACTCTAGCGGCGCTTCGGGAGGTTTGACCAACTGGCTGCTGGGCAAGACGACTCGCTCGTTCGCTTCTGATTCACTGAAATTGATTAGCACCATGAAGAATGCGATCAACTGAAAAACCATATCGATCATCGGCGTCATGTCACCTTCGGACATTTCCAGTTTCTTGCGTTCGATGCGCATCGATTACTTCTTTGGTGCTTGGGGTTGGAATTCTTCGAATCGGCCCATCAAGTTCTCGCCGGCGATGCCGACTTCCATCATCAAACGAGCGACTCGATTCCGTAAAATATTGTAGACCGCGATCGCGGGGATGGCGAGCAACAAGCCGACCAGCGTCGTCGTCATTGCCGTCGAAATTCCGACGGCAAGTTCGGACGGCTTTGGCGACGACGTGCTTTTCGCGATCACATCGAACGACGTGATCATTCCTTGAACGGTGCCAAGCAGTCCGACCATCGGTGCAAGATTACCGATCAACGCCATGTAGCTGAGGCGGTGCTCGAGCTTCATCGCTTCTTCCTCGCCGACTTCCTGCATGCCTTCCAACGCCTTGGCGTAACCACCGGAAAGTTTGGCAAGCCCGGTGGATAAAACCTGTCCAAGCATCGACTCATCGGCGCGAGCCAAGTCATAGGCAGCTTGAAACTCTTTCGTGTTCAGTTTTTCGTCAAATCCATCGATCAGTTCTTGTGGGATGATTGCATCTCGACGGACCGCCAAGATGTTCATCACCGCGAGCGATACGAGGACAAACGACATTGCCAGGAAAACGACCACGTAGGGCCATGTAAGCGCATGAATCCACCACATCAATAAGCTGTCTTCTTTAGGCTTTTGCACGGGAGCCCCAGGTTGATTTGCAGCCGCTGCTGCTGGTGCAGCCGCCGGTGCTTCGGCTGCCGGAGCAGCATCTCCAAACTCAGCCGCTTCGTCTTGACCATGTACCGTATTAAACGTGCAGAACGCGAGGGCACCGACCATGACGAATCGGCAAAAGGTATTCACGAAGCCACCTTGTGTCACTGTTCGAAGGGCTGTCATTGGATTCAATTCCTGTTTTGAATGGTAGCAAGTGGAGTTTTGAAATTGTTAAATATCTAAGCTTTGAGATTACGTGTCGAGCACGGTTGAATGGAACCAACGCAGCGGTGCGTCAAGCCTATTTACCCCAGCCAGGGTAACGTTTTTGTAATTCTTCCCGAGCTTCGTTGGCACGTTCGGGTTTACCGAGCTTGGGCCACAATTGAACGAGTTTTGAAAGGGCTTCGGCATGCGCATCCGCCTGGCCTGAGAACATCAGGTGAGTGTGCAAGTATGCCATCGCCGCCCCAAGGGTGTCGCCGGTCGCTTCGAAACAAGAGCCTTGAGCGTTGTAGATTCGGGCGGCCATCTCAGAATCCGCTTGATTCAGTTCAGTAATCAGCACGTCGACAATTTTGATGCCTTCATCGCCTTTCCCTTGTTGTGACAGAGCAACGGCACGGCCTGCTTTGGACAATGTTTGAATCCGTAGAACCGATGTCGATTGAACTGCAGCACCGATCACTTTATCGAAATCCGCTTCGGCCTCTGCCGCTTTTCCTTGGCGGAGCTTGGCAAGCCCAGTCAGATAGGCCGCCTCGATCTTCATGTCCGCAGAGGGAGCTTTCGCCAGAGCACCGTAAAACTGACCTGCTTTATCAAAGTTCCCCATCGCGACAGCCAAGTCACCAAGCAATCTGGCTGCCCCATAGAAATGAATGCTTTCCGGATTAGCGCTCACAAAGGCCAGCATTTTTTTTGCGGATTCAGCCGTACTCCCGCGGC
Organism: Planctomycetaceae bacterium; assembly: GCA_043775635.1. Classification (GTDB taxonomy): domain Bacteria; phylum Planctomycetota; class Planctomycetia; order Pirellulales; family Pirellulaceae; genus UBA6163. Next base: position 22,958 of record JAYVSE010000226.1, on the reverse strand, counting down.
CTGCGAGAGCCACCTTCGCTTCACACTTGGCAATAAAAAACGCTGCATCAACCTTAACGATGTCGCGTTTGATCGCATCGATGTTGACACGTTTTAGCTCGTCTAGTGCTTGGTCCCATTGTCCGTCAAGCGCCGCTTCACGCCCCTTCGTAAGCCCCGTAGGATCCCCTTCAAACATGATCTTTTGGATCTGATCAACGGCTACGGCCTGTTTTTTTTGCCCCGATTCGACAATCACCCCATCTTTCTTGATCTCAGACACGTTCCCCGAAATGGGACTTCCCGTTAGCGGATAAACGCGATCCAACTGGGCGCTGGCGATGTTCGTGACGAACATTAGCGCCAGTCCCAACAAAAAGGATGTCGCACGTCGCAGCTTGCAACCGGTCAAGGCGTTCTGTGGACAAACGTTAAGAGAGTCAATCAGCAAACCAGACATAAGGCGAAAATCAAAAGAGAAGGAGTTTTCCGATCACCGTAACGCATATCATACACCGAACCACGCTTTAACCAGCAGGTGCCAGCGGCGTTAGTCCATCAGGTGCCACCGGCGGTCCAGCAGGTGCTACTGGTGCCGGTCCAGGAGGTGCTGCCGCCGGCGGTCCAGGAGGCGCTACTGGTGCCGGTCCATCAGGAGCTTCCGGCAGCAATCCAGTAGGAGCCACAGGTGGCAATCCTTTAGGAGCCACCGGTGCCAGTCCAGCAGGTGGCAGCGGCGGCAGACCATCAGGTTTTTTACCCAAAGATTTCTGAATTTCCTTCAACAGCAAGTCAAATTTTTTCCGATTTTCAGGTCCACCAAAGTCTGGGTAAAGCGACGCAACTTGGGTAATGTCGTTGCTTGCTGCTTCCATTACCTCATTGCTTTTCATTGCTTTTCCCTGCAAATACCGACTCAGAGCGACATGATACCGCGCATCAAAAAACGTGTCACGAAAGTTCGGCTTGCCACTCACCAGTTTGCTGATCTTTCCCCAGCCCCAGATCGCGTTGTTTTTTCCATTCTTATCAGGGCGGCCACCGATTAATGCCATTTTGTACGCATTACCCGCCTTGTCAGGAGGAAGCGAACCCGCCCACTGCTCATAAGCCTTTGCCGCTTCGACTTGGGCGTCGATCATCATTGCGTTTCCGCGAAGTATCTTTTCAAACAGGTCAATCGATTGTTTGTACTCACCATTTAGCCGGTGCGCTTTGGCAAGCTGGAATTTGAGTGCTGCCGGAGCAGCTTCTCCCTGCTTGGTAACCAAAGAATGGAGTGTTTGGATCGAGGAATCAAGCAACTCTTTGGCTTGACCTTGGGCGCGAACTTCGCCGGGAGCCATCGCGGCTTCGCCCATTTGCATCAACGTTTGGCCGACCCACTGTAGGGTTGCAGGATCCTCGGACGACTTGGCAATCGAGTCCAAGAAAACCCGAAACGCACCGATTAACTTGGTCTTCTTTTCCGGAGTCGCCGTGGTCAGTTGGTCCTTGATATCGCGCGCCAATCCCAAGTAAATGCGCACCAAGCGTTCCGATGCGTCGTCTTTTCCTTTGACGCTTTCCTGCAACCGTTCCATGACACCGGTCGCGCGCGCCAGTAACGCTTGCGTATCGCTGCCATCGGTTGTCATCACACCGACGACGGACTGTAGTTCAGCGCTGTAAAGATCGGATTTGAAACCGTCACTGGGTTCCCCTTGCTTTTCGACGAGCTTAATGGGCCCGTACTTTTCGTTGTCTAGCGCGCCTAGTGCTGCGGCTGGATCGCCTCGCCGCAACTCGATCTTGGCGAGCACCAGCGCTGCTTGGAGGGATTCGGGGCCGACTATCGCACCTGTCGATAAACTCAGGCCCTCGCGCAATTCCTTGGCTGCACCAGCCAGCAATGCTTCAGCTTCGTCGTTCTTTTTTTCTTGCCGCAACATCAGCGACCGATTCCAAATCAATTGTCCCATCAAACGCTTGTAATTGGCCTTTTCATCACTGTCGGGCATTTCCGCCAACAGCTTCGCCGCGTCGTCCCAGCGGTCCTTGTCCAGGGCAATGCGAATCATGATCCCTTTCGCGGATGCTGCTTGGGGATCATCCGGCCATTGCTTGGTCAAATATTCTCCCAGGACTTCGATGCGATGAACAAGTGCTGGCGACAGCTCTTCCGTTGCTGACTGCATCAGGCTTTGCAGGGAAGAAAGCGCTAGCAGTCCGCCTTGCAGTCCCATTGAATCATTGGGGGATGTTCGGGCCAAAAACTGGCCGACGACTGCGGCTTCATGAAAATACCCACGCTGGTAAAGGGCATAGGACAGGAATTGACGAGCCTGTTTTAGCAACTCGGGGTCTTTGCTACCGATGGCAAGGCCGCGTCTAAGAACACTGACGGCATCGATCCGGTTTTGGTCCAATTGCGCTTCGACCGACTTCAATTCCGCAGCGAGTTCATCAGCATTTTCAGCCGTTTTCTGCTTTTCCTTGAGCGGTTCAATCAGTCTGGACAAGTCTTCTGTCGCGGCGAGAAAGGTACGAGCGGCGTTGAGCGATTCGTCAAGGCTCTTGATATTGTCGGTCTCCGATGGTGCTTTGGTATCAATTTGTTCAATCCCAAGTTTCGCCAGCAGTTCCTTGGCGCGTGCCTCATGAGGCCCTGATACTCTGGTGATTGCAATCAGCAACTGCCGGGCGTTCGTGGTGGCCCGCTTTTCTTCTGCCGGCTTTTTGCCAGCGGTTTTAAGTTCTTCTGCCTGAGCGATATACGCGATAGCTAAAGATAACTGAAGATCTTGCAATTCCTGAAGTCGCCTTTCATTCGGTCGCGACGAATCGACAAACGGTTGACCGGCCTGAATGGCTTCAGCGAGCCGAGCTGGTGTGGCAGCGACAAATAAATCGATCAAGCCGGTAATCGCTTGCATGCGACTGGGGCGTAGCGGATCAAGGTCGGCTTGTTCCAACACTCTCTGGAAGCTGTCGATTGCTTCCTTGGTTTTACCCAATTCTACCTGCACTTGGCCGCGATTCGTCATCGCCTGCGCGCCTTGCAAATAGCTGCCGTATTTTTCGCTAAGATCGGTCAATGCTTTCAGCGATTCCTCCAGTAGCGTTTTCCCTTCTTCCGCCGGTTTCGCGAAAGTCTTGGCAGCGAGATGGCGAGCTTCAGCGCCGCGCAATTGAGCATGCAAAAATTCATTGCGGTATTGATCTCGCTGAGCGGCCTTATCGGGTTCTTTGTCCGCGTCAATTCGCTCTCCCTTGAGACTCTCTAATATCTTTCTCAAGTCGCTGACAATCGAATCGAAGGTCTTGGCGGATTCGAGGTAAGAAGCTCTCGCCGCCGCACGCGATTCGTCCGTTGCTTTGGCACCACCAAGCAATTGACCGCCGCGAACCATTTGCAGTTTACCAAGCAGCAACCGAGCTTCTGAAAGTCGCGGATGGTCGCTTAACTTGAGAAACTCCTTCAATTGATCTTCCGCAGAAACAAACAGCTCGTCCCGCTCTTTGGCGCTGCGGGAAGCAATCGCCGTATCGATGTAAGTCTTAGCCTTCTCAAGCGTGATGGCAGCTTTAAATGTTGCAGTAATGCTGGGAATCTTGTCGGTTCGATCCAAATAGGCCAGCGCCGTGTCATAATATCCGACGTCGCGAAGTCGACCCAGGAACTCTTCAGCCGGTTCTGCGGCTCCGGCAGGGAAACCAACGCAAATCGCGGCGACGAAACACCCAAAACACCCGAAACAAGCAAAAACTCGCTCAGGTCGATTGCGAAAAGCCATCTTTTAAAGCCCAAAGTACGGGGGCGGAGACAAATAATAAGAGGAGAATCCTGCGGTGAGGACACCGTTGACGCCACGATCACGAGGCATGAAGCCTTTCAATCAAGCCATCCAGTACCTAGATTAAGATCGTAGGCGATGGGTTTCAAGTCATCGCCTCGCTTTGATTCGTAGTCACACCACACTTTTTTATGTCGCGGCATCCCACAGCGGGATATCACGGCTTGTTTTTCCACCGATCGAATGAGCTTCCCATGCGAATCCCCACGGGACTCAACGACGGAAATCTCTATCGTAGGCGACATCAACAAAACCAAGATCCGACGCCATATCGCCGCCTTATTCGGCTTGTGGTCGCACTCGTTCTTGTGCTCGTGCTGATGAAGCAGGCAGGCAATTCAAAGGCGTTTCGCATCTTCTTTCCTGAATCTGGTGGTCCAGCCGATTTGCCCGAACTAGGAACTAAAAACTTCTTGACGGAATATTCCGATTCTTCTCATCCGCAGACTTTGGAATTCCTAGTACCGCCATTGGAAAGGACCATTGCGAGGTTGTCGGTCACCGATCAGGACGATCTGACACACCTGTTGTCCTCCATTCGCCAGTCCAATTCAGAACGTCCCTTGGAGGTCGACGATGGTTTGATTCGACGAGTCCGCGATGCGGCGGTGCTTGCCGGTGAACCACTGCCAGAAGACGAATCTGACGAGCCGCTTGGTGACGAAGTCGTGCGGATGCGTCTCCAATCAGGGCTTGATCAAGCCTATTTGAAAAACGTGGCGGATGGTTCGATTTGGACAAAGAGCGACAACCAAGCCTTTTGTCGTCTGCTCAATGATGAACCGCTCAATCATCTGGCGACGCAAAAGCCTCGGTATGTCGGTGTGGTTGCGATGCTGCAACAACCGGACGCCTACCTTCGTACGCGGGTGGCGATGAACGCCTGGGTTGCGAGAGTCTCCAAGCTTAAAGCGAGTAAAAATGATTTTGGGATCACTGATTATTTTGAACTGTGGCTGAAGCCAAGTGATGGCAGCGACCGGCCTGTCGCGTTTTATTCGCAGCGAGTTCCGTCTGACGTGCACAAATGGCTTGACGATGAATACATTGCCGATGGCCCCGTCGTGCATATTGAAGGTGTGTTTCTGAAACGCCTCGCCTTTCGTTCTGCCGAGGGAAGTCAACTCGCGCCTGCGATTGTCGGCCATTTTCGCAAGCGTGAGGCGTCGCCGGCTTCGCCTGAGGACATGGCGAATGCGCTCCCATCAACCATTGCAAAATCAGAGCCGAGCCTGTCGCTGATCCTGATTGCCGCAGCAGTGCTTGGGGCTGCGATCGCATTCGGAATCGCAGTCTCCACCGCGTTGTCGCTACGTCGTTCGCGCCTTGCAAGAGTTGCTAACCAGCGTCTTCCAAGCGAACACTTTTCGTCGCTTGCCTCAGCCCCCCCGCCACACGAGCAGGCATAATGTCTCCATTTTTTTGTGGTTCATGGAATCGATGGTTACACCCGGCACGTATCGCCGTGTGCATTGCATTCATGCTCAGCGTCAACGTTGCCGTAACGGATGCGCAGTCGCTCATCGATCGCTTGAGTGGCTTTGATGAAACCCGCATCTCGGCGGTCGCTGGATGGGCCGACAAGCTCGATGATGAGCCGCTGGGACGCGAAGCAGCCAAGTTGCTTTATCAAGTCAATCGGCTCGGTCGATCGGGTGCGATCAGTACCAATCCTCAAGAGCTCAATCCTGCTGCAGTTGATGATCCTGTTGGTGTTGGCAGCCTTCAGTCGATACGTGGGAACGTCCAACGGATTGATCGCTGGCCGCTACCCGCAGACCTCAAACAAGTACTTGATTTTGCTCAGCTCTATCGCGTGGAAGTGACTGGCGGTAGCCCAGCTAAAACATGGATTGTGTTGACCAGCGAGATTCCATCGGCGTGGCTTAAGCCGGGTGCAGAAGCAATGGTTCAGGAGACTTCGGCGAGCGGCGTTGTGGTCCGCCTGGAGACCACCGGCCAACCAGCAATCTTAGCATCACCCGCGTTGACCTGGCTCGCGAGTGCTCCGAAAAATCAAGGCGAAGTCCCAACCGGCGAGCCGACTCCAGACGCCACGGCAGTTGGATTTCCCGCCGACTGGGCGATGCTTGGTTCACTCGGTTTCGATTTAGCGTTGCTGGACGGGGTTCAATCTCGCAATCGCCAGCCACTTCGCGCCGAAGATAGCCCAGCGTTCTATTCGTTGCTTCGGATCGCTGCGACGCTTGCTGAACTGAAGTCGATTACGGAGGGTGTCAAAACGGTCCCGCCACACCAGATACCGCCCGCCGATTTACTCAAACGTTCGTCTGAAATGGTGGGCCGATATGTGCAAATGGACTTGCAGACAGTTCGCATGACGCGCATCGCGGTCCTGGAATCCAACACCCAAACCCAATTGGGCAGCGATCATTATTGGCAAATCGATGCGTTGGGCGATCTTGGCAATGTCGTGATTCGCATCGAATCGGCTGGCCATGAGCCAGCGATTTTTGAAAACCGATATCCGGTTTCAATCGTGATCAGGGAGCTACCTCCGTTTTTGGTGAAGGCAATTGAGCAATCCACTGGCGAAAGCGCCGACGTATCGGATGTCGCGATGTTCTCGAATCAGATCCAAATCGAGGGGGTGTTTTTTCGCTTATGGAGTTATGACAGCGACTTTATGAAGCAGTACGGTGGCGGCAAGCAGTTCGGACCGTTGCTAATCGCGTCCCGGATTGCTGATATCGAGCCAGCACGCGGTGGTGTGACTGCGGTTTCATACGTTGGCTGGTATGTCGCCGCATTTGCCTTGTTGTTCATCGCGATTGCGATCGTCACTGGCCTCCTTAGTGCCCGTCGCGACGCCGCCGCGAAACGCCGAAATCGATCGGTCGGTTAGGCTAGGCTTCGCCGCGAGTGGTTTTAGCGGGTACGGCGTGAGCCGGCGCAAGCCATCCGGCCCTGCTGAAGCCCGAGTCACTGGATGGCTCTCGCCATACCGAGAAATGATCGTTCACGGCCAGTGTCGCCTTTCGCTTCGCGAAAGAGCGCTCTTTCCCGGAGCGAAAGGCGACACAAAAATCAAAACCCCTGAGTCGACTTTGATCCTGCTAGCAATTGTACTGGCGGGAGGGTGATGCCAAGCTTTTCAGCCTCAAAACGCATCGCCCGCTCGAAATAGGGAAAAGGAAAGTCTGAGTTACGGCGCAGCGCGTAGCGCTGAATCGCAATCAAATGCCGTTTTTCAAAGGTGCCAGCGTCCACCAGTTGAACTACTATCCGAATGTAAGCCTTGCGGTCCTCCGTTGTCGCTCGAAGTTGATTGATGAGCAGTTCTTCGAGCGTGGCAACTTTGTCATCGGTTGCGCTGGTGATCCGGCGTGTTGTTAGCTGCGCATGACATGTCGTTGTCGCTGCCATTGCCGAAAAAAAGCCAAAGGTACCGACAGCGATAACCACGTTTGAAATGCGACGCAGCGTAAGAAAATTTTGTACTTTCATTGACATTGACGCTCCATTCGTCTGACTTTGGATCCTACGAAAAAAAAGAACTGCTTAGCTTCGCGGAAGATCGCAGCTCTCCGGTTCCTCGATACCGGACGGCTCGCGCCGTTCCGCTAAAAGCGGATTTTGAATGGCATTGGTATCAATTCGGCGGGCTTCAAGGCAAGACCGACCAGCGCTTAAACACTTAGCCCGAACTCAACATGGGAAACATGGGCAGTATGTGATGCTGGGCGTCCCGGTTTGTGGTTCCGGTTTTGACGATTCTTTGCATCGCCACGGCTAATCGCGCCGAAACGTTGTCTGAGTAGCGGTTCTCTTGGAATCGACCTAAGTAAAAAAATTGACCCAACTTCGTCGCCCGCAAAACTCGCGGCGGCGGATTCGCGGAAGGAACTAACGATGAATCGCCTGTTGTGGATAACTTCACTCGCGTTTTTCTTGGCCGGCTCAACCGGATGCTTCCATCACAATACTCGATGCAATTCTGGAAATTGCTCGACAGGTGGTTGTTCGACCTGCTCGAGCGGCCACTGTGGTAACAGTGGCGGAGGTATACTCGGAAAATTAGCAGGTGATTCAGCCTGTTCAACGTGTGGTGGACATGGGAGCCGAAAAGGTTGCATTCCTGGTCCGCTGGCATGGCAGCAAGGTGGACACAATTACAGTGGCCACTTGAGCCAAAATATCGGCCAAAATCTGTTACCAGGGCACTGCGCCGCCAACCAAATTCAAAGCCAGCCGGTCAACCCAGGCCCAGCAACAGGAACCGTCGCGTATCCGTACTACATGCACCACGGCCCACGAGACTTCTTGCTGGACAATCCGCCGACGCTTGGTCGGTAAGCTAGGCCGGGGGAGAGGGTTTTAGCGGTACGGCGCGAGCCGTCCGGTCTCGCTGTGGCCCGCGTCACCGGATGGCTCGCGCCATACCGCTATATTTTCCTTCATGGCGTTGCGGCGAGGGGCAGCAACCGTGACCGGTTGGGCTTACCCTACGGCATCCGGCGCGAGCGTCTACAGTAAGTTTGTTTCGTGATTTTCTACGATGATTGTGAGTAGGCACCGTGGCTTCTGACTTTCGCCTGAAAGACCAACTTCCAGAGCTAACCAAGCTTATCGTCGCAACCTATACGCCAGACGATGGGATGAATCACCTCGGACATTGTCCACTGCCTAGCTACGAAGCCGTGGTGGAAGTATTGGTCGATTTGAAGGATGTCTTGTATCCCGGCTATCGACGCCGTGTGGGTCTGCATGCTGGAAACATCGAATATCACGTTGGTGGATTGATTGACGGCTTACATGACAAGTTGACCACACAGATTGGCCGGGCACTGCAGCATGATGATCGCATTCGCCACAATCACGGTGATTGCGAATCGCAAGTTGACTTTGATGCCAAAGGCCAAGCCATGGCGATCGAGTTCCTCAAGCGAATTCCGCGACTGAGACAGATTCTATCAACTGATGTGCAAGCGGCATTCGATGGCGATCCCGCTTGCCACACGACCGATGAAATTGTTTTTTGCTACCCGGGGTTCGAAGCGACGACTGTCTACAGAATTGCGCACGAATTACTGGAATTGGGTGTGCCTTTTATTCCTCGCATGATGACCGAATGGGCTCACAAGCAAACCGGGATCGACATCAATCCCGGAGCAACCATCGGTGAATACTTCTTCATTGACCACGGCACCGGCGTCGTGATCGGCGAAACGTGCGAAATTGGTCAGCATGTAAAGCTTTATCAAGGTGTCACCCTGGGAGCGCTCAGCTTTCCAACCGACGCCGATGGCCAATTGATTCGCGGCCACAAACGGCATCCGACGATCGAAGACCGCGTCGTCATTTACGCGAATGCCACCGTTCTGGGCGGGCGCACCGTGGTTGGGCATGACAGTGTGGTCGGGTCCAGCGTCTGGTTGACTCGAACGGTTTCGCCATTCACAACCGTCACGCTGGAAAAACCACAGCTAAAGGTTCGCAGCGCGAGCACGGACGCAGAAGTTCTTGACGCTGACCATAATTTTCAGATCTGATCATCTGCGGTATGTTGACGGCCCTTAGAACCTCCTGGAGCCTTTGCCATGTCGCCGTCGGATGATGCAATCGTCGAAACGATTCGCCTGTACCGTGAAACGCTGATCGCAACTCGTTCACTGTACATAGAAAGCGGCAAGCTGCTGCGTGGTTCATACGCTTGGTTGGCGGGTGGCGAGGATCTCGACGCCTCGTCCATCGCAGACCAAATGGAGCACCTTCACCAAGGCTTGGTGATGAAGGTCTACGCATCAGCCGTACCCAACTTGCGCGCTGGTACGATGCAGCAACGCCAGCTCGGACGTGTCACCTTGGAGCATATCTGGGGAACGACCGTGATGGGGACACAGCTAAAGGAAGCCGTCGATTGGCTGATCACCGAAAGCGACAAGTTTCGCTGGGCTGATCTGGTCAAACCATTCGCCGAATTACCGCCACTGCGCGATAAGTGGGGCGAATTAGAAACGCTGATCATTCGCATGGCCACGTTGATCACAACGTCTGACGGTGATCAAAGCACCAGCGACAATGAGCTACTCAAGTCAATGAAGCGGCAGTTGGAAGACCTCAATCGCCGGTCCCCTGAAAAATTTGTCGACGATGCAAAACCCTCTCGCGATGCGTTGACGTGGTTGCGTGAGGAAGCGAAACGACTGCGCGACGGTGCCAGCGTCACTGATACCGCGCCCCCCGCTGCCCCACTGTCGCGACAAGCCGCCATTCCGACGGCGACGTCATCGCCAGCGAAACAGCAAGCGACCACGCCTAGCAACCTGCCAGCACCCGTGAAGCCAGCGGAAGTCGACAACCGGACGCCCGAGGAGCGGCTTGCCGAGACTCGCAAGAAGCTGGATGAGTTGATTGGTCTTGATTCCATTAAAGGATCGATCCAAACGTTGACTAACTTTCTCAAAATGGAAAAACAACGCGAAGCGGCAGGCTTGCCAACGACCAAGACCAGTCTTCACATGTCGTTTGTCGGCAATCCGGGAACGGGCAAAACGACTGTCGCGCGGATTGTCGCAGAGATCTATGGTGCCCTAGGCGTGCTGTCCAAAGGACACTTGGTCGAAACGGACCGCAGTGGTTTGGTCGCCGAGTATGCAGGCCAAACCGGCCCCAAGACGAACGCCAAAATTGACGAAGCGCTGGACGGTGTGCTGTTCATTGACGAAGCCTACACGTTGATCGATGAAAGTGGACAGGACCAATATGGTCGCGAGGCAGTTCAGACGCTACTGAAACGCATGGAAGATCAACGCGATCGGTTGGTCGTGATCTTGGCAGGTTATCCGAACGAGATGGAGACGATGATCCAAAGCAATCCAGGGCTCAGCTCACGGGTCGGAACGACGATGGAGTTCGAAGATTATAACCCCGAGGATCTGTGTCGCATTTTCGGCATGATCGCCGCAAAATCGAAGTATGAGTTACCAACGAAGTCGCGGCGAAGACTGTTGCGCGGATTTACCTATTTATATGCGACTCGTGATCGCCACTTTGGCAATGGGCGCGCGGCGCGGAACAGTTTCGAGCGCAGCGTCAAGCGATTGGCAAATCGCCTTTCGACGATGACCGAAGTGACGCGAGTCCTGTTGACGACGCTCGAAGACAACGATATAGAAGTCGCCGGAGTTGCCGACGCCTACTTAAGCGCCCTTGTCGACGAGCCAGGTCACGTGCGAGTGAAATGCGCACAGTGCAATGGATCAATGGAAATCGATGACCAATGGCTGGGTACCGAAGTCACCTGTGAGCATTGTGATAAAAAGTTTGTCACCGACTGGGGATACCCCATCAACAAACCCAAGCCAGAAGTAGGATAGGCTTTTAGCCTGTCGAGGCTTGACGTCAATTATGTGTGCGCAGGAATTCTTCCTTACGCCAACGGCGTAAGGAACGAATGCTCGGATTAAAAACGGCGCAATCAATTCAGCAGTCAATTCCAAATTTTTAACAGCCCAGGATAGCCCTGCGGATCGTAGGGTTTTTCGCTAATAATCGATTCTCACTCACCCCCGCGGACGGCGTTCGCCCGCGCTTTGTTGCGTTGAGCGGTAGGTTAAACGTACTCTCCCTAACATGACGTCCGTAGGAAGAGGTTAGTCTTTGCCTGCCGGTCGCCCAGGCGTTCAATCATGCCCGAGCGTTCAATAATGAGAGGGCAGTAGGCGGTAGGCAACGGTCCTTACTTGGCCTATTTCGTAATTTCAACGGATCCTGATCGCGATTTACTTGATGTTCCCCGATCATTTTCGCCAGCGAGCGTGCAGACCCCCTTTTCAAACAAAGCGTTGAATGACAGATTTTAACCGGATTGAGTCTCGTGAACCGGTAAGTGGGGTGTGACGGCGTGATAGTGACCATCGACGGACCGGCCGGTGCAGGCAAAAGCAGTATTGCAAAGCAGGTTGCCAGCGCCCTTGGATTCGATTTTTTGGATACCGGTGCGATGTATCGGGCCGTTACGTTGGCCGCGATTCGCGCTGACGTGGATTGGAAAGATACCAGAAAGCTGATCGCGATGTGTCGCAAAGCGGATATCGAGTTTCGCAACCATTCAATTTTCTTAGCTGGCGAAGACATCAGTTCGTTGGTACGCATGCCGTCGGTGACCGACGTGATTCGCTACATTGCCGACATTCCAGAAATTCGCGAGATTTTGACTGTCAAGCAACAAAAATATGCGGTCAATCGCGACATCGTTACCGAAGGTCGCGACCAAGGAAGCGAAGTCTTCCCCGAGGCAGAATGCAAGATTTTCCTCACCGCATCGCCAGATGAACGAGCCCGCAGACGGCAACAACAGTTGATCGCCACCGGCAGGCATGTGCCGTTTGAAGATATTCTGGCCAAACAAAATCAACGTGATTTAGAAGATCGATTGCGTCCCATTGGTCGCTTGCGGCCAGCTCAAGACGCAGAGGTTTTGGCGACCGACGGGATGACTCCGGAACAGGTCTTAGCCAAAACGCTGGCAATTATCCGCGTCCGCCGGGAATCGTACGCAATTAATACCGTGGCAAGGCACTTCGTGCCGTGAACGTCCTGAACGATAATTTAGCGGTAGGGCGCGAGTCATCCGGTGACTCAGGCCTCAGCGAGGCCGGACGGCTCACGCCGTACCGCTCAACAGCCCTGCCGTGAACCGGATGTTGCAGATTACTGAAAAGTAGCAAATTTCGATCCTATTCGCGCGGCGAGCTCTAAGGTAGGCTTTGGGTTGGTCGCCATTGACAGTCCAACTCTAGCATCGTCGTTCGTCTCCATGCAGTTACCCGTCGTCTCCGATTTGCCCACACCGCGGCGCGCCCCCGCTGATGCCGAAAGCGATTCAAATCCGGGCAACCCTGGGCTGCGAAAGTATGCAGTTATCAGTCTTGGATGCCCCAAGAATCTGGTCGATACGGAACAAATGCTGGGACGACTCGATGCCGACGGCTACAAAATGGTTAACTCCGTTGACGGTGCGGACTTCGTCGTCATCAACACTTGCGGTTTCATTGCGTCAGCTCGCCAGGAATCTCTCGGTGCGATTGATGAAATGCTGCAACTAAAACGTAATGGTCGCATTCGTGGAGTGGTGGTGACCGGCTGTTTAGCCGAGCGCAGCCGTGAAGCGTTGCTGAAAGAGCGTCCTGAGATCGACGCGCTCGTCGGCGTTTTTGGACGAGACGAAATTGTTTCGGTCGCTGATCGCTTGTTTGGTGGTTTAGAAGAACAACGAACCGTTTTTAGGCCTGCTCCCATTCGCGCACTCGCCGACAACATTCGGACGGCGGTCACTCCTCGGCATTTTGCTTATCTGAAAATTAGCGAAGGCTGTGATCGGCTGTGTACGTTTTGCGCGATTCCCAAGATGCGCGGCAAGCATGCCAGCAAGCCGATTGAGCAGGTGATCAGCGAGGCCAAAGCACTTGCCAAATCGGGTGTTCGCGAGATGGTGGTCGTCGCGCAAGACACCACGTATTACGGCCAGGATCTTTACGGACAACCACGACTTCGCGAGTTGCTGGAACAACTGGATCAAGTCGAAGGGCTCGATTGGATCCGCTTGATGTACTTTTATCCGATGTACATCGACGATGCTCTGTTACAAACGATTGCTCAGGCGAAACGAATTGTTCCCTACATTGATATGCCACTGCAGCACGCCAGCGACACCATGCTACGACGCATGGCACGGCGAGTGAATCGGCAACAGATCGAGCAGATCGTTGGCCGCATTCGCGAACTCATTCCCGGTGTTGTGATGCGAACCACGATGATTTCCGGTTTCCCCGGAGAGACCAAGGACGACCATCAACAGCTCGCGCGATTCATCGCTAAACAGAAATTCGAACATTTGGGCGTGTTCCCTTACTCGATCGAACCCGGCACACCCGCAGAGAAACTGCCCGATCGCGTCCCCGAGAAAGTTATTCAACGGAGGCTCAGCGAATTGATGGCAATCCAGCAAAAGGTCGCATTCCAGTGGACTCAGTCGCGGGTAGGTACGACGCAGGACGTTTTGCTCGATAGCTCGATGCCTGATCAGCCCGGTGTTTGGATCGGCCGAACCGCTGCCGAAGCTCCCGATATCGATGGCTTGGTCTACGTGACGGAACAGCCTGGCGACGAACTTACAGCGGGGAAAATTGTGCCCTGCGAAATGGTTGCTCCTGACGGTTACGACTTAGTCGGTGTTCCCGTTGGCCCAACTCGCTAGTGCGACAGTCCCAAATTCGATTTGAGACCCCAGCCAGTTTCTAGCCTACTAATCTTGTTCACCAATGGCACAAGGCCATCGGTGTCGATTTGAGACTGCTGTCACGTCAACTTTAACGACTGGGCAAGATTTCCTAATGGCGCGACATATAACGCGCCGATACTGATCTTTGGAATCATCCCGAAAGGACTTTGGCGACGTTGTCGCTATTGCTTCGGGTCTCATTGGATCATCACCATGGACCGAATGCCGATCAATTTGCAGCACAGCGCCATGTGTACCTGCACCGCATCGCTCTGGGTGGTGCTAGCAATCACTTCTTCGTCGGTCTTTGCCGCGCCACCTGCACACGGTGATCGACAAGGCATGGCCACGCATGTTGCTGCAAACCAATCATCGAGGCCAGTGAATCGACTTAGGCCTGTAAAAAAAGCATCGCTGATCGGTCAAGCAGCGCACTCGGAGGTCATTGAAGAAGTGCCGGCTCGTCTGGTGAAACGTACGCCAATGCCAAACGCGAGCCATGTGCAACAGGCGAGCTATGGTTGTAGCTGCGAACAATGCACCGGCGGCCCAACCTGTGGATATGAAGAATACGTTCAAGAGGCAGGTTGTGGGGCAGAAGGTTGTAGCTTTGCTGGCTGTGACGGAGGTTGCGAATCTGGTTGCAACAGCGACGGATTTCTTAACGAGGCGTCGTGCGGTCTGGAGACCTTAGGAGCCGGTGGATGCGACGCTTGTGGATCTCCTTCATGCGACGGTGCTTGCGGAACATCGTGCTGCACCGATCGCTACAACTTCTGCCTGCCAATCTTTCGCATTAATTGGTGTCGATTTGAATTCTTTGCGGGCTTGAACAGCTTTACCGGACCAGCGAATTTCGCCAACCAAGCGGCGACTCCGGTTGATTCTCGCAATGGCTCCGGCAGTTTCGGATTTTACGAAGGTTCCAATCAAGGTTTTTCGTTGAAACGCTTGTTCGGCTTGGACTTATCTTCGCAATTCGGTACCCGAGCAACGCAATCTAGCCTCGCCGGAACCGAATTCACTAACGAAACACGTAATCAAATATTCGTAACCGGTGGACTATTTCGACGTGTCGATTTCGGTCTGCAGTACGGACTTGTGGTTGATTATTTGAACGATAATTGGTGGTTCCATAACGATTTGGTTCAGCTTCGCGGCGAGTTGAGCTGGAATGACGGTTGCGACCATGAATTCGGTTACCAATTCATGTCCGGGGTGAATGACTCAACATCGGGGACCAGCGTCATTAACGCGGCGGGGACGAACTTTTTGAGCACGGTCTCGTTTACATCGACTGACCAACATCGGCTCTTCTTTCGCGGATCGATGGGCGGCGGCCAATACTTCGCTTTCGCTGGCACGACGGACAACCGTGACGGACTTTTGGGAGCTGGAGTTTCGACCGCACCGCGGAATGGACTCGCGTTTCAAGCCGGTACTGCCTATCTCATTCCCCACGAAGGTCGGACGGCGGGCCGCAATGAAAACGAAAGTTGGAATCTGTCGATGGGACTCATCTATCGTCCCGGTGGTCGCCAAGCCTGTGGTCGCTACTGCCGTCCGATGTTTGACGTTGCCGACAACGGAACTTTCATGGTTGATCGACGATAGCCCACCAAAGTTCTGCCTTCACCCTTTGTTGACAAAGAAAGGACTCGATCTTTACGCCGCCAGCACATTTTCTCTACGCTGCTTTGAGTCTGCTTATTACGCAGTGCTGATCGCGTTTTTTTCAAGCTAGCGTTAGTGCTGAGTCGAATTTGTCCGCCGAAGGAACGACTATGTATCGTTGGATGCTTTGTTTTCGGTATCTCCGTACGCGATACATCGCGTTGGCGTCGATCGTCAGTGTGACGCTTGGTGTCGCCACATTGATCATCGTCAATAGCGTTATGGCTGGCTTTGCCGCTGAAATGCATGAACGCCTGCATGGGCTGGCCTCCGATATTCTGATCGAATGTCACGCCAGTGGTGGACTACCTGATCCCGATGCGAATCTCAAGGACATCCACGACGTCCTTGGCGACCGACTCGACGGGGCCTCAGTCAGCGTGCATGTGCCTGGAATGTTGGGGATTGAATTCAACGGCCAATTGATCACGCGGCATGTCAACCTTGTCGGCATCGACTCCGAAACCTACGACAACGTCAGCCAATTTGGTCGATTCTTATTGCACCCCAAAAATCAATCCAAGGTTGACTTTGAATTGAAGGAAACCGGCTATGCCCCAGCGCGTGCTGGCTTTCCGGAATCGGGTTGGGGCTATCGACGACAGCGAGTTGAATACGATCGCTATCTCGAGCAAGAACAACAACGGGTGGAAGCAGCGCTCAATCGTGTTCGTGGAGAAGCCAAGAAAGCAGACGAAGCATCCGCAGCACCCAAGATGGCGCTCGATTTTAGCACGAGCATGTTCGCGGATCCGAACGGTGACGGCCCCAAGGAATTTGATCGCGCCGTTGAACAATTTCCTGGCATCGTATTGGGAATATCAACCTGCAGCGCACGGCTCCGAAATGACGCTGGCGAGGTGGTTGATCATTACTATTGCCGACCTGGCGATGACGTTCGCATGATGTTTCCCAACGCATCGGACAACACCAAAGTTGTCAATCAGAAATTCACGGTTGTCGACCTCTATGAATCGGGAATGAGCGAATACGACAGCACATTCGCGTTCGTTCGCCTCGATCAGTTGCAAGAATTTCGCGGCATGATCGATCCGGTGACAGGCGTTCGCAGCGTAACCGCAATCCAGTTGAAACTTGTTGCCGGTGCGGACCTCAATGTCGCTCGCGACGACCTCCGCAGGCGATTTCCACCGGACCAATACGCTCTCAACATTCAAACATGGCGCGATATGCAAGGGCCGTTGTTGGCAGCCGTCAAGCTAGAAACGACGATCTTGAACATCTTGCTCTTCTTGATCATCGCGGTAGCAGGATTTGGAATCCTGGCCACGTTCTTCATGATTGTGGTCGAAAAAACGCGAGACATTGGAACGCTCAAGGCGCTGGGCGCCTCCGGATCGGGCGTGATGAGCATTTTTCTTAGCTATGGCGTCTTGCTTGGAATTGTCGGTAGCGGTGTTGGTATGGTCGGTGGGCTCGTGTTCATCCGAAACATCAATTCGATTGCGGGACTGATCGAAAAAATCACGGGGCAAGAAGTCTTCGACCCCACGGTCTATTACTTCAATGAGATCCCAACCATCGTCGACCCTTGGACGATTGCCTGGGTTGTGGCCGGATCGGTCGCCATCGCAACGCTGGCAAGTGTTTTGCCTTCGCTGCGTGCCGCTCGCATGAATCCCGTTCGTTCACTTCGATTTGAATAGTCGAATCAATCCATTATTCAAATACCTCGCGATACTGACCCATTATCAATCTCTATGAACTCCTTTCGACCGCTACCCATGATCGATCAACCGGTGTTACAGGCTCGCGGTATTGTTAAAAGCTACCAAAAAGATAAGGTCGAGGTCCCCGTGTTACGGGGCGTCGACCTGGACATCACACCCGGCCAAATCACAGCGCTCGTCGGCCGAAGCGGCAGCGGTAAAAGCACGCTGATGCACTTGATGGCGACGCTCGATCTTCCCGACCAAGGGGAGATCTGGTTCCGTGGCAAACGGATCGACAACGCACCTCGAAAAGAACGCGACGCATTTCGCAATCGTGATTTGGGAGTGATCTTCCAGTTCTATCATTTGCTCCCTGAATTGTCGGCAGTCGAAAACGTACTTGTGCCATCAATGATTGGACAAAGCACATGGTCGTATTTCATGAATCGTAAGGAGGCGAGGATGCGAGCCGAAGCGATGCTGGATCGCGTTGGCCTCCTACACCGCGCGACTCACAAACCAAGTGAAATGAGTGGTGGAGAGATGCAACGAGCGGCCATCGCCAGATCGTTGATGACGAAGCCAGCGGTGCTGCTGGCTGACGAGCCAACCGGGAATCTCGATACTGAAACCGGCCTCGAAATTTTAAAACTGCTTCGCGGACTCAATGCTGACGACGGTCTGACCATTGTCATGATTACCCACGACGAATCGATCGCGGCTGGTGCCGATAAAACGTGGAAAATGAAGGACGGACGAGTCGTCGATGATCGCCTAAAACACGCTGCCTAGCCAAAGAAAAATACGACACTTCTCGCTGCTCGCCAGTAATCAGCATGCTCGTTCCCTGGCTCTGCCCAACGCCGTGAACGATAATTTAGCGGTATGGCGCGAGCCATCCGGTGACTGGGACCTCAGCGAGACCGGACGGCTCGCGGACTGTTGATTTAGTGGGTTTCATCATTTTAGTGAGCCGATGGCGCTAGCCACGGGCCGTCAACGGTAGGCGTGCTGCCGTAGCGCCCGACGCTAGCGCGTACGGCTCACTAAATCAACAGGCCGCTAGCGCCGTACCGCTAAAACCGTTCATTTTGCTGAGAGGTTGTGAGTTACAATGGGGATCTGCTACGCCATTTCCCTATGCTCCCGTTAAATCCGCCATGAGACAAAACCGCTTGCTTGCTGGCTTTGTTGTAATTTTTGTTTGTTCTATGACATTTGCTGACGATGTTACCAAGAATAAAACGGCAACTCCTCGACCACTCAAGGCACTTTTGATTGCTGGCGGTTGCTGCCACGATTACGCCCATCAACAAGCAGCGTTATGCAAGGGGATTCAAGCCCGCGCCAATGTTCAAGTCGACGTTTACTGGACCGATAACTCAACGACCGCGCCGATATTGCCTTTATACGAAGGCCTCGATTGGGCGCAAAAGTACGATGTGATCATTCACGACGAGTGCGCTGCAGACGTTAAAGACCAAGCGATCGTCGATCGGATTCTGCTAACACATCAAACAATACCTGCTGTCCATTTGCATTGCGCCATGCACAGCTTTCGAACTGGGAATCATGCTTGGTTCAAACATCTGGGATTGCAATCAAGTGGTCACGGACCTCAGGAACCCATCGCCATCAACTTCGTTGATACGAAACACCCAATCACGTCAACACTGAGTGACTGGACAACGATCAATGAAGAACTTTACAACAACGTAAAACTCTTCGGAGCCCATCCGCTCGCCGTTGGTAAACAAACCGTTACGAACGGTCCCCAGACAAAAAACGAAGAAGCAGTCGTTGCCTGGACGAACGAAACTCAAGGTGCTCGAAGTTTCAGCACAACGATCGGTCATAACACCGAAACCGTTGAAGACCCAAGATATCTGGAGCTGGTGACACGTGGGTTGCTATGGGCCTGCGGGAAGCTTTCTCCTGAGTATCTTAATCCATTCCAAGGTGAGAACAAAGTTACTTTCATCGACAAGGAACTTGTGAAGCCGGACCCAGCCATGCTCCTTGGCAAAGTCCCTGCCGATGCGACGCTGATTAAAATAACGGCATCTAGCACACAGTCAGGCAACGAAACGATCCGGGCGGCGGACGGTGACAAAGAAACACGCTGGTGCGCCGATGGTGATAGTTATCCGCAGTGGCTTCAATTCGAGTTTGAGCAGCCACACCGACTGCTTGAAATCGAGGTCGCCTGGGAATCGGGGAACGGCGTGTACCGTTATCGAGTCGAAGGGTCAGCCGACGAAAAAGAATGGAGTTTGCTTTTGGATAAATCCAAAAACACTAGTAACCAGCAAATTGCTGAACCGCTGACAGGTAATACATCAGTCAAATTCGTGCGCATCATTGGCACTGGATCTAATGCTGGTTGGTGCAGTATCCGAGAAGTCAAAATAAAGGGTGACGGTATCGGAACATTATGGCCGGCCGATCCCCAAAACAAATCCACTTCGTTCGTTCCTGTCCGTGGTAATCCACTTTCAAGTCACGGCAACACCGTACCTGAGATCGTGGTCCTGTCTACAGAACAGGAAGCTGAGATTCTGAAAGACGTCAAAGTTCCTGATGGCTTTGATGTGACGGTGTTTGCCGCGCCGCCTGCGGTGAACTATCCCGTTTTCGTTGCTGCGGCTACGGATGGTACGTTGTACGTAAGTTCCGACGGTAACGGTTCGCTTGGACGTTCACCCGGTCGCGGTCGTGTGATTCGGCTGCGTGATCTTGACGGAGACGGCCATGCCGACGAGACCAAGATTTTTTGCAAAATCGATGCTCCCCGCGGTTTGGTTTGGGATCATGATCGACTTTATCTGGTGCACCCGCCGCACCTCAGCGAATTCATTGATCACGATGGCGACGGAGTTGCAGAAGAGCAGAATGTTTTGGTTTCAAATATAGCATTTGGCTATGACAAACGTCCCGCCGATCATACTACCAATGGCCTGAGCCTCGGTGTCGATGGTTGGCTTTATATCGCGGGAGGAGACTTTGGGTTCATCGACGCCGAAGGCACTGACGGTCGCAAAGTAACGCACCGCGGTGGCGGTGTGATTCGCGTACGGCCCGACGGCACTGGCTTAGAGATTTATTCGACGGGGACGCGAAACATTCTGGAAGTCGCAATCAGCCCTCAGATGGACATGTTCGCTCGCGACAATACGAACGATGGCGGCGGTTGGGACGTGCGGCTGCACCATTTCACGGGTATGGATGATCACGGCTATCCTCGTCTGTACAAGAATTTTGCCGATGAATGCGTGCAACCACTTGCAGACTACGGTGGGGGTTCAGGATGCGGTGCGGTTTACATCGACGAGCCGGGTTTCGGAAAGTGGAATAACGCACCGTTCACCGCAGATTGGGGAACGGGTTCACTTTACCGCCACGCCGTTTCGCCAACAGGATCGACATTCGCAGAAACTCAGCGGCCAGAGTCGTTCATTAAAATGACCCGACCAACCGACGCTGATGTTGACGGTAATAGTCGTGTTTATTGTGCAAGCTGGCGCGGTGCGACGTTCAATTGGGAAGGCCCCAACGTTGGATACATTGTCTGTGTCAAACCCAAAGCTTTTAGCCCATTACCGCTACCGAATTTTGCAACCGCGTCGGACGGCGAACTCATCCAATCGATGGGATCAACAAGCTATCGGCGTCGGATGGAATCGCAACGAGAACTGATGCGTCGTAGCAACGTCGCTTATCGCGAGCTACTTGCACACAGCAAATCCGTGCGCGATCCGGCACGCAATCTTGTCGAGCGACTACAAACCTCCGCGACCGACGACGAGTGCATCGAAAGTCTCTCCAGTAGCGATCCGGTGATCCTGCATACCGCGATCCGCTGTTTGGCCAAGCGAAATGCTGTTAACGGTTGCTTCATCGCTCTGGATCAACGACTCGATAGTTCCAAGCCAATTCTTCGCGCATTGGCGATGATGCATGAACCCAAGGTCGTTGACGGTTTACTAACACGCTTGGCCAAGGAAACGAACGCTGTGCGCAGCGGGGATATTTTGGCGGCGCTCTGTCGCCTTCATTTTCATGAAGGCGAATGGAATGGTGACTCCTGGGGAACTCGACCAGACACGCGCGGACCATACTATCAGCCTGAGCCCTGGAGCGAGACGCCCCGAATTGCAGCCGTCCTTCAAAATGCATTGAAAACGGCTTCACCTAGTGAGGCTGCCGAGCTCGTTCAAGTGATGCATCGTAATCGTATTCAGTTAACGGACTCACTCGAGCGATTACTTCGTCTTGCCGATGACGACGACAAGCTTTTAGGTCCTGCGATAACGCAATTGGCAGGAACCAATGAGATTCCGAGTAGTGGAATTCCGCTGTTGTTTAAAGCCGCTCAAAAAAAAGACATATCTCCGACCATTCTGTTTGAGACCGTTGTTTCATTGGTGAAACTAGATGCGGCAGAAGCACCTACCGCTTTATTAGCGGCGTTGACAAATCTTGAACAAATGAAATCAGCCGAAAACGAGCAAAACAAAGCGAGAGATGCCTTTATCAATTCGCCTAGATTGGACACTCAAGTCGCGGCCTTTGAGCTCGCGGCTCAAGTAAGCACAGCGGATGGCTTTTGGGCCGATGTGGCGTTGGTGGCGATTGCATCCAAAACGAAAGGCAGCCCGGAATTGCGTGAGCACGCAAACAAATCGATCGAAGCCGCTTGGCAGTCTTCGGCGCGACGTGTGAGACTGATGAAAGTTGCTGCAAAAATCAACAATCACTTACTCGATGAAAAAATATTGCAAGCTTGTAAAGACTCAGATCCAGCCGTCGCCGATGTTGCTAGGTCGATCGTTGAGCAATTGAAGATTACGTCGCAAACAACCGACGACACACCTAAGATTGCCACACTATCGGTCGATGATGCGACTTCAAAAATTGTTGCGTTACATGGTGACGTGGGACAGGGTCAACAGATTTTTACTCGTGCGAATTGCGTGGCATGTCATACCGTGCGCCAGGACGAAGCACAAAAGGGGCCCTATCTTGGCAGTATTGCAAAAACGTACAAACGACCGGATCTGGTAACGGCAATATTGAATCCAAGCAAAACCATTGCTCAAGGATTTGCCACAAACGCGATACTAACCTCGGAGGGTGTGGTGCTCACCGGGTTTGTTACCAATGAACTGAGTGATCGCGTGACACTCCGAGACCAGCAAGGTAAGGAATTTACCGTGATGAAGGACGATATTGAGGAACGAAAGACGTCAACAACATCTGTCATGCCGAACGAATTGATGAATCAATACACCACTTACGAACTCGCGTCACTGGTTGACTATCTCGAGTCACTCTCCACACCGGAGGCCGCCGCCGTCAAAGAGTAGGTGATACCCAGCGGAAGAGCGCGAGCTCTCCGGTTCCACGATACCGGACGGCTCGCGGGCCGTTGGTTTAGTGGGTTTCATCATTTTAGTGAGCCGTTGGCGCTAGCCACGGGCCGTCAACGGTAGGCGTCCTGCCGTAGCGCCCGACGCTAACGCGTACGGCTCACTAAATCAACAGCCCGCT
>JAYVSE010000225.1:0-42906 GCA_043775635.1 Planctomycetaceae bacterium | reverse complement strand
GATTGATTAACGCTCCACGCGGACAAGCCGCATGGTAGCGAGGCTCACTCCGCCAGCATCTTCTGGTTGTGATTATAGCCCGACGGGGATGAACCCCGTTGTAGCATCCGGTCGGAACAATATCGATTCGAAATATCGCTATTAAATTCCGTGTCAATACCAAATTTTTTAACAGCCCAGGCCAAGCCAAGTTACCTGAGCCTGTTAATGGAGATGCGTTTCTGTCACCGCTGAAGATCGACAAGCATCGCGAACCGATTGGTCCGTGTGCAAGTCAAAGCGAGCGACGTTGCTGTGATAAAGGATTTCTGGCGATGGCGATTGAAGACTATTTGGAGCTGCTGGATTGAGGTAAAAGTTGGCGAAATTCTGTGACGTGAGGCTGATGATCGGAAGCCCCACGTCGAGACGACCTCGAAGTGTAGTTCTGTGACTTTGCCATTGGTGAGAGGCCCGAAATTGCCAGCTTTTTTACGCCTCCCAGATTTCGCCGATTTGGTGTAAAATGCCAGAGTGTGACTGTGAAAGAAATCGTAGAACGCAGGAGCTATCATGATAGCTGTCAATCCAGAAGATTTACCCGACGTTGTAGCGAGTGTCACCCACTGGCCTCTGTATGATCGGATTAAGCTGGCTCAACAAATTCTGCAAACAGTGGACACGGACGGCTGCGTCAATCGAACTCCGGTCGGGCAAAGAATGAATGCTGATGAATTGGCAACGATGATTGGCTTCACTGGCACGCCGCCCACCAATGAGGAGTGTGACGCCATCATGGAAGATTATCGGATGCGGAAATACGGCGGATGAAAGTTCTGCTGGATCTGAATATCATCATTGACGTCGATGAAGGGACCGCTCGTAAAACGGTAGTTCGTTGCCTTCGCGACTACGTGATCGTGCCGGTTGGTCACGCTGAACTTCAGTCGGCGGCGACGATGCCAGGCAAAGACTTCGAGGACAACGTTGTCCTCGCTTGCGCTGCGACAATCGCGGCTGACTGCATCGTGACTCGCGACACCGTGGGTTTCGCTTGGCGTTGCGGCACGATTCAGTTCGCTGGTCGCGTTCCAGCCAACCAAACCAATTTACATGCCGCTCAGCGGGCTTCCATCTATCATCTTGGCAAAATTCGCATTTGATTTTCGTCGCCAGATAAAACCATCCAAAACGTAATGCGTGATTTGAGGTACCGCCAGCAACGGGACCAATAGTGTTTCCCACCCAGCAATCTGCCAAGACCCAAACCACCCAGCACCAAAGAGCCAACTGCGTTCGTGCCAGACACCGCTGTCCCATAGCAACTCTTCAACATACGCTAATACCCAAACGATCGCCAAAAACTTCGCGAGACGTATCGCATTGGAAATCGGGCGTCGCTTTCGTCCCTGTTCAACCTGGGGTTCCACTTCGTCGTCAAGATGGGCGAATGGCTTCGTTACGCGATAGCTATACCAATAGGTCAACACCATATAAGGAATGCCGTGAATGATTACATTCGTCACCAAGAACGCATAGTCTGAATTGAAGCTGACGATTCCCACGTACCAGCACACTGCAGTGGTGGCGACGACAATATCTTTGCCCGGATTGAACTGCTTTTGACAGATCGCTCGATAACCTGACCTGATGCCATATACCGCCAAGGTTAACCAATAAATGGGTGCAAGATATGTAGCGAAATCGATTGACACCGTGGCAAAATCACCTTCGCGAAACCACCAGAATTGTCGTGGCAATTGACTGTGCCAATAAACCAAGGGATAGATCGTTGCCAGATAAATCGCACTCGCGTCGATCCACCAACCGATCCGACTGATTTCACCACCTCGCGATCGATACAACGCAACCCAGCCGTATTGTTGCCGTACGAAATGGAACACCGCGATGTAGGCCAATACTCTCCAAAACAGGTCCACACTTTCTGAATACACTGCCCAACCGATCATCAATGCCAACAGTGGCGTCAAGCCGTAAAGCCAAGGCCGCTGTGTCAATTCTTGACGATCGAAGTAAACCCGGAACCCGGTCGCGTAAACATGAGCGACATCGATCAGCAACACTCCGACGATCCATGTCCAGCCCGGCGATTCAGCCTCCAACCACCCGAGTTCCGCACCGACGGCTAGTAGCATCAGTGATAGCACCGCGCTGCCTAAGAAAGTCAGCAAATCAACCTGTGCTGAAAACAACCACGGTACGCCACCTAGCCGTACGGCACCCAGCCGTACGCCACCGGGCAATTCGGCTTTTGCCGTAGACTCAAACACGCGACAACATCGATTCGAATGGATGGAAGCGAGCGGCGAGGACTTCTTCAGCCGCACGCACGCCGTGGTAAAACGCCTCTTCCATCAGAGCGACACCGCTCAAGTCAGTATTCGCAAAATGAATGTTGCCAACTGGCTGACTTGCCGCACGTCGCGCTTTGCTCCAGACAAATCCAGGCCGAGGTAGAACCATCGCATGTCCCCACCGCATGATATCTAAACGCGTGATGAGTTTTTCAATCTCAGGATGTGCTTGTTGTAGATCAGCAACGATTAATTCAGCCCAATCGGCCCAAGTCAGCGACAAAAGCTGTTGCCGAGAAATCTTGCTGTCATCGTTTGTCAGCGGATAGTACCACGTAAGCACCGTCGCACCAAAATCGTTTCCCGTTTGATGCGTGGACGTTACGTAGCCGAGTGACTGGCTTGCATAGATGACATTGTCCCAGCACATCGGCATGCCCAACTCCGCAGGCCGATCATGCAAATGAATATTGGCTACCAACCAGGACCCGTATTGAAATTGCTTGGTGTCGCGACCGTTCACCTGATCGTAGTCGCGAATCAAATAGGGGGCTACGAATTGAGGAGCGGCAAAAACGACTTGCTCTGCCGTAAATCCGATCGCTTTACCCGCATTGCTGTCCCAGGCAATGATGGAGGGAACATTTCCGTCTGGAAGTTTGTCCGTGCGAATCTCACACACCGCATGTGAGCAACGCACTGCATCATTGGCATAGGTGGCTAGATAGTCAACAATACGGCCATTGCCTTCTGGCCATGTAATCACGTCTTGAGACGTATCGTTTGCTTTCTTATTTCGCGATGCAAAATAAAATATCCCTGCCCAGGCGCTGGTTTGTTCTGACGTCAACCCATAGTCGTCACAGCATGAGTAGTTGACCAGCCAGCGCAATCGCGGCGACGTAAAGCCTTGTTGATCCAACCAGTCACTCATCGACAATTGATCTAACGCCTGGACCTCGGCGCAACTTGAAGCCATTGCAATCGGAATCGCGAACATCCGTAGTCCCGCATCATCGCGCCGCTCAATCCATTGGTCGATAACGCGTCGAAATGCGTCGAGTTGGCGCAGGTCTTCATCACTGGCACCGACTTGGGGATACAATCCGTCGATCCATTCGCCATCCACAAACACTCGTTCGTGTGGATCGCGACAGAGGAATTGTTCCGCCACTAATGGTTCTCCGTCGGCGTGTTGACCGACAACCACATTCATCTCTTTGAGCAATGTAATTAAGGCAACGTGCTCCTTCATCGGAGTCGGCACGTAATGCGCACCCCAGGGAAACGCGTTTTTGCCGAGCCTGCCACTGCGCGATGTTCCACCTGGAACTGAATCGATTTCGAGCAGCACGAAGTCCTCGAGACCGGCGCGCTTGAGTCGCCAAGCCGCCGACAGGCCAGCAATCCCACCACCAGCAATCAATACCGATACGTGTTGAAAATCCCGTGGTTCGACTTCAGGGCGAAAGCCTTCACGAATGCGATGACCGATGGTAAAATCGGGACTCATTAACTCGCCTGGAAATTGCAAAGTTTTCCGCGCACATCCTGCCCAAGTGGCAGCTTGGGCGCCAATCAAGACCGTGAACAACTCGCGGCGACTAAGTTGTAGTGGCGACATCCTCATTCGTTGCCGCTCCATTCCTGATCGTAGTATTGGACCAAGACTTGATTGTTCAAATGATTCAATTCCGTTGCCAGCGGTTGAATGTCCGAAGGTAGATCGAACATCGTTTGCATGATGGACGGAGTCAAAAACCGCAACTCGTCATTTAATTTTACCAGTTCAATGGGCTCATTGGATCCTGGCGATGTGGTTGCATAAGCAAACCCCCAGATCCCAAACGTTGGTACCGGCGCACAATAGGGCCTCGCATCAAATCCTGTTTCTCGCAAGGTGTTAATGATGCACCAATACGACTTCGGAGCCACCAGTGGTGATGTGCATTGGATGCTGATCCGTGCCTCGCCACTCAACCGCTGATGCAACATGCGAAAGAAACGGGTCGTGTAAAGTTTACCAACGGAATAAGTCCCTGGGTCAGGGAAATCAACAATGGCGACATCAAACGTTTGGACGCAATTGCCGATCCAGACAAAGGCGTCTTGATTGACAACGGTCACGCGAGGGTCGAGTAACGAATGATTGTTTAACTCAGAAATTAGCCTGAATTCCCTCGCCAACTTCGTCATTGCTGGGTCGATATCAACCAACGTCACCGACTCCACAGATGGATACTTCAGTACTTCGCGGACAGCGAGGCCATCGCCACCACCGAGGACAAGGATATGCTTCGGAGCGACGGCCGCTGACATCACCGGATGAACGAGTGCTTCGTGATATCGGTATTCGTCGCTGGAGCTGAATTGCAAATGCCCGTTCAAGTGCAATTGGAAACCACGGCGATTTTGTGTGACCACGATTCGTTGATAGGGTGTTTGCTCAGCGTAGACAATTGGATTGCCAAGGATTGTCTCTTCAGCGACGGTAGTGAGTGAATCCGCTTTAATGAGCCCCACAATCAACAAACCAATAATTAACACAGCACGACCACGCAGCCCATTGAGTCCTCGCGGGCTCAAGATCGGTTGGAGTAGGTAAGAGCCCCAGAGGCCGACCAACGCGTTAAGCATTCCGAACACGAGCGACGTTCGTACCAAACCCAGGTAGGGAACCAACAACACAGGAAAAAGCACTGACGCAAGCAATGCTCCGATGTAATCAAATGTCAGGACGCGGGAGATCAAATCGCTGAAATCAAGGTGCTCCTTGAGAATACGCATCAACAGCGGCAGTTCTAGGCCAACCAGGGTGCCGATCAGAAACACTAGTCCGAACAACGCCACTTGAAACCACGCAATCCAAGCGAACGCTACAAATAACATCGGTGCCGATGCACCGCCGACAAACGCCAACGCTAACTCGACTTCGATAAACGTTCGAGCGAGGTGTGATTCGATGTACTGCGACAGCCATGCACCGACACCTAGGGCGGATAGATAGACTCCAATCACCAAGGAGAATTGAGTGACCGAGTCGCCCAGTAAATAGCTAGCCAACGTTCCGGCGAGCAATTCGTAAATCAACCCACAGGTCGCAATCACTAAGACATTCAGATACAGCAAAACCAACGGGGCACGATTCATCGAACATGTTATCCCAGAATCGCTGCGGCGATGATGATTGAAATGCCCAGTACCATTGCACCGACGATTATCCCCAGCGCTACGTTATGTTCCTCGCCGATCTCTTTAATGATCGAAAACGGGGCCAACTTTTCCATCAGCAGCAAGCAGACGAAAAAAACTATGATACCAACGATCGAGAAAACAATCGCGGCGAGTAGGTGTACGCCGAGCAAATCCATTGGACTTTGCATCGGCGATGAAGCCACTGAATTCGTCTGGGCGACCAATTGCCAGGAAGCCAAACCGACAAGATTGCTAAACATTATTTACCACCTCCCCAAGAACCACCGTAAGAACGTCCATAAGAACCTCCCGACCCGCTAGACGAGGAACCATCCAGCACTCCAAAATTCGGTGCGCGCCAACCGTTGGCCGCCGCAATCGTGAACCACGTACAAACGACAACGCCAAAAACCAAGTAAGCGACAAATATATTCTTTTTCATAGTCAGTTATGGTCTTTCGCGCAAATAGAAAACAGAGGGCTGCTCTTGCTTTCTACCTTTACTCCGATGAGTAGGGGCTGAAGTCGCTGTCTTTCCAACGTTGTACCTCAAAGTTGTACATGTAAATCAACACGCCAATCGGCGGTAACGAGACTCCGATCATTGCATAAAACATCAACCATGAATCGGATCCGGTGGTTGGGCAGCCAGTGTAATACATACTATTGATCGTGAAGAGCGTTACCAGGAACGCTCCAAAAAGCAAAAAGAAACCAGGTCCCACTTGTGGCTTGCGAGATATCGGCCCGACGCCCCAGGGATGCGCGATTCCAGATATGCCGAACGCCCTCCCGACATCGGCCGATTGCATATACGTGCCCAAGGACGCATTGACCTCTTGCGATTTTCCGGTATCAGACCATTCCAGCGACAGCATTTGAGGCGGAGCAATGTAATCAGCGGTCTTTGTGGTTTCACCAATGGCAACTCGCCAATAAAACTCGCCCATTACGTAACGGACGTATGCAGTTCCACGATCAAAGATGCGAAACGAAGTACCATTGAATGAGATTGATTCCGATTTCCCGGTGGACATCAAGGAAACAGGCTCGACGAAGGACCAATGCTTTTGGTTGCAAACGAGCCAACGAAAACCGAGTTGCGGATGATGCAGCAAGTATTCTGTCCACGGGTACGTATTTCCTTCGTAAGTGGCAACTCGCTCCATGAATCCGATAACCGTGTATGGCTTGCCATGAATCGTTCCTACCGCACCGATCGGAATCACGGGCGTGACTTGCGTCTTCTTCAAGCTCGCAAATAACGACAGTTTGCCTTCATTCACATCGAGCAGTGAATTGCAACTCGGACATGCCACTCGTTCAGTCTGATCGGGAGCCCGCAGAATCAGTGCGCCGCCACATTTGGGGCAATCAAGTTTTAACGCCGCAACCGGAATGGTTTCGGCATCGGGATGACCTCCCGCGGTATCGATGCCAAGTTCGGCAAGCAGCACTTCTCTGCCCGTGAATGCTTGCGGACTGGTGCTGTATTCGAAAGTCGCGAAGGTGCTATCCTCACCGTTCAAATCAATAAACTTGTGCTCAGCGCCAGGACGGACGGCCCAGGGAATTTCTCCTTCCGCTGCGAGCGCTATCGCGATCCCTTTTTCGGTGACCATGAATTCCGAAGAACCCAGCCGGACCGTGCTGGACACGGTTGTCGATTCATAGCTGGGAAGGCGGATGCCGGAGGACAACTGCCGCACGAACATCAAATGAAACTTGCCTTGCGCTTCGGACAACCAGCCCCAACGTTCACCTGGAAACGCCAAATACCATTCGTCCCAAACTCCTCCAGCGGGATGTTGATAACGCACTCGACCTGAGATGAAAAAATGTTTTCCGTTGAACTTGCCACTTTGTCCAACTCGAAGTCCCGTGTTCGTTTCACCGACATCGGCTACCTTGCCGTAGTCTTCAATTTTCTTGTCGGCTCGCGCCACTGCGGAATTGCAAAAATCACAAATGGTGACTAGGGACGAAGCCGTTTTGAACTCGACCGGACCTCCGCAGCCAGGACAGTTCGTCGTGCGATGTTTCATCCATCACCTCGGGCAGCGTTACCAATGTTGCCGCGAATGATCTGGCGAACGATGACATTTTTCGCACCAAGGCGATTGGTCAGTTCAATGCTCCAAGGCCAACTGTTACGTTCTCGGCAACAATACAAATTGAAAGTTGCCAAACCATGCTCAGGATACGTGTGGCAAGCGAGATGCGATTCACTGAGCATGAACAACACGGTGACACCACCAGGAAACGGGAACTGATGAGCCTGCGGGGACCCGACGGTTTTTAGTCCAAGGTCGGTAATAACTCGCGATACAAGTTCAACCATCTGTTCTAAATCGCGTAAAGCTTTATCCTCGCA
The DNA here is from genome assembly GCA_043775635.1 of Planctomycetaceae bacterium. GTDB lineage: Bacteria > Planctomycetota > Planctomycetia > Pirellulales > Pirellulaceae > UBA6163. Next base: position 35,043 of record JAYVSE010000225.1, on the reverse strand, counting down.
ACCCAATGCGTCCACAACCCACTCAGTTCCGACCCATGGACTCGAAATACTCGGTCGAGTCGACAATGGTTCGACGAGATGCGGGTTCATAAGTAGCTCGAAATTGCTGGCAATCGACCAATCGTTCTGTTCAGGAAGATGCGATTAAACAGGCGGCGGAGGCGGTGGTGTGACGGCTGCGAGATAACTCGCCAATCCGGGTACTTGACTCGCGGGCAACCAACCAGACATTCCAGCCGACCATACGACTGTATCCTGTTTGATCTGGCCACTGGCAATCCCAGCGAGCATCTGTTCCATTGAAAACGGGCCTTGGGTTTGCCCGCTCACCGCCACGTGCCAATTTACCGGCGGTGGCGGCATCATCGACGAACTTCCACTCGGTGCTCCTGACATCGGTGAACCTGACATCGGCAGCATGCGATTGGCGATCGCCAAGCCAACGCCTAATCCCATGCCTTCGGCAGCGCCACCGCCACTGGGGTTGTTGGCCGCTGCGGTCATTGCTTGGCCCATTTGATATTGTTGAAACCGATCCATGTCACCGATAACACCGATGCTGGTGCGGGTATCGAGTGCCTTTTCGACAGCTTCGGGCAACGAGATATTGACGACAAATAACTGCGTACACTCCAGGCCATATTCATCATCGATTTGTTCGGTAACCACTTTCTTTACCGCGGCGGCGATCTCTTGGTATCGAGACGCCAAGTCGAGTGCCGGAATCTGCAAATTGCTGATTACGACCGAAAACGCCGAGGTGATCATGGAACGCAGCAATTCAGTAATCTCATCGGTCTGGAAATCTCCGTCGGTACCAACGATTTCCCGAATCAGCGCCTTGGCGTCGATTGCTCTGAGGACATAAGTTCCAAACGCGCGAATTCGAATGGGCCCGAATTCTGTATCTCGCAGCATGATCGGGTTTGGCGTGCCCCATTTCAGATCGGTGATTTGCCGTGTGCTGACAAAGTAAATTTCAGCCTTGAACGGACTGGCAAAACCATACTTCCAACCCTGCAGTGTGGACAGAATCGGCATGTTTTCGGTCGTGAGCAGGTAATGCCCAGGTTGGTAAACATCGGCCAATTCCCCGTTATGTACCATGACCGCGACTTGACCAGGTCGTACAATCAAACGCGCTTCGTTCTTGATTTCATTGTTGTGGCGAGGGAAACGCCAAACCAACGTATGGTTGGAATCATCGATCCACTCGATGATGTCGATTAGCTCGCCGCGAAGCTTGTCAAAGAGACCCATGGTTTCAGCTTGCCAAAAAAGTGTGAAGTTTAGCTGGACAGTGCCAACTTGTTGCGGAAAATAGTTTTCTCTCGCGCCAAACGATAATTTCGAGCCGATGGAAACTATAAAGTCACCGCGTGCAAGTCGCAAGTTACCTCAACGTGGTGCGAGACGCCGAACCATCCACCGGTCAACGTGGTGGGATTCGATACGATTCTGGCTATAATGGCGAAACCATGCAAAGCGTTTTGAGAATCGATTACGTACTCCTGCCAGTGCTCATCATAGCCTTGACGCTTGCGCACTCGCTGACTTTGGTGACTGCTTGTGGAGACGAGGCAGAATCGGCGGTCAGCTATGACCGCGATGTGCAGCCGATTCTCTCTGACAATTGCTTCTCCTGTCACGGATTTAATGCGGAGTCACGTAAAGCAGACTTACGGCTGGATACGTCCACATCGGTCACGCAATCGCCGGGTGTCATCGTTCCCGGCGCTCCCGATGACAGCGCGCTGATTGCCCGAATTGAGTCAAGCGACGCAGATGAGGTGATGCCACCGCCTGATTCAGGTCGGAAACTGACTCCCAACCAACGACAAACGCTCCAGCGGTGGATCAAGCAAGGGGCAAAATTCGAATCACACTGGGCGTTTGTCGCGCCGCGAAAACCTGACCTGCCGACCGCGACGGCCGCAGCGCATCCGATTGACAAGTTCATTCAGTTGAAACTTGCCGAACAAAGTGTATCGCCATCGCCTGCTGCCTCTGCGGAAACTTTGATTCGCCGGTTGTCACTGGACCTGATTGGGCTGCCGCCGACCATCGCAGAAGTCGATGCATTCCTCAACGCAGCGCGAATGGATTCGGAGTCTGCGTATCTTGAATTGGCCGAGCGTTTGCTGGCAAGTCCGCACTACGGAGAGCGCTGGGGCAGATGGTGGCTCGATCAAGCCCGCTATGCAGACAGCAATGGTTATTCGATTGACAACCCGCGACAGATCTGGTTGTTTCGCGATTGGGTCGTTGAGTCGCTCAATAGCAACATGCCGTTTGATCAATTTACGATTCGCCAATTGGCAGGCGACTTGATTCCAGAGGCGACGGATCGTGACCGCGTGGCAACGGGGTTTCATCGCAATACGCAGATCAACCAAGAAGGCGGCATTGATCCTGAGCAATTTCGCATCGACAGCGTGTTCGATCGTGTCGGAACAACAGGCACCGTTTGGTTGGGCTTGACGGTCGGGTGCGCGCAGTGCCATGACCATAAGTTCGATCCAATCAGCCAGCGAGAGTTCTATCAACTGTTCGCGTTCTTCAACAATCAAGATGAACCGACGCTCAGAGTCGGCTCTGCAGAAATTCGTATGGACGCGCTGACGACAGAACTTTCGAAACTTGAAAAGCGAATTGAGTCCGCTTATGCAATTCACGAAGCTCAGCATGTCAAGTGGGAACAAACACTTGCCCCTGAGCAGCGAGAGACCTATTCGTCGACTGTGAAAGAGGCACTTTCAATCCCTGGAGACAAGCGGCTTGCCAGTCACAAATTAGCGTTGCTAACCGCAAGCAAATTAATGCTCCCCGATGAATTCAGTGACACGGAAATCAATCGCTATGCCGAGATCACTGAAATGCTTAGTCGCACGGTGCAAACCATGGTGCTCCAGGAGCGGCCCGAACCACGAGTCACAACGGTATTCATTAAAGGAGATTTTACTCGTCCCGCAGATCTGGTCACACCGGGGACTCCCGCCGTTCTGCATACTCTGGCTACCGCGAATCAAACTCCGAACCGACTAGATCTCGCCAACTGGATTGTTGACAAGCGAAATCCGCTGACTTCACGAGTGATCGTCAATCGAGTTTGGCAGCAGTATTTCGGTCGCGGCTTTGTCGAAACGGAAAATGATTTTGGTCTGCAAGGAACCTCGCCATCACACCCAGAGTTGCTCGATTGGCTGGCCGTGGAATGGATGGATCGCAACTGGAACTTGAAGGAATTGCATCGCTTAATCGTGACTTCGCATACATACCGGCAAAGTTCAGTCGCGCGAAGTGAACTGCAGCAACTCGATCCACTCAATCGATTGCTCGCCAGACAAAATCGATTGCGGTTGGACGCTGAGATTGTCCGTGATGTGGCGCTCGCGGCCAGCGGAATGCTCGTGGAGAAACTAGGTGGTCCACCCGTCTATCCGCCCATCCCTGATGGCGTGATGAATCAAGGGCAAGTCAAACGTGAATGGAAAGTCAGCAAGGGTGACGATCGTTATCGACGCGGTCTTTACACCTTCGTATATCGCAATACACCACCACCGTCGCTGAGCGTGTTCGATGCACCGGAAGGGCTCAGTTCATGCACGCGGCGGCTGCGCAGTAATACTCCCCTTCAGGCCTTGACGCTATTGAATGATTCCTCATTCTTCGAATTTGCCCAGTCGCTGAAATCGATGGTTGACCGCGATGGAGTCGTCGTCGCGTTTCGCCGGTGTACTTCGCGAGTCCCAAGCGAAGATGAAGTCGCCGTTTTGGGGAAACTGGATTCGCTTGGGATTGCGAGAGCGATACTGAACCTCGACGAAACGATCACGCGAGAATGAACATGAAATTGCCCGAGAACGAATCACCTGAGAACGAATCGCTCGAGAACGAATTGTTGCGAGAATCGACACGTCGACATTTCTTTAGTCAATGTTCGATGGGTATCGGATCGATCGCGCTTTCGGCGCTAATCGCAGACGGACGATTGGGCGAAGCTGGTGCTGCAGGCACCGCCAATGCAATGGCACCGCGCATCGCTCATTTCCCCGCGCGGGTGAAGAGCGTGATCTATTTATTCATGGCTGGTGGACCGTCGCAACTGGAGACTTTTGAATACAAGCCGAAGCTCAATGAACTGAGCGGACAACCGATTCCCGAGAGCTTTATCGCTGGCAAACGGTTTGCGTTTATGAACAGCAGCCATCGAATTGACCTGCTGGGCAGTAAACCAAAGTTCAACCAATATGGAAGCTCAGGAGGCTGGGTCAGCGATTACTTGCCTCACACGGCGCAGATTGTTGACGAACTGTGCATCGTGAAAACGTGCAAGACGGATCTGTTCAATCATGCGCCAGCAAAATTGTTTATGAATACGGGTAGCGGCCAGTTTGGTCGGCCAAGCATGGGTGCCTGGGTGACGTATGGTCTGGGTAGCGTTTGTGACAATTTGCCGGGGTTCGTCGTGTTGCAAAGCGGCCCACGCGGCCCGCGTGGTGGCGCGATGCATTGGACCAGCGGTGCGTTGCCGACGACATTCCAAGGTGTACCATTGCGGAACCAGGGAGATCCAATTCTAAATCTTTCCACGCCCGAGAACATCACTCAGACACAGCAACGACAACTCGTGGACATCGTTGGTGAGATGAATCTAAAGCGCTTGGTGGAGACCGGCGACCAAGAGATTGCCACCCGAATCAATGCCTATGAAATGGCGTATCGAATGCAGTCCAGTGCGCCGGAATTGATGGAGACAAGCCAAGAGAGCAGCGACACGCTCGAGCTTTATGGTATCAAAAACGCAGAAGAAACTAGCTACGCGCGCAATTGCTTGTTAGCGAGACGCTTGGTCGAACGCGGCGTTCGGTTTGTGCAGCTCTACCACACCAATTGGGATCATCACGGCGGCATTACCGAAAACCTCGAAACACACCTGCCAGCAATTTGTAAGGAAATTGATAAAGCGACGGCAGCGTTAGTCACCGATTTGAAGAATCGCGGTTTGCTCGATGAAACCTTGGTTATCTGGGGCGGCGAATTCGGTCGTACGCCGATGGGCGAAGTGCGTGACTCGACCGGCCGCAATCATCATATCGATGCGTTCACCATGTGGTTTGCTGGCGGTGGTTTCAAGCCTGGTTATGTCTATGGAGAAACGGATGAGTTCGGTTTCGCGGCTGTCGACAAACCGACACATGTTCGCGACATCCACGCCACCATCTTGCATCAGTTGGGGCTCAATCACGAGCGATTGTCGATCCGATTTCAGGGATTGGACTTGCGACTGACCGGCGTCGAAAAGGCGCATGTTCTGAACGATATCTTGTCCTCGTAGCATCGACGATGCCGTCATCGCCCAGTAAACTTTGGCATGGCAACCAAGTCAACCATCTACAAGGTCGAGCTAGAAATAAGCGACATCGATCGCAATTACTATGCTTCACACAGCCTGACACTAGCTCAGCACCCATCCGAAACGGACCGGCGATTGATGGCGAGACTGTTTGCATTTATCTTGTTTGCCCATGAGCGACTGGAGTTCGGACGCGGCTTGAGCAACGAGGAAGATCCTGCTCTTTGGCGTCGAGATTATACGGGACTTATCGAACAATGGATTGAACTTGGCCAACCCGAAGAGTCTTCCATTCGCAAAGCGTGTGGACGAGCACAACAAGTGGTGATCCTGACCTATAGTGGTAATTCGGCGGGCGTCTGGTGGAGCAAAATGGAATCATCTTTGGCACGCTTGAAGAATTTAACCGTCATCGATCTGAACGCCGATGCGATTGATGTCGCAGCGAAACTGGTGCAGCGAACGATGCGATTACACGCGATGATCCAAGAAGGCGAGTGCCAGCTTATGAGCGATAGCAACGCTGTTTCTTTGCGACCGATTACCCACATGACGTCAACGCGGTAGGATTCGCCGGCTATTATCATGAAAGTTCCATTGGTCCATCTGCCGTAGTTTTAGGATACTGAATTGACTTCCCCAATCCGACTCAAACGTCATCGTCACACCGGTTTCGGTGAGCTCGTGTTTTCAATCTTTGCCTTACTATTGTTTGTTGGTGGTGCAGATGCACAACAAACACCCCAGTGGCTGGCGAAGTTAGCGACCGAGCCTGGCGACAAAGTTGCGGCCCTAGCGGTCGCAAGCGGTGATGCGAAACGAGGCGCGATGGTCTTTTTCCAGCCTTTGCTTGGTTGTGCCAAATGCCATGCCACAAGCGATTCAGGCCCTTTGTCGGTCGCCAATGTTGGGCCGAATCTGACGCTTTTAGATCCTAAGCTGACGGATGCTGGGATCGTCGAAGCGGTATTGGCTCCGTCAAAGTCGATCTCCAAGGGATATGAAACCGCGCGGGTGCTGACAACCAGCGGGCAGGTCATGGTTGGACTGATGGTGTCGGAAACGGACAAGCGAGTGCAGTTAAGAGACCCATCAACCAGCAAGGTGATCGATATTGTCGCCGACAACATTGAATCGCTCGACCATCCTCAACTTTCCATCATGCCCGCTGAATTGGCGACCCAGCTTAATGACCGACAACAATTTTTGGATTTGATTCACTATCTCATTGAACTGCGAACGGGCGGGCTCGCGCGAGCGATCGAACTCCAGCCGACGTCCATGCCAACGGCAGAACCGCTACCTGAGTACGAAGCTCACATCGACCATGCTGGTTTCATTCGTGATTTCAATAACAAGAGTTTTAAACGCGGTGAAGCGATTTACAATCGCACGTGTATGAATTGCCACGGCACGGTCAAGGAAGCAGGCTCGCTGCCGACATCATTGCGTTTTGCAAGCGGCACATTCAAAAACGGAAACGATCCATTCAAAATATATCAAACCATTACGCATGGTTTCAGCTTAATGACGCCGCAGCGTTGGATGGTACCGCGACAGAAGTACGACGTGATTCACTACATTCGTGAAGCCTACTTAAAGCAGCACAACCCCAGCCAATATGCAAAACTGGATGCTGCCTACTTGGCAAGCTTACCCGCCGGCGACACCTTCGGGCCAGAGCCGTCGCTTGTCGAACCCTGGTCTCAGATGGACTACGGTCCGAATTTGATGGCGACGATTGAAGTCGGTGATCATGGGGATAACATCGCTTACAAAGGTCAGGCAATTCGACTTGATCATGGGCCCGGTGGTATTGCTCAGGGTCAAAGTCGGATCTTATATGAACTCGATACCATGCGAGTCGCTGCCGTATGGTCGGGCGCTGGGTTCATCGATTGGAATGGCATCAATTTCAACGGTCAGCATCAAGTCCACCCACGTGTTGTCGGTTCGGTCTTGTTCGCAAATAAGTCTGGTCCGGGTTGGGCCAATCCCCTCACAGGCACGTTCAGTGAAGTTCGGCAACCCAGTCGAGATGGAAAGTTCCACGGACCGCTCCCAAAAACCTGGGTTAACTACCTCGGTACCTACGCCAACGGACCGGACTCGATTCTGCACTATCGTGTCGGCGACGCGGAGATCCTTGAAATGCCATCAGTCGAGCAACTGAAGGAACGACAGGTGATCAAACGCGAGTTGATGATTGGCCCTGCGGCAGTTCCACTCACCTTGCGTATTGCCGATTGCAGTTTATATGAAATTTCGTCGCTCGGTGAGATTGTGCCGCGTGGAAGTTCAGAACAACAGTTCGTGTTCGCATCGCGCTCTGGCGCAGCGTCAGGTGATGGATCGATTGCTTTCGCGGCTGCGGGGGACGTACAGGGAACACAGTGGAGTTGCGCGGATGATGAGATTCGCTTGACCATTCCTGCAAGCGATACAAAGCGGACGATTGCGATCCTGTGCACAGGCGCTCGTGATACCAGTGATGCGAAAAATGCTTTGGTCCGACTTATCCAAACTCACACCGCGACCGATTTGCAATCTCGATTGCAGGGCGGCGTCTCGCGCTGGCAAGAAACGGTGGTGACGCCGATTGTACCTCAGGACAGCGGCAGCCCATTCGCGGTCGATACGATTACTTATCCGCTGACTAATCCGTGGTTTTGCCGGATGCGACTGACCGGTTTTGACTTCTATGATGACGGTGATTCGGCCGCGGTCTGTGACTGGGACGGGAACGTTTGGAAAGTCACTGGTCTAAGCGGCTCGATGGTAACGTGGAAACGAATTGCCTCTGGACTCTTCCAGCCTCTAGGTTTAAAGATTCGTGACGGTGAGATCTTTGTTGGTTGTCGTGACCAGATTTGTCGTCTGCATGACTTCAATGGTGACGGTGAGACCGATTACTACGAAAGCTTCAATCATGATCACCAAGTCACCGAGCATTTTCACGAATTTGCGATGGGGCTTCAAACGGATGCGGATGGCAATTTTTACTACGCCAAATCAGCGCGTCACGCATTGACGGCCGTTGTACCGCATCATGGAACGCTGTTACGAGTCTCGGCCGACGGCAGTGAAACAACGATTGTGGCAACCGGTTTTCGTGCCGCAAACGGCGTCTGCTTGAATGACGATGGAAGCTTTTTCGTGACTGACCAAGAAGGTCACTGGAACCCCAAGAACCGAATCAACTGGGTCAAACCGGGTAGGTTTTATGGCAACATGTTTGGCTATCACGATCGTACCGATTCCAGTGATTCAGCAATGGACCCGCCGATGTGCTGGATCACCAACGCCTTTGATCGTTCCCCTGCTGAGTTGCTGTGGGTAAAAAGCGACAAATGGGGACCGCTCAATGGCTCACTACTCAATTTGTCCTATGGCTATGGCAAGGTGTACATCGTTCCGCATGAACAGAAGGGCGAACTCATGCAAGGCGGGATGTGTGAATTTCCAATGGCCAAATTCCCGACAGGCATCATGCGCGGCCGATTCCATCCAACCGATGGAGGGCTGTATCTGGCTGGCATGTTTTCCTGGGCCGGAACCCAGGAGGAAAACGGTGGATTTTATCGGGTTCGATATACCGGAAAACCGGTCCATCTACCGCGCAGCCTGCATTGCCAAGGCACGACGATCCGCATCGGGTTTACAGACGACATCGATCCCAAATCCGTAACCCCGGACAACTTTTCGCTCAGTCGCTGGGAAATCAAGCGGACCCAAAACTACGGTTCAGATCATTTTAATACCACCGCGATGAAAGTCACCAGTGCTCGCTGGTCCGCCGAAGATCGCGAAGTGGTGCTAGAAGTGCCGAGCCTTGTACCAACGTGGTGCATGGAGATTCAGTGCGAATTGCGTAGTCCAGATGGAGACTCGGTTCACCGCGTTATTCATAACACGATTCATTCACTCGACTGAGACTCTGATCGTCCTGGCGCTCAAACCCATCCTATTGGAATAACTTCGCCACCGGACTGGGTAGTCGCATGTTAAATATTACCAAACAGGGCAAAGTTTTCGTTGCGACCGGTTCATATTCTGTCTCTAGTCACTTGTTAATCCGCAGTCGCTTCGATGATACTTGCAAGCTCATCACTTGAATCATCGAGTGTCGTTTCGAAAGACATGAGGGAGGCGTTGCCATGAGTTTGGTTAAAGAGTTTCGTGAATTCGCAATGAAGGGCAGCGTTGTCGACCTTGCGGTCGGCGTAGTGATTGGCGCGGCTTTTGGAAAAATCGTTGCTTCGTTCGTAACGAACATCATTATGCCACCGATCAACTTATTGACGGCGAAGTATGGGGTCGACTTTAGTACGTATGCGGTCAACATCAATACCGAGTCGCCGAAACTGGACGCTGCCGGAGCGGTTGTCAAGGACGCAGGTGGCAATCCAGAAATGGTAATGCAAGACTACGCCATCTTGAACGTCGGTCCTTTCATTCAAACCGTGTTTGACTTCTTGTTGGTCGCCGCTGCAATTTTCATCGCTGTCAAAATGATGAATACAGCAAAGGCAAAATTCGAAAAGGAAAAGGAAGCCACCCCCGCACCTCCGCCAGCGGAAGACATTTTATTGCTCCGTGAAATCCGCGACTCACTGAGACGCTAGGCAACCAATGTTGCGAAGTCGACGTTTCTGCCTCGGGTTTCTCGGGGTTTTGGTTTTGGTTTCGTTAACGATTTGCACGATCTCCACCACGCCGTTCCAGTGGCATCGAGATCAGTAGTCCTGCGGTGCGATCACGAGTGCTGGTTCGATCTTTGACGTGACATTTAAGGCATTGCGACGCCAGGCGAATCGACCCGGCATAACGATAACGGTCGTTCTCTACGGCCTCAAATCGCGTCTTACCGCTGGCAATTGCCTGCGCAGCCTGAATTTCAAATGCACCTTGGGGCTGGTGGTCAACGTTCACTACATCGGTGTTCACAATAAGCCATTTCACCTCTACTTTGTAGGTTTTGGATAACTCACCAAAGACATCCTCCAAGGATGCGGATGGCACGGATCGGCTTTCTTATTCAACAAAGAAATCGCGATGCATGACTTGCAACGAACCATGAATGGTCTCGTGCAGCAACGTCGCTCGGCCACGGGCTTCGCCAATGGATTGCGCTGCCTGAATGACATCGCCGAATTCATTTAATACCGCTTCTTCGGCGAGAGAAAGTACGGCCAGCAGTGAAAATACAACAGCGCCCAAAAAGGCCACGGTCTTCGAAGACATGAGTCACTGCCAAAGTCAGGGGAAAGGATCGGATCTCGCATCTTGACGAACAGACGATATTCTATACACTAACATGCACAATACAAGTCTAGCCCGCCCGCGTCGATTCTCAATTTCAATTGCCAGCGATCTGCTGTGCATTCATAAAAGCGGTCGAGGCGGAGTATGGATACACGAGAACCTCATCAAACAAAAGCATAGTTAAAAACGAGAGGATCCGAATGCGATTTCGAACGTGCTTGGCATTCCTGCTGATCGTGTGGCTGGTTGCGGTGACAGGGACACGTGCATCGGCTCAACTGAGCATTGTCGTAAATATTGAAATTGAAAAACCACCGTTCGAGTATTCGCACACAGTCGATGACAATCGGGTGAGTCGTTTGATCGCGAAAATGGCGTCGAAACAGATCACGCTGACACATACGCAGGAGCAAGGCTATCTGCGTTCGGTCCTGGCTTCGCTCGACATTTCCGAATCATCGCAGACGCTCGTTTTTTCAAAAACGAGTATGCAAGTGAAGTACATTTCGAGCCGGAATCCGCGGGCGCTCTATTTCAATGACGACACCTACGTGGCTTGGGTCCGCGGCAGTTCACTTGTAGAGATCTCGACTGCTGACCCGAAACTTGGTGCCGCGTTTTATACATTCGACATGATGTCGTTGCGACCAAAGTTAAAGCGTTCTAACGATGACTGCTTGGGGTGTCATGCGAGTTCTCTAACGCAGGGAATTCCAGGCCACACTCTCCGCAGTGTTTCGCCGAACAGCGATGGCAGCGTGAACCCACAGACAAAATCTTACGTTACCGATCACACCAGTCCGTTTTCAGAACGCCGGGAATCGCTGGTATGTGACGGGACGGCATGGAGAAATCCTGCACATGGGGAATGCCGTACTTCGCGGTGTCAGCCTGAACACCGAAGGCACTGGAAACTGGCTTAGCCTACGAGACAAGTTTGACACCACGGACTACTTGTCGCCGTAAAGCGACATTGTGGTGTTAATTCTACAGGTGGACCTTGACAGGAATTTAGCATAGGCTATCTTTATAGAAGTTTAGCACATGCTAACATTCTAGGTCGCAGGACTGTCACGAAATGTCGGATCAATCGAATCGCCTTATGGCCACAGACAAGCACCAGCCGCTTCGACTTAATGTGCGAATGGGCTTCACTATTATTGAATTGTTGGTCGTGATCGCCATCATTGGAGCGTTGATCGGGCTGCTATTGCCGGCGGTACAAGCTGCACGCGAAGCGGCCCGGCGAATGAGCTGCCAAAATAATCTGAAGCAGATCGGACTGGGCTTTCATAACTTTGAGTCAATCCATAAAAAATTCCCACCTGCTTATATTACAGCCAATACAATGCTTGACGGTTCGTCATTTGGCATCAGCTACGGCGACCAGTATCGCAACGGACCTCCGGGCTGGGCATGGGGTGTGTTGTTGCTGCCATTTATTGAGCAAGCGGGATTGTTTGAGGCATTGGACTTGTCGCAGCCCTGCTGGTCCCCAGCCTTTGCCAAGGTTGTGAAAACTCCGGTTTCGGTATTTCTTTGTCCATCCGCGACCGGCGGCAGTGAAGGATTTGAGGTACAAGAAGAAGGGGCGGATAACCGACACGGCGTACCGATGTCTCGTTCGGACGGCAGCAAAATTGAGTTTGCTCATTCGCATTACGTTACGAACGCCGGTATTCATCAGCCCTGGGGACGCGATACGGCATACTGCTATGACTACGACGTCCCCGAACCGGTGGCCGCAGCCGGAGGTAAACCAGCGAATATTGAAGGGCCGTTTTATCGCAATGCAAAGATGCCAGGCTCAAGCATTTCCGACGGATTGTCCAACACCGTTTTCGTTGGCGAACACAGTTCGATTCTGAGCAACAAGACCTGGGTGGGCGTCGTTCCCGGTGCGGTGACCCCGCCACGGCTCGACTTGCGGCCTTGGCCATCGGAAAACAACGGCGCGGGATGCTTGGTGGGAATTCACAGTGGACCAGACAGTCACGACCATCCTCAAGTGATCATTCATGCCCCAAACAATCCGTTCGGTCATACCGATGAGATGTGGGGAGAACATGGACCAGGCTGTAACGTACTGTTTGGCGATGGTGCAGTGCATTTCATTTCGGCGTTTATCAATCCCGACTTGTGGGTCGCGTTGTCGACCAGAAACCTTGGCGAGGTAGCCAATGGCGACTTCTAAGGTTCAACCCACTCAAAGTCGGCGGAATCGGATCGCGTGGATTGCCATTGCCGTGATTTTGATGCTGGCTTGCGCGGCCTTCCACTTAATGAGTGGACCTGCTCCACAGATGGGCGCGAGTCCCGAAGTTTTTAAGACCGTGGACGCCCTATTCACGGCCATCGGAAATCGAGACGAAAAGCGTTTGAGTGATTGCGAATCTCGATTGCGTGAAGCCAACGCCACGGGCACACTACCGGCAGTAGCTTGGGAATACTTGAGTGAAGTGATCTCTACTGCGAAAGCCGGGCAGTGGCGACCGGCGGCTGAATCGCTTTACAGCTTTATGATGGACCAGCGCCGTGAAGCAGAGAATTCGTCTTCGACAATCACGACAGAAAGTTGAACCTTGTGTCGTAAGCGTTGAACCAGAGATTCAAACTTGAAGCAAACATTGGTCGGTGACATGCGAGGCGGTTGAAAATTAAAAATCCATCGCCAGTCTTGTGCCGTAACTGTAGATATTGCCGCTGCCTGTCTCTCGTCCAACGACTTGGCTAACATTACGGTCTGTCACGTTATAGTTGAACTGCAGCTTCATGTTGGGATTCCAAAACCAATTGAGCCCTGCGGTGTAGGCATCCAAAATGCCGCCATTGAGGCCTTTGTCATTCAGGTCAAGATGGTTGTATCGCGCCACAAGCTGCCACGCTCCACAGCCGGTGCCGCCGCCGCATCGATCGGGCTTGAAGAAGTTGCTGTTTGGACGCACGCGGCCAAACGCACCGGTCTTTTTCTCATAGCTATCGCTTTCGCCGGTTAGAAATAATCCGACTTGCGCATAACCACCGTGGTACGTGACCGTTTGCCCAGCATCACCGAGGTTAAGCCTTGCGTCTTGCAAGCCGCTGACCAAGTATTCCGATTGCCAAGTTAGCGGACCGTACACACCGACCAGTTCGCCGTTGACCATCTGTGTGTCGTCGCCAATTAAGGTGATGCCGGCTGGTACTGACCAGTTCTGCGAAAGCCCAGAACGAATCGCGTCTCTAGTACGGAACGTTTGAAACCGTCCTGGAACGCCAGCCTGGCTAACGGCAGTCCCTTGTCTACCCGAAACAGCGACATGCAACAGTTGGCGACCTTCGTCAGAGTAAGCCAGCAAGCGGGTAAGCCGGCCGCTAAGCGCATAATCGCCATCGCCTGTGGAACTTGCGAAGACATTGTTTGTCGGTTTGAAAAGGCCCAAGTTCCAAACACCATTTTCGTCATCACCATACGTGTTGAAAATCGAGATGCCCGGTTGAAATCCATTGAACAAGCCACCGTAGAACGCATCTTGATTGAACGAACGTTCCATGAACGGTTGGAATCGGCTGCTGACGATATGCTCAAAACCGATTTGTTCTTTATGGTTACCGAATTTGATATTTCCGACAACTGGCACTTTTTTGATCTGCCACCAAAGATCCGTTGGCGCGGTAACCGTTTGATCAAAGAAACCGGGTGTCCCTGGCTGGGCGCGAACACGAACCGAATTCACGAAATCGAACTCCGCCGCATACTCGTGAACCTCATACAATGTGCCGTCGATTCGCATTCGTGCACGACGGAAGTCAACACCATCGCCATAGGGCACGTTGATTGCGCTATTCACGTTATCAGGTGCGCCGAACCATGCGGAATCGAACTGATAGCGACCGCCAACATGGGTGCGGAAGTTTTTGTCCTCGGTGCTCAGCTCCAGTCCGTCGTTCCAGCGTGCTGTCATCGCTGACGCTTTTTTCTTCTTTTCTTCGGGCGTCATCGACGCTGCTTTTGCCTTTTCTTTGTCGGACAAATATTCACCGATGATGGCCTTGATCGCTTCTTCGCTGAGCGAGGTTGTGAATGGCTTCATGGGTGCTGCTGGTTCGTCCCACTGGAGCTCCGAACCGACCGGTTTCGATGAATCGATCGGTTTCGTTGAATCGATGAGGCCTTCCGTAGGGAGCGAAGTTTCTCCCACTGGCGATTGTGCGACAGACACGGCTGCCGGGAAAAAAAGTAAAGCGGAAAGTGCGTAGCGTAACACGGCAACATCCTTGATCGAAGGTCCAAGGTCCGGGACCAGACTCATGCTTGCGAAAATCCATTTTCGCTACCAAAAAAATCGGCATTTGTGGTCATCTCCCTATGGCATTCAAATTGAGATTCATCGGAATAACCCGCTTAGCGGTTCGCGTCCAATGGGTTAGGCAATCTATTCTATGAGAGGCTTCCGACCGCATGGAATGACGCCGTTTGAGCCGGGAAATCACGCAACAGGCATCCTATTAAAGGCTAGCAATGCCAATCTGTCCTTGGATGAAACCCTGCTATGCTAAGTGTCTTCAGTGTCGCCTTTCGCTCCGCGAAAGAGCGGTTCTTTGTGGAGCAAAAGGCGACACTTTTGGTTGTGATCGTAGCCCGACGGGGCCAAGCCGGTCTGTCCTAGCCCGCGATAATTTCAAATTTCAAATTTCAAATTTCAAAATGCGAATGATAAGGAACTAGGTCTTATTCAATGACAAATTTGCAATGTTCATTTTGCAATTCGCAATCCGCCCCTCGGTTAGCTAAAGCCAGAGCAACCAATACATTTTCGTCACAAGCCCAACGCCGTGAAGGATAATCTAGCGGAATGGCGCGAGCCATCCGGTGACGCGGGCCTCAGAGAGACCGGACGGCTCGCGCCGTACCGCTAAGACCATTCATTTTGCTGAAGAAAAATCCTTCACCGCGTAGGTCACCGGCTGCCAAGCAGACGACGCCAATTTACCGGCGTTCACTTTGTCGCTGTCGACCAATCGTCGGAATCTGCGGTCGAGGATTCGTAAATCCCTGCATCGTTGTCTATTTTCCCGCTGACAAGTTCACTGGCGACAAGTTCACTGGCAACGAGCCTTGCCATGGCGCTTACCGTAGGGTGCTCCCAAGCATTGGTGGGGGTCAATTCAATGCCCGACCAGTCCTCCAGTTCACCACTAAGTTCTACGGTCGTTAACGAGTCGAGTCCGTAGTCGTCGAAACGACGATCGACGTCAATCTCACTCGTTTCGATGCCAACTCGCGTGACCAACCACGTCATGAGCCACTCTCGAACGATCGTCTCGATCGCGGGTTGATCGCTGGGTGAAATTTTCGACGGCAATTCGGGAATAGGTAGCGGCGGCGATTCGGCTCCTCCATTTCGTTCCCACCGGTAAAGCATGCCGATGTTACCATTAAGAAATGCGGTCCGACATGCCGATCGCTGGAGCTTTCCACTGGTCGTAACTGGGATCGTCGCTGGTTTGACTAAGCAAACAATTCGCGGATCGATCTCGTGCTCTTCGATGATCGCGCGGCGAACTCGGCGGACAATGTCTTGGTGCTCCGACGTTGCGGTGTCGCGGGCAATTTCCACAATCATTGCCAGCCCCTCGGCTCGCGGCCCTTGGACCGAAATGGCAGCAACTCGACATTGCGAATGAATGCGAAGCGCCAAAACGGTGGCTTCTAAATCTTGCGGCGCATAGTTTCGACCTCGGACGATCACGATGTCTTTGCTGCGACCGGTAACGTAGAGATTGCCCTGATGAATGAAGCCCAAGTCACCGCTGCGCAAGTAGGGAATCGCTTCGATGCTCTGGCTGTCCCTAATGATTGAATTCGGCTTTCGGAACCATTTGGTACTAATGCCAGATCCAGTTGACGTATTGAGATGTCCCTGTCGATTGCGGTTCTCTTCATCGCAATTCCAGTAGCCGCTCGAGATCGAGTCACCCTGCAACCAAATTTCACCGATGACATTTTCAGCGACCTCCAAAGATGTCAGAGGGTCGACTATTTTCAGCGTATTACCTGCAACCGCCGAACCGCAACCCACAAGTGACGTCGTGTCGCGTTTTGCGAGTCCTTTGGAAAATGCGATCTTTGAATCGCGAAGCGACGCTTTGTCGACATCGAGGACTTTCGGAACATTCGGGCCAGCGCCACCTGCGGCCATGAGCGTTGCTTCGGCGAGTCCATAGCAAGGAAAAAATGCACTGTCGCGGAAGCCAATCGAACTGAAGCGTTGTGCGAAAGTATAGAGCGTTTGCGCGCGAACCGGTTCGG
Source organism: Planctomycetaceae bacterium (assembly GCA_043775635.1). Lineage (GTDB taxonomy): Bacteria > Planctomycetota > Planctomycetia > Pirellulales > Pirellulaceae > UBA6163. Next base: position 18,130 of record JAYVSE010000225.1, on the reverse strand, counting down.
CACCACAAAAGGCTACTTTCAATGACGAGAGGTCGAGCTCAGCGGCTTGCGATGGGACGATTCGATCCGCGCAAAGCTCATAGGCAAAGTTGGGTGCACCGCTGACCGTGGCCCCATATTCACTGATGATCTGTAACCAACGAATCGGACGCTGGACAAACGTTTTCGGGTTAATGAAGACGGAGCGATAGCCAGCGTAAAGCGGTGCCAGAATTCCACCGATCAGTCCCATGTCATGAAAGAAGGGTAACCACGACGCGGCCGTGACCGATTCGTTAGCTGCCGTCTGGTCAACGTCGAGTTGAAAGCATTTGAAAATTGCGGCAATATTGGCCATCACATTTTGTTGAGTGACCACGACACCCTTGGGCTCGCTGGTGCTGCCACTGGTGTATTGCAACAGTGCGATTGAATCGCTTGATAAATAGCCGTTGGACGAAAATGAAGCAATTTCTGGTTGGTCATCTGCCTGAATCGCGTCGACGGCAAGGAGCGGAAGCGACGCTGCGGCGGGGTCCAGCTTGGTTGGGTCGATTGTCTCAATCGTGGCGCTAGTGGAAAGGATCAAGGATGGAGAACAATCCCTGACCACTGAATCGACGCGAGGCATATTGCGGTGCGGTTTTGGGTAGCAGGTCGGCACGGGAATCCAGCCGGCAAGCTGTGCACCAAAAAACGCCGGAATAAAATCGAGGCCGGGCGGAAAAAGTAGCATCGCCCGCGGAGCCGAGTGCGGTCGGCCTGAAATCGTCTCCTGATCACGCTGTTTTGGGGCGATTTCAACGATTTTTCGTGCAACAGCAACCGCTCGCCGCCAAAGTTCACCATAGGTGAACCGGGTTTCGGTGCCATCATCATGTAGAAATAACGCGGCTTCGCGATTGGGATGCAATTCCGCTCGGTACATAAGCAGTTCAGGAAGCGTACGGAAATCGCGATCTAATTCAAAACGCATGCTTTGGTTTCTCGAATGCTTGCCGATGAAAATTGCAGGTATTGGGCGGTTTAGGACACCCATTTCAGCCGTTAACGTTAAGATATGCGTGCACAATAACTTGCGATCGACAAATCGACAAACGTCGTGTGCAATTTGACCAAACGGGAAAATGGTTATAAACCTGCTCAATTAAACCAGTCGGCAGTCGAAGACGCTCTTCCGCTTGGGCCATCATCAGTGCTGTTGTCGGCCAATATCGCGTCCGGTTACGGAATTGAAATAAAGGTTGACAACGTTTTTCTCTCGGAGAGTAGGGATGCTTCGGATTGGTGCCGTTTCGTATCTAAACACCCGGCCGTTAATTTACGGGTTGCGGAATCGACTTCGTGGTTTGGGTGAATTGTCGTTAAATCTTCCTAGTCGGTTAGCGATTGACCTCGCTGCGGGCAAACTTGACGTGGCGTTGGTTCCGTCGATCGAGTTTTTTCGAGGGATCGGTCATGGCTATCGCGTGGTATCCGACGCGGCCATTGCCTGTCGGGGACCGGTTTGGAGCGTCCGTTTACTGAGCCGCGTACCGGTTTCACAGATTAAATGCTTGGCATTGGATGAAGGAAGTCGCGCAAGTGCCGCGATGGTACGGGTGCTGCTCAGCGAATTACATGGAATTCATCCGCAAACGATCCCGCTTCAAATGGAGCAAGACCCGGAAACAATTCATGCGGATGCTGTGCTCTTGATCGGCGATCGTGCGATGCACCCACCCACAGGTGTTTACGAGGAGATCTGGGATTTGGGCGAAAAATGGTGCCAATGGACGGGCTTGCCGTTTGTGTTCGCAATGTGGGTTGCGAGAGCCGATTTTCCGGGGTCAGAACAACTGAAGCTGGCGTTGCAGGAGTCACGCGACGAAGGGGTTGCCAAATTGGATGAAATTGCGAGGGGTGAGGCTGGTCCGCATGGTTTCACAATCCCTGATTTGCAACGATACTTTGCCAGAAACCTACACTTTCGACTTGGGCCGCGAGAACTAGACGGGCTTGAAATGTACCGCCAAAAAGCAGCTCGTGAAGGTTTGATCAGCACCGCTGATGTTCCTGCTCGAGCCTTAGACAGAGTTTAAAATGATTGATGTAATTCTTAAGAAAGTAGTTGGCGGTGAACGGTTGACCGCCAGCAATGCTTTGCTGTTGCTGGAGTCCAATCAACTGACAGCCATCGGCACCGCCGCAGATGCCGTCACGCGGCGTTTGCACCCTGAGTCGTATCGAACTTACAACGTTGATCGTAACATCAACTACACGAACGTCTGCACCGCAGTGTGTAATTTTTGCGCTTTCTATCGCGGGCCAAAGAGCGATGAAGGTTACGTACTGCCACGCGAAGTGTTGCTTGCCAAAGTTAGGGAAACCGTTGAGCTCGGCGGAAACCAGATTCTGTTGCAAGGTGGCCTGCATCCAAAGTTCTCACTCGTCTGGTATGAGGAGATGTTGCAGGACATCAAGCGAGAATGTCCGTCGATCAATATTCACGGTTTCAGCCCACCGGAGCTGCATCATTTTACGAAAGTCAATAAGTTGCCGCTTCAAGAGGTGCTGCAACGACTGCGAACGGCTGGCTTAGGAAGTATTCCCGGTGGCGGTGCAGAAATTTTGGTTGATCGTGTAAGAAACGAATTAACACGCGGCAAGGTGATGACGGACGACTGGTTGAATGTGATGCGAGTGTGGCATCAGATGGGCGGAATCAGCACCGCGACGATGATGTTCGGCCATGTCGAAACGTTGGCTGAACGCGTTGAACATTTACAGCGGATTCGTGATTTGCAAGATGAAACAAACGGATTCACCGCATTCATCTGCTGGACATTTCAGCCCGATCATACCGCGCTCTCACACATCGCACCGGCAGGTTCGTTCGAGTATTTGAAGACGCAAGCGGTGGCGCGTTTATTCTTGGACAACGTGCCCAGCATTCAAAGCAGTTGGGTAACTCAAGGTTTAAAGATTGGTCAACTCGCGATGCTGTTTGGTGCCAACGACATGGGCAGCTTGATGATCGAAGAGAACGTCGTCGCGGAAGCAGGCACGGTCCACTTTCTAACGCTGCGGCAGATTCGGGAAGCGATTGAGGAACTGGGGTTTGTGCCGCGTCAACGCGATGTTTGGTACCAGTTGGTCGATGATGATCTTGAGCGCCGGGCGATCGAAGCCAACGATCGCCGCGATCTTGTGCAGCTCGGTGCGTAGAACAGCATGTGGGATATGCTTCTAAAGCTGGAAACATATCCCACAATGTCCGCGCAGCAACGACAGTAATAAACGAAAGGTGAGAATTGGAATGGAACAAGCGACAATCGCGAGGCACATCAAGTCACTAGGCAAGAACGATTTCGATGCCGTGGTAACACTACTATTCCAGAAGTTCTTCAAGCTGGCGGCGGTAATAAACGTTGATGGCGCGGGGGACGGAGGTTCTGACCTCAGATGTTTTGTTACCGCCAAAGAACAGAAGGTGTGGGCTTCAACGGCAACGCAAGTAACGATCACAAAAAAGTCTTGGAAGCAAAAGGCGAAAGACGACGCGGAGAAATCGGTGAAAGACCTTAGGGCGACTCAGTACTATTTCTTAACGTCGCTTGCGCACCAGAGTGGTGAATTGAGACGGCTTGAAACTGAGATATTTTCGGAAGTCGGCATACCTGCCGTTTGCCTCGGCGCAAACGAGATTGCTGGGATAGTCCACGACGAAGATTTGGTGCGAGAGTTTGCTGAGGTCATCGAACTGCAACTTGATATTCCGCTTCAAAATCGTCCTGACCGACAGGAGATGCTGCTACACGCCTTCGCAGCACTAAGTGATGAAAAACGTGAATTTCGCGAGGCGATATACGATGATGCCCTCATGGTTACTGCTTTTGAGGCTCCCTCGGGAATCGCGAGACCATTGTTAGTTCAAACGACAGCAGAACTGCTTGGTCTTACAACGGTTGCGCTGCACTTGCTTGACAAACGTGTTGATTCACTTCTGGCAAAGAGGCGTTTGAAGCCAAAGGAGGGAGCGATTGAACTATCTGAAAACGATCGGTTTGACTTACAGGTATCTGCCGGGATGTATGTGTCGGAGCTTCGCTCGCTCGCCAGTGCGCAGGAACAAATACTCAACGAACTAGGAGTTACGTCTTGGTCTGTAGAAAGGTCCGAGGAAACGGCCGTACTGCTTTCGCGCATGTTTGTTCAAAACCAACTTAAAGTCGCTGAGCAAGCATCTCTACCGATGACTAAAATGGGGTTTTCAAAACAACTTGGAAATCCGAAAACAGAGCTGCAGACTTTGTTGCGGCAGTCGGGTCTGAGTGCTGAGAAGGCGGAAGATGCGATTCGCGAGTTGGTAATGCTCGGAAGTTCGCGACCGTTAATTCAAAAGCTGACCCGAGCAGTTACATACTTAGCTTCGGAAGGAAGGAGCATTACGCAAGCGTGTCGGGCTTTAGGGGCTTCAACGTGGCGAGACGTTTTAATCACGTTAGATGCTTCGGTAGCGATCCCGTACCTCTGCTCGTCGTTGTTTGAACCAACCGAGGGGCGGTTCGCATTTGGTGTCAACGAATGCTTGAAAACGCTCCGAAAATTAGGGGCGCGATTAGTGATGCCTTACTTCTACATAAACGAAGTAGCCGCGCACTTGTTGCTTGCGTTAAACACGCCTGATGGGGATCAATACGCCAAGGCCGCAGAACATTCAAAAAACGGCTTTGTTTCGCATTACTTCCAACTGAAGAACCACGGAAAGCGTATCCCTGATAGTTTGACAGCTTTTGTTGCCGTGTTCTCCAAACTAGCGGTCCTCGGTAATGGCGATCGAAGCGAAAAAGCCAAGTCAATCATGCCGGACATACAATCGTCACTGCGAGACTACGGGGTTGAATTTGAATCGATTGAAACTTTCAAACATGGGTCAGTGGGTTACCAAGCGTATCGAAAGCCTGCCGAAGAGTTTTTCGATCATCACATGAATCAACAGTTGCGAAATAGACGCCAAAATTTGATCAATCACGATGTCTCGGTGCTTGCTTTTGCAAAGAAAAGCGTTGCTGAATTTGGCCAAGCTCGAATGTGCCTTACCTGGGACCGTATTATGATTGCAGTGGCATCGGAACTAGGAGACTGTGGTTGGATCGTCACTCCAAACGAAGCGTTGGATCTTGTCCAGTCAAGCGTCGATTTTTCTGAGACTCGACTGACGTCACTTGCACATGCACTTGCTAAGGTTGCTCGTACCCCAGATGAAATTGGAGCATCAATCCTTGACCGTGTTTCCTATCTTTCAGGTTCAAAATTTCGCGATTGGGAATTCAAGCAGCAGTTCGATTCGTTCTATTCCGGCGTGATGTTTCGTGTGTCCCAAGACCCAATGTCAACCGAATGGGTTGATGCTGAAGTCGAAGACTTTATATCGGTGCACAGCGATCTGGCGAGTCAGAGCGAAATCGATGTACCTGAGTAGCTTTGGGATGTGGTTTGGTCCAGTGGATTTTTTTTCTTTGAGCGTTGACCAGACGTGTCACAGGACACGCTGAAGATGGTTTGTGTTGGGGAAGCGTGGTCGATGTGACAACGCTTGGCCCAGTGAACAAAACACAACAAAAACAAAAACCTCTTCAGTCGCGAGTTTGGCCATGTTGACTCAGTTGTCGCTCTTCGATCTCCCTGTGAATTTTGAAGTCGGTTCGCACGTCGGGGCATTTCCCGCCACCGAGTTGTGCAAAGAACCCGAATCTCGCTACGAATCGGCGGTCACGGTGCCAACGGCCGAAAAAGGGCTTGCGCCGGTGCGAATCTATGGCGAGTCACGACGTGAAGATTCAATTCACCCGATGGGCGATTTAGCTCGGTTGGTCTTGGCTCGCTACGAAATGGTGGCTCGCCGCCGTGAAGAAATGATGCGTCGCAAAGCCGAACAGCCACGAAAATCGATTCGTGTGCTCAGCCCGTCGTAGCCTTGGGTTCCGCAGCCACCGGTTTTTCTTTTTCGGGCGATTTCGCAGGAGCGAGTCTCGCCCGAGCGGACCGGCTCAACATCCGACCGACCGTGATCGCCCCAAGCAAAAAACTGACCGCTGACGTGGCCAGTAAAAGCACCGAAACCGGCAGTTGTGTCTGGTAAATAAAGAGCTTTAGCGTGGTGGTTTCTGAGTTTTGGATCATCGCCGTCAACAAAATAACCACACCGATGAGCAAGAATGTCCAACGGATTTTTTGCATCACAGCCGATAACTCCAATTGAATAGTGAACGCAATGACAGTAATCTACAGGAGAGGCATTTGCTAGCAACGGGCTTTTGAGGCTTTGTCAGAGCGAATTCTCGCTAGCCAGTGTAGTCGAAACCGGAAGGTATGCGAAAAGGGAAAGACGCAGCGATGGGACTCGGGCAGATGTTTTTGTTTCCAATCGATACACCGGCCGCGCCGGTTGTCGTTTCGTCGACAAACGTCAAGTCTTTACCACCGAAATCGGCGGTTAGTGTTGTGCCACCAGCGCTAACCGCCGTGCCGGTTCCCAATGGCGCGGACTTAAGTAGCGGAACGGCGCGAGCCGTCCGGAGCCGTTTAGAAAAACCCGGCGAAACACCGGGCGGCTTGCGCCACACCGCTAACAAAATGCGCCGCATTTTCGTTCAGTCCACGCCATCCGTGCTGGTTCCACCAGTGCCTGACCAACAGACGGTGGCCCCACCCAATCTGGCCCCACCCCAATCCAAGCTTGACCAACTTCGCGCTCAAGTTCAACGAATCGAATCGCGAGGGCGTAGCGGCGAACCGGACACTGAGCCGCGTTTTTCTGCGGGTGGTGCAGTGTTGGATGCGATGTTGCCTCATCGTGGACTGCGGCTGGGGACGATCGTGCAGTGGGTCGGTGATGCGGGCGGTATTGGTGCCGCGTCGCTGGCCACGATTGCCGCTGCAGGCATCGCGCATTGCGAAGTTTCAGGTGACAAGCCGCTGGTTGTCTTTGATTTTGGAAAAAGTTTTTATCCTCCGGCCGCGATCGCACTGGGTGTCCCCGCAGACCGGATGGTCATCGTCAGCAAGAAAAAACATCACACGAATGCGGACATGGTCTGGGCGATTGACCAGGCCCTTCGTTGCGACGCGGTGGCAGCCGTTTGGGCGGAGCTGGGGCCTTGGCTGAACGATCGCGATGCTAGGCGATTTCAATTGGCTGCCGAAGCCGGTGGCACGGTGGGCTTGTTCGTCCGTCCTGCCGAAGTCCGCGGCCGCCCAAGTTTTTCCGATGTGAGTTGGCATGTGTCGTCCATTCAGGATCCGACTTGCGGCTCCGCAAACCGTCGGCTGCGCGTGGAGATCGATCGTTGTCGCGGGGGTGCGGAAGGGGCAAACGCGATCGTTGAAATCAGCCCGAGTTTTGAAAAAGATAGAGATCGTGTCGTCGCGGTCGCTGCTTCATCATTGAACTCGTTGCCATTACGGAGCAAGCATGAATCGACGCTGGTTAGCGATTTGGCTCGTCGACTGGCCGACCCAGCGATTGCGAAACGCGGATCGGTTGACCGAAACCAACGCGACTCGGCCAAGCGAGCAAGCTGATCCATTGGCCGATCGCGAGGCGCTGAGCAAGATCGCCAACGTGCTCTTGCAACGCATCAGTCCGCTGGTTGCGATCGAACCGGAACCGCTGTTTTGTGGCTTGGCGTCGAATCAGCCACAAACGTTATTGCTCGACATCACCGGTATTGGTGATTGGTTTGGCGATGAACCAACGGTACTTTTGGAAGCTGATCGCGTGCTCGCTGAGTACGGCTTGCAAGCCAAAATGGCCGTTGCCGATAGCTCCGCTGCTGCTTGGGCGATGGCTAGGTTTGGAAGCGAGCGAACAGCGTTGCTCGAAACCGGTGCAATGCTTTGTACTGTTGGTGCGCTGCCGGCGCGAGCGTTGCGGTTGGATGAACACACCGCTCATCAACTTGATCGCTTGGGGCTGCGATGCATCGCCGATGTGTTGCAATTGCCACGTGAAGGCTTGGCCGCCAGACTGGGCAGCGAGCTACTGCGAAGGCTTGACGAGCTAACCGGCCAAATACCACAACCGTTATCGATGCATCATGCGGACGTTGAAGAATCAGCGACGTGTGCGCTGGAATATCCGACGGATGATCGCGACATCTTGCAACATCGCTTGTGCCTATTGGTGGACAATGTCTCGGGCAATCTTGTGACACGACGGCGCGGGGCGCTGCGTTTGACATGTCGTTTTGAGATGACGGAGCATTCGCCGGAAACGCTCGAGATCGGGCTCTTTGTGCCCACTTCAGACGCCTCGCATTTGTCGCGGTTGTGTGTTCAAGCGATGGAGCGGAAGCAGTTCGCAGGCATGGTTGAGCGGTTGACGTTGTCGGTCACGCTGGGAGGACCGTTGCAGCAATATCAACAAATGATGTTTGGCGATGATTCGATATCGCAAGTCACCACACGGCGCTCGCTCGGGCGAATGATTGAGACGCTGGCAGGTCGCTTGGGACGTGATGCTGTGGTGGGGATCGAATCGAGCCGAAATCCGTTACCGGAAGCTGCGTTCCGGCTGAGACCGCTGGCAGGCGAAGCTCGCTCAACCCTGGTGCTCGGCAAGCGAAGCGCCTCGCGTCCATCCTCGCGTCGAAAATCGCGTTCGCCGGCATCGGACCCAGCATTCAAATCGCCACGCCAAACCGTGCTTCCGCCAGCGCTTGGTCCTTTGGTCAGCGATCCGCTGCGCCGACCGTTACGAATGTTTTCACAGCCAAAATCGATCGAAGTGATTGCATTCGATTCCGCAGGAGTGCCACAGCGGATACGCGTGGAAAATCGAATTTACGAAGTCATGCGACACTGGGGACCGGAACGGATTGAAACCGGTTGGTGGGATGGGCCTCAGGTTCGCCGTGACTATTATCGTATCGAAATCAAAAATGGCAGTTGGTGGTGGATCTTTCGTCAACTCGGTGGCCACGCGATCGACGCGTGGAGGCTACACGGGCACTTTACCTAAACAATGGATGGTACCTTTCCAAAGGCTGTTGATCCGTATCGGCCAAATTTCATAAGCTGGCAAATAGCGAGTCGATCTCAGCATCGTTCCGTAGGCCAACCACCGTGACCTTACCGCTGTCGTGATTGAATGAGACGGCTCTTGTGCCGTTGACTGTCACTTGCTGAACTTCGCGACCATCTCGCACCACCAATTGAACAGGCAGATCGCCGAAGCTGACGGCTTGCGACTTGCATTGTTCAATGACCAGGTAGGTCGACCCGTCGGGTCGCTCACAGACGCACGCGATGCAATTGCAATCGCTGGCGTCGCAAGTACAACGCCCGTCAGGGCACTGACACGAGGGAAATGAAAACGTCTTTGTCGATGCAACCGTCGCATTGCCAGGTAAGACGTGAACTTTGGATGCGGTACTCACATAAGTGGGCCGTCCGAAATCATCGTCGACGTCGGCGAAGGCAACATCCTTCAGCTCGAATTGGCTATTGAGGACATTGATGGCGGAATTCGAATCTCGCTGGAACCATTCAAGTACCGGCTGCAAGTTGACTGATGCTACGGAAGCAAGGTTCGTCGAGTGAGTGTGATTGGAATTGGGAGCAAAGAAATTCGCGAGAATCAATACCGACGCAGCGAGCGCGGCGATGGTTCCGGTGACTGCTTTCCAGTTTAGTGAACGAACGGGCGTTAGCCCTTGGTTCCGCTGGTCCGTCAATGAAGTACCCGCGGCGATCGACGTGCCGCTCATGGAATGGCCGAGCCTTACCGCGATCGCATCCCAGACGAGCGGAGCGTTTGACGGTTCGATATGGGCACGAACCAGTACACTCAGTTGCCTGAACTGGCCAAGTTCTTGTGCACAGGTCTCACAACTGGCGATGTGCAGTTGAACTTGCGCGGCCGACTCAGCCGCTATTTCGCCGTCCATGTATGCAGACAGTTGTTCAAGAACAGAATTACAATTCATAGTCATCTTAATGGCTCCCAACCGAGGTTCACTAGCTGGTCGCGCAATTCCCTCCGCGCTCGATTCAACCGCGAGCCAACCGTGCCCTCGGGGATTCCGACAATCTCTCCGATCTGTGCATAGGTCAGCTCATCCACTTCTTTTAACTGGAAGATCAGCCGTAATTCTGGTTCAATTTGCGACATCGCGCGAGCCAAAATCTCTGCCAATTCACTCGTGAGCGATCCTCTATCGCCGGCATCGACGTCCTGGTGCGTCAACGGCTGAGTTCTCATGGTTCGTCGTCCTCGCCTTCGTAGGTGCTGAAGCGATTCATTGACCACCAGTCGATGCAACCAAGTCGTGAACGTTGACTCATGGCGAAACAACGGCAGTTTCTCAAACAGGTGCACAAAGGCATCTTGCATCACATCCGCCGCATCCGACTCGCCCACAATTCGCTGAACTGTTCGATAGACTCGACCACTGAAAAATTCGTAAATCTGACGCTGCGCATCGCGATCCCTACCTGCCGCCCGGCAAATGATGTCGTCGCCAATTGTTTCATCATTGCCTGACATCAGATCCCCGGTTCTCGCGTGGCCGCAGACACACACGCAAATTCACTTAACCTGAATTGGATGCTTGCTGCTCGGTGTTCCTTCACGGGCAGAGAAGAATTTGTAGATTTAATGGCCGATTCTCGTCTCCTCTGCCCCATGCTTGTCTCGTTCTACCAAACATCATTTTTTCCTGACTCCTAAGAGCTAGACTCGAATGGCGCATGCAACGACGGGGTTTATCCCAACGCCGTGAAGGATTTTTCTTCAGCAAAATGAATGATTTTAGCGGTACGGCGCGAGCCGTCCGGTCTCTCTGAGGCCCGCGTCACCGGATGGCTCGCGCCATTCCGCTAAATTATCCTTCACGGCGTTGGGGCAAGCCCCGCTCGCGGCGAGATGATGGAATTAAATCTGCGTAAAGCCTTTTTGCCCACAATAGCAAATTTTTAACAGCCCAGCATTGGGCGTTAGCTCATCGGCTAATAGCAAGAATCACGCTGGTGGCGTGAATTTTGGCGCGGCGGGTTCGCGATCGACTTCATCGTCGTCATGCTGATGCTCGATCAGCTTTTTCGAAGCCGGGGCGTCGATCACTTTCTTAACTTCTCGCTCAACATCCTTGAATTGTTGCTGCATATCGTTGAGGCTGCGGCGAAATTCGCGATAACTGCCGCCAAGCGACCGAGCGACGTCAGGCAAATTGGAGCCAAACAACAAAATGGCTATGACGGCAACGGCTGCCAATTCGATAGGGCTTAAGCCAAACATGTCTGTTAACCCGGTTCAAAAGGTAGGATGACGTTTTCCAAAAAAAATGTTCGCGGAATCACTCCGGAACCTAAACTTTCTTTTCCTTCGGCTCAGACTCGTCGTCGGTTTCTGCCATGCCGCGTTTAAATTCATTGGCGCTTCTGCCAATGTTACGCATCAATGAAGGGAGTTTCGCGCCTCCGAACAAGAGCAAGACAACACCCGAAAACAACACCAACTCGAGAGGACCAACTCCAAACATCCCGAAAAGTTTGGCAACGCCCAAGATACCGGTGACATTCATCATATTTTGACTCACGAAAAACAATGGCAATCCGGAGACTACCGCAAATAGTGGGGAAAGCGACGCAATTTCAGACAACCTGCCGGAAAGCAAACCCCCTGAAACACTCACGGTGAAAGCGGGTGGGTCAATCGGTTTGCCGATCACCCCCGAACCGTGTGTCGAGGAGCACGCAGCCACCGCTAACTTCGCCGCACTCACCGATGCCGCATGTCGCGCTGAACCACGTTCCTATCTACAGTTTATTAAAAACCGTGATTTAGTCAAATGCTCAAATGGGTCGACGCCGCCCGAAACCAGCTTTTCCCACGCCATGTTTTCGATTGGCATCGGTAATTGCACCAAAATGATGCTGAATAAGCTTCCAGCCTTTTTATACCCCATTTCTTCAAAAGGACCTTCGACCACCACCCAGCTTGCCTAGTTGTGATCCGATTCACCTGGCAGACAAGCGGGAATGGCGTGGACTTAAGTAGCGGAACGGGTTGATTTAGTGGGTTTCATCATTTTAGTGAGCCGATGGCGCTAGCCACGGGCCGTCAACGGTCGGCGTCCTGCCATAGCGCCCGACGCTAGCGCGTACGGCTCACTAAATCAACAGGCGGCGAGCCGTCCGGTGCCAGTTCGAAAAACCACGTAAAACACCGGGCGGCTCGCGCCGCACCGCTAACAAAATGCTTCGCATTTTCGTTGAGTCCACGCCATTGCAGACAAGCTGGCAGGGGTCTTAAAAAAGATGTGTAGGATAAAGTGGCTTCCCGCCCGTCGCAAATCCATTCGCTCAGACAGCGACAATGGCTTTGATCGCAGGATGTGCCACATAGTTTTGCAACTCAAAGTCTTCGAAATTGAATTCATCGATCGAATTCGGGGCAGCATTAATTTTTAGTGTCGGCAGCGGACGCGGCTGCCGAGAAAGCTGCAATTTCGCTTGGTCAAAGTGATTGTGGTAAAGGTGCACATCGCCAAATGTATGCACGAAATCGCCCGGCTCAAGTCCAGTGACCTTGGCCATCATCATCGTTAACAATCCATAACTAGCGATATTAAAAGGCACTCCCAGAAAATAGTCCGCACTGCGCTGGTAAAGCTGGCAACTGAGTTTGCCACCGGCGACATAAAATTGAAACAAAAGGTGGCAAGGCGGCAGCGCCATGTGCTCGACATCCGCCACATTCCACGCCGAGACGATGAGGCGACGAGAATTCGGATTGTTTCGAATCTCATTTTGCACCCATGCGATTTGATCGATTGTGCCACCGTCACGAGCTGGCCAAGATCGCCATTGGTGACCGTAAACCGGCCCCAGATCGCCATTTTCGTCAGCCCACTCATCCCAAATCGATACGCCGTTTTGTTTTAGCCAACTGACATTCGTTTCTCCTCGAAGAAACCAAAGCAATTCATAGATGATCGACCGAACATGTAGTTTTTTTGTCGTCAGCAGCGGAAAGCCTTCGCTGAGGTCAAACCGCAATTGGCGACCGAACAAGCTACGAGTGCCAGTGCCGGTGCGATCACCACGATCGGTTCCGGATTCGATGATTTCGGATAGCAGATTTAAGTAGGTTTGCATGAGTGCGGATAAGAGGATTTGAACCTCCACGCCCGTATAAGGGGCACTAGATCCTGAGTCTAGCGCGTCTGCCAATTTCGCCACATCCGCGTGACACCGTTATCAAAGTATCGAGCCAAACGATAAAGTACCGAAACCAAATCGCTGACCCCAAATCACTGATCAAGGTTCGGTAAACTAGCCATCCGTGCCGCTAGACGCAAGTATGGACGACTCGGCAAGTGTCGGCAACCATCCTGAAAAATTGCGATTCTTTCTCGCCCAGCCGTTTTTTTTATTAAGCTACCTCGTGCCGCTCGTCAATGATTGCATGTCTCCCCATAAGCTCACGTTTTCTATGTTAGTTCGCTATTTTTGCTGGACAGCGTTCCTGTCGCTTACCGCGTCAGTCGCCCTGTTCGATGCGTTCGCTGACGACCTAGGTTCGCCGCCTGAAACTTCGACGGTAGAAACAAACGCTTCGTTGGCTGAGTCCACTGACTCGACCGCTAAACCGGTCCGGACCGATCGGATGCGACAAATGCAATGCGATGCGATGAAGGACCTGCACGCGGATTGGGGCTACTGGGGCTTCGCACCCGATCGATACAGCACTTGGGTAAATCACAGCAATCGCTTGATTCCAGTTTACACGTTCGGCCTGAACCTTGACCGACTTCGACAAGAGGGAAGCGTCTACGCGGACCCAGTGCGGCTGGAAAGGCTTTTCGGCCGAGTCCCCGAGGGTACCGTCGCGAAAGACGCATCCTATTTTGACCAAACTGATATTTATCGGCTTCAGCAGCAAGCGATTTCTGATGGCAAGACGCAGGTCATTCTCATCGTCTTCGACGGTATGGACTGGGAGTCAACCTACAATGCAGCGATCTATAAGAACGGTTCTGTTTCGTATACCCGAGGACGCGGCAACGGGCTTGCTTTTCAAGACTACCGGGGCACGGAAACCGATTATGGCTCGTTCGTAACCTCGCCTCGCCTTGCCAAATGCATTACCGATGTCGACGCTCAAACCGTGCTTGGTGGCGACCAGCCTGCAACGGGTGGATACGATCCCAATCGCGGCGGCTATGCACCCGGCGAACCAACGGTGCACCACGAATATTTGATGGGATTAGATCGAACGGAACCACATACAGTGACCGACTCGGCGTCCTCGGCAACTGCAATGACGGCAGGTATCAAGACTTACAATGCCGCCATCAACTTTGATGTTGCGGGAAATCGTGTAGAAACGATCGCTCACTGGTTACAACGCGATCGTAGGTTTGCGATCGGCGTCGTCTCCAGCGTTCCCATTAGCCATGCGACCCCTGCAGCCGCTTACGCCCACAATGTTTCGCGGGATGACTATCAGGACATCACTCGTGATTTGATCGGACTATCATCCGTTTCGCACAAACAAGACCCGCTGCCTGGCGTCGATGTTTTGATCGGCTGCGGTTGGGGCGAAACGAAGTTAAAAGATGTCAAACAAGGAGCGAATTTTATACCAGGACGAGAATTCTATGACCCAGAAGATCTTCGAAAAGTAGCGATTGACAATGGTGGCAAATATGTCGTCACGCAGCGGACGAAAGGTCGGTTGGGTCCCGAAATCTTGAATCAAGCGGCGCGCTCGGCAATCGATGGCAAGCACCGCTTGCTCGGCGTTTTCGGTGCCACCGATGGACACCTGCCGTTTGCAACAGCGGATGGCAACTTCAACCCGGCGCTAGACGCTCGCGGTGTAACGACCTACCAACCAGAGGATATCAGTGAAAACCCTGTCTTAGCGGATATGGCGAAAGCAGCTTTAGATGTTCTGGAACAGGACCAAGAGGGATTTTGGTTGATGATCGAGGCAGGAGACGTCGACTGGGCTAATCATGCGAACAATGTTGACAGTTCAATCGGGGCCGTATTCAGTGGTGACAAGGCGGTAAAGGCGGTTTTCGATTGGGTAGACTCGCGGCAAGCGTGGAGCAAGACAGCCGTCATCGTCACGGCAGACCACGGACACTATTTCGTCCTCAAGGATCCTGAGGCGATCGCCAAGGCGGCCGAAACCCGATCGGTTGATTAGTTCGGCAAATTTAATCGCTTTCGATGGGATAAAAGGACCCGTCCTGGCGGGAGAAATGCGAAAGCGGTAGGATTTGTCACCGCAAGGAAGCCGAACCGCGAAGCCGGCAGTTACAAACGAGATGTTTGAGCAGAGTTAATCTAGGTAATGTCGTCTGAGTCTCTAAACGATCCGAATTCAGCTCAACACCAGTTGACTACAACGATCGATGTTGCTGAGCTGGAGTCAACGCCCCCGGCACCAAGGCATCCATTCACGCCTGATTTCCAAGACAATTCAAGGCAGGAGCAAGATGGCGAGTCAACCGAGAACACGAAGAAAAAACTTGAACTCTGCCAGCAGATTGTCGAGTACCGCTTTTCAAATGAGCAGCTTCTCCTGGGCGCGTTGACTCACGCCTCGTGCGCCACTCATCGGCTTGCCAACAACGAGCGGCTGGAGTTTCTTGGTGACAGTATTTTGGGGCTAGTTGTCTGCGAATGGCTGTATCAGGACTACCCGGAATACAGCGAAGGTGATTTAACCAAGATTAAATCGGCTGTCGTCAGTCGCCGATCTTGTGGCAAAACAGCTTGCGAACTGGGGTTCGACAGATGCCTGATTGTAGGCAAGGGCGTCACGAAGAGCCGCAGCTTCCCACGCTCGCTTGTCAGCGACGTTTTCGAGTCCGTCGTCGCCGCCATCTATCTCGATGCAGGCCTAGAGGCTGTCCGTGTGCGGCTACGAAAATGGCTTGCTGCTGAGGTTGCTGCCGCTGTAGACGACCAGAACAGTGGCAATTACAAATCCACGCTTCAGCAATATGCTCAACGAGAATGCTCCAGCACGCCAAGCTACAAACTTGTCAGCGAGTCTGGTCCTGATCATTGCAAAAAGTTCCAAGTGGCTGCCGTCATTAACAACGAGCAGTTTCAGCCAGCTTGGGGGAACAACAAGAAGGACGCAGAGCAAAACGCAGCCGCCAATGCGCTTGCGATCTTGCAAAAAGAACCGCCACCATTTGAATAAAGATCGGTAAATAAGTGTCGCCTTTCGCTCCGCGAAAGAGCGCTCTTCCATTCTTTCGCGGAGCGAAAGACGACAATAAAAGACCGCACGATCCTAAACATAGCTATTCGCGAGAGTCGATGACCCGCGAAAGTCTCATAACAGATTGCGAATCCTTATCGTAAAAGTGGAGAGTGTCGGTCTCGTCGTCGAACCGATAGGTGGCCACTTGCTGAAGCGCTTGGCTGATGCGTTTTTCCTGGTCCATAATCGCTGGCGCGCAGGCTCGCCGAGTCATCGAAATCGGGCCAAAAACTAGCTGCTCCGCGCCAATGGTTGTCGCGCCAGAAAAACGATTGCATCCCGTACTTCCGGAAACTTGGTTATCGGGTTCGAAGCGGATGATCGCACCACTACTTTCGATCACCCCCGTACCGCTAACTTCTTCCACAACAAAGTCGATCCCTGTAGGAACACCGGCAAATTCGGGGTCCGATAAAGCAGGTTCCATGAATACGTCTTTCCAATCCGTTTTCATATCGACGACGGTCCAATGATTTGACGTTGCCAGCTCCAGCACGTCGCTAAGCTTACCAGTGCTTGAGGGTTGTTCATCATACACGTATTCACGTTCTTGATCGGTGTGATGAATGATCACGCCTAACGATGGAGTCCTCGCCGTTGTTGCTTTCAAGACCTGCTCATCAGTATCTGAATTTGCGAAACAAAGGACGGGGTAGCGTCCAATATGGTGATGAATCGCAATTAACTTTGAGTCTGGTTGGCCGGTTGGCTGTCCAAGCGATTTAATCACCACTGGTTTGCCATCACGCAGCTCAACGGCAACGGGTGCAAAGGGACCAAACACTCGATCCGGCGGAATGCCAAGCATCGTTTGCGACCAAGCTCGAACAAAATCGGCGTCATGCTCAGCAAAGATGTAGCACGTGAATCCCTTTGACTTTAGCAATGCAATGACTTCTATCATCGGCTGATATGCCAAATCTGTGTAACGGCGTTTGAAGCGTGGATGCCTTGCCAGCATGGCCCAAGATTGAATTCGTCGAGTAAATTCATCGGTCGTCAATCCAGCATTTTTTTCAGCCAAAATCGATGACAAGTTCGCCATTTCAGAAGCGTTGAACGACTGCTGTTCACCGCTGACCACGGCTTGGATCAGATCATTTGTGTCCCAACTAGGTACATTTGGGTTCAACCGCTTGATCTCATCCATCGCAAATGCGAAATGAAATGGGACTGGGCTTTCGGGCCAAAGCGTTCCGCCATCATCAAAAACTGCAATTCGATTGGGAGGCGAAATAAAGCTTGGTGACCCAGGTGTGGTGGTTGCAGAAACAAATTCGCTGAGAACTTGTTTGGCACCCTCGTTACTCCACGATGGCAACGGATCGTCCTGCGCCGATACGACTTGAAACGGCGTCAGCAGCAAAAAAAATAATAATGTTGATTGGAATCCGGAGGCCATCGTCAAATACGTCGTCAAATACGTCGTCAAATACATGGGCCTTTCCAACAAAACTGGCCATTCATGCGGATAGAACTCTCAACTGTGTTGACAACGTTTTCTCAACAATTTTCAGAGTAATCTAGGCAGGTGCCCAGTGCAAGGCGTTGCATTGTATGGCGAATTAACGCGAGGTTTTGCTGTATTTGATACACTCCACGTGATTAAGCAGGTCTTTAAAACGAAAAACAAGTAGTGCATCTTCATGTGCAAGCTTCGGCTTCGTTGTCGCCAGCCGGATCGTTCGCAGTCGCTTACCAATGACGGGATAGTGAAGGCAAGAACTGCGCTTTTTGAGCAGCCGAAACAGCAAGATAAAGTTAATGTTAGACTCCGCACACTAGTGGTCCGAGAACTAATTGATGCCGCTTGAAAGAATCGTTAAACCGCGTGCCCAACGGGCCGCGAGCCTCGCGCGGGGCGTTGCCCACACG
>JAYVSE010000224.1:0-9970 GCA_043775635.1 Planctomycetaceae bacterium | reverse complement strand
TTTTGTCGTTAAACCGTGTGGGCAACGCCCCGCGCGAGGCTCGCGGCCCGTTGGGCACGCGGTTTAACGATTCTTTCAAGCGGCATCAATTAGTTCTCGGACCGCTAGTTGCTACGCGTCAATGTGCTAGCATTAACGCAATGACGTCTACGGCTCAAGTTCGGTATCTTTGCCGTCATTGTTCAGAATGATGTTAGTGGGCAAGATCGACGCAACGAAAAACCATGGTTTCGCTATCGATCGTAAAGTGAACCCATTCTCCGCAATCGTTAGCTCGTCCAAATTTGAATCAAACTCGATGCAACCGGACGATGTAGATTCGGTTGGATTAGTATGGATCCATTCGTGCTGACCGAACTATCGGAGGCAGACTGATCGAGTTGCGTCAGGAGGACGCAACTTGCGTTCTAGCAATCCAAATCATAAAGTTCACTCAGACACGGAGGTCAATGGTGAAACATAAACTCAAGAAATGGGCTGCGAGCTGCGCGGTCCTGTTGATATGCGGAAATGTAAGTTTTTGGCCAAGCAACCGAGTCTCGGCGCAGGAACTTATTTCTACTCAGCCTCTCACGCTCACCATGTTGTTAAGTGATGAGACGGACGCATCATTTGCGAGTGAGCTTAAGTCTCCCCTTTCAGAAAAGCTACCATCGGCATTAGAGGATGGCGCGAGTGATAAAGAAGCTGCGGGCTACGAAGATAAAGATACAGATGTCGTCGCCATGCGCAAGCGACTTGACGAGCTAGAGAAGGCAGAGAAAAAGCGCTCTGAATCTGAAAAGAAAAAAAAGGAAGACGACGCTAAGAAGAAAGAGGATGAGGAAAAGAAGTTAGGAGATTGGGCGGATATGTCTACCGATAAGTGGACGGTTAAACTCGGTGGCCATGTGCAAGCAGATTATGTCAACTGGGTAAATCCCGATTCAGCGATTCCCGGCACCCAAGATTACTTCGAATTTCGCCGCTTGCGGCTCAACGCAGATGGCACTGGGTATGGTGTCTATGACTTTCGCTTACAAATGACTCTGGAACCTGACGCTCAAAGTACTGTGTCAGTGGTTCCCTCGGGCGGTGGTTCACCGGTGTCAATCCCTTCGTCGGTCTCAACACCGCAGGTAAAAGACGCATATTTTTCGATCAATGAACTGCCCGGTTTAGGTCGCTTGCGAGTCGGTAATTTCTTTGTCCCGTTCAGCCTAGAACAAGTAACGAACGATACGAACAACATATTTTTGGAACGTTCAATACCGACTCAAGGAGTCTTCGCGGCTGATCGACAAGTAGGGGTTGCGGCTTACAACGCGACCGATGATAAGAAATTCACGTGGACCACAGGCGCTTTTTTTGCGGCCATCAGCGAAAGCTTGAAGGAGCGTATTGACAACAACCAAGGCATCCGGCTGAGCGGTCGAGGTACATGGTTGCCTTACTATGATGAAGCCTCCAATGGCCGGTATCTGGTTCATACGGGTGCCGGTGTTCTCTACACAGACAATCCCAATAATCAGACTCGATTGTCCGCTCGCCCACAGATTCACGAAGGTCCCCGAATCATCGATAGTGGTCTATTGAATGCGAGTTCTACAACGACGGGTAACTTAGAATTTGCTACGGTTTGGGGACAATTTGCCTTTCAGAGCGAAGGGTTCATGTCAAACGTAGACTTAACAACTGCAAATTCCGAAACGGTTCGCGGTGGCTATGCCCACGTCAGCTATTTCCTGACAGGTGAAAATCGCGTTTTCGAACGCTTTGGACAACACGGCGCACAATTTGGGCGGAATGCACCTTATAGCACTGTATTTGCGACACCTGGCGGTCGTGGTTGGGGAGCTTGGGAGGCAAAGGCGCGGTACTCCAACTTGGACCTAAATAGCCTCAATCGCGGTGTCTATGACGACTTTACAATAGGCATGAACTGGTATTGGTCTGATCGGGTTCGCATGATGTTTGACTACATCCACCCAATCACCAGTTCGACGGCGGTTTTTGGTGCCACTCACTCGGATATTGTCGGTACGCGCTTCGACTTTAATTGGTGATGCTGCGTCGGTTTCTCAAAATTCAATTTCGCAAAGGGTATCGGCCCAAAGAAGGTTAGTATGTTTACCATTGAACGTCGAGTATTCATAACATTAGCGACCGTTCTCAGCACGATGTCACTAGGGTTCGTGACTTCACAATTATTAGCTGGCTTCGGTCACCACCACTGCTGCTGCCGTTGCAGTTGCCCCCAGTCAAATAAAATTTGTCGTCTGGTCCGTGAAGAAAAGAAGGTGACGATCGAATGCTGGGGTTGCTTGGAAGAAGAGTTTTGTGCTCCTGGAAGAAGCGTCAAAGGTTGCAGCCATTGCGAAACGATTTGTGCCGAGTGCGTTAAAGCGGGTGAAACGAAGACGAAGCCCAAAACGTTTAAGTGGAGTACATGGCATCCCAAAGGTTGCGCAGAGATGTACACCCGCAACAAGTTGATGAAAAAAACGTTAACCAAGAAGATTCCAAGTTACAAATGGGTCGTCGAAGATTTGTGCAAAGAGTGCCAGAGTAAGGAAGAACCGGTCAAAGTCGCTGCTGACGCCGTCATTCCACCGATCCCTCAAGTCGCTGAAGACGTCGAGATTTTAGCGTCTTATCAAACGGTCCCTGCGGAAACGAAGCGTATCGATACCGAGGAGACCGGTTTGATTGATGACTCTTTCGAGGATCTTTCACACGATGAAAACCAAATTTCAGTCGAAATCATGCGGTAGGTTCGATCCGGTTGATTTTGTACTTGTTTGAAAAATATCGTTTTACGGCGTTTAAAGGCAAGCCGAAACGACGTTTTTCTTGTAATTCGACGACGCCTTCGGCTCCCCGTTAAACGAATGATGCTCAATCACTTTTGAATGGGTGTTTACTTTCGTACGATGGACTTCCAAATCCGTCGAAAGGAACGACGGACTTGGAAGTCCATCGTACAGTAGGTACAATTTTAACTGCCGCTTGTCGTTAAACGAAAAAACTTATGCATGGGTGCTTATGTACCATTTGTTGCTGAAGGGGACGCCGTCATGCTTTATCGACTTACTTGCCTATTCGCTTTCATTCACGTCGTGGGCAGTGTTTGCCTTCAGGCCGAAGAACCAATCGCGGACTCGCTCGCCATCTTTCAAGCCAGAATCGCGCCGATTTTGAATTCTCCGTCGCGTTCGAGTTGTACAGAGTGCCATTTGAGCGGTGTCGATTTGAAGGATTACATCGGCGAATCACAGGAAGAAACCTTCACTTCCTTGCGCGCAGGTGGAATGATCGATATGGCGCACCCTGAGCACTCAAAGATACTGACATTCATTCAACGCGCTCCCGCAAAATCGACGCCCATCGGCGAAAAGATTCGCAAGCAAGAGTACGAAGCGTTTCGGGCTTGGATCGTCGCCGCAAGCAAAGATGCACAATTAATCTCACTCGCCGCAGACAGTAATCAACTGGGGCCAGACGTCCCAATCGAAGTCATCCGACACACGCGTCAGGACCGAATCGTGCAATCGTTTCGTGAAAACATTTGGTCTGAAATGGGGCGCTGCGTCAACTGTCATTCGCCTGAGTTGAATCGCAGGATGATCGGTCAAGATGGACGTACCCACGACGACATTGATGCGATCTCATGGATAGTTCCACGCGATCCCGAAGGTACATTGCAAAAATTAGTCGATACGGGAAACATTGATTTTGATGAACCCGATGCCAGCCTTGTCCTTACCAAGCCGCTGGGATTAAAAGAGCACGGAGGCGGCCCCAAGTTTGCCCTCGGTAGCATTACTGACAAAAATTTTCGACGCTTCTTACGCGACTATGCAGCGGCAGTCGAAGGCAAATACAGCCAAGTTGAACAGTTGCCAACCGAGGCAAATGAATTGATTGCGGAGACTGGCCAGTATTTGAGAATTGTCGACCTGCCAAACAGTCTCGATGGGAAGCTCCTGCGAGTCGATCTTTACCCATTAACGAGTGGTAGATTAACGGGTGGTGGAATTTCAAAACATCGCATGGCAACGGCTGAGAATCAAGTCGATGGTAAACAAGGCCAGTGGCAGAGTACTATTTACTCCGTTGTCAAACGCAATTCACCGGAAGGGAAAACGCTTCATGCAAACAAACCCATTCCCGTAGGTCGATACATTGCAAAAATCTTTGTCGACCGTGACAATCAGGCTAAAGTAAATCGCGACTTCGAAATGGGGCAAGCGAATTTTCTTGGCCAAGTTGAATTCAGTGGCAAATGGGATATCGGTTATAGCGAGCCAAAAATCATTCGGCTGCCGAAATAGCTTCAACTCCACTGCCGAAACAAGTATAATCAGAGCATGGTACTTTCTTTCCGCATGACCGTTCGAGGTTTGACCGTGATGGTCGCGTTCGTAATGAGCGGCGATTCATGGTCCCAGGAGCAAGATTCAGCCAACGACAAAGGGGTCGAGTTTTTTGAAATGCAAGTTCGACCGATTTTGGTCGAACATTGCTACGAGTGTCATTCAGGCGAAAAAGCCAGCGGGGGCCTGCTGCTTGATTCCCGCGATCGTGCTCGCCAGGGCGGCGATTCCGGTCCTGCCATCGTCAGCGGTGATGCGGATGCTAGTTTGTTGCTTCACGCCGTTCGGTATGAAAATCGTGAACTTCAGATGCCGCCGGAAAATCGACTGGCGGATTCGCAGATTGCAATCCTTGAACGCTGGATTGCCAGCGGCGCTCCAGACCCTCGCGAACCACCATCGGCAGCCGTAAAGCCAACAGGAATGTCCATCGAGGACGGTAGAAAGTTTTGGTCGTTGCAGCCGATTTCTGAGCCTGACGTACCTGTTGTCAATGACGGCTCACGAGTGCAAACGCCGATCGACGCGTTCGTATTCTCCAAGTTAGAGCAAGTCGGCTTGGCACCAGCGCCGGCGGCTGATCGGCAAACACTGATTCGCCGCGTAACGTATGATCTACTTGGTTTGCCGCCAACGATGGACGAGATCGATGCCTTCGTCAGCGACATGTCACCTAACGCTTATGGTCGGCTTGTGGAGCGACTTCTTGCGTCCGAACAATATGGTGTTCGTTGGGGACGTCATTGGCTTGATATCGCTCGATATGCAGATAGCAATGGATTGGACGAAAACTTGGCGTTCGGTAACGCCTGGCGATACCGAGATTATGTCGTCGATGCCTTCAATCACGACAAGCCTGTTGACCAATTTATCATTGAGCAACTTGCCGGGGACTTATTACCTGCTGCAACACCGGAGACGAAAACGGCGACAGGCTTTCTCATGCTTGGCGCGAAGGTCTTGGCCGAACCCGATCGAGAAAAACTCGAGATGGACACGATCGACGAGCAGCTAGACACGACGGGCAAGGCATTGTTAGGCATGACGATTGGGTGCGTGCGTTGTCACGATCATAAGTTCGACCCGCTCAAACAAACCGACTACTACGCGCTCGCTGCAATCATCAAAAGCACAAAGACTTTCGACGAAGCCAGCAACGGTGCCATCAAGTATTGGAATGAGCACAGCTTCGCGAACGAAAATGAAGCGGCGTCAATCGCAAAAATCGACGCGATGATTGCGGAGAAGACCAAACGAGCCTCCGATTTCAAGGGTCAAGCCACTGAGAAATTGCGAACGCACGCTCGCGCACTGGCGACCGAATACCTCGTTGCCGCAACGTTCGTCGATCTGGAAATGTCGCTTCGCCAGGTTGCCGAAATCGCAGAACCGCGAGGTTTGCATCCTCGTATTCTGCATTACTGCCGTCGTCACTTGCAATTCAACATGGATGATCCAATCTTTCATCCATGGCACGAATTCGTCGGCGACAACCACGCCGAACGGGTGCGTGCATTTTATCAGCCGCTGTTCAACGCTGGTGCTGCGGCCGCCGATACCGAAATGATCAAGCTAGCGCGAGTTGCATTATCCGACAATTCTGGCTTTCTCGCAATACCTCCAAAGCCAGAGTTTGCCTTTGATTCCGAAACGCTCGCAGAATACGACCGACTGATGGAGGAAGCTCGGATTGCTGAAAGCGAAGCTCCCGACGTCCCTGCTGCGATGGGCGTGTGCGACGGCAAGATCACCACAAGTCTTCCCATTCACATTCGTGGTAGCCATCTCAACTTGGGCGAGCTTGTCGCGCGAGAGTTTCCCGTTGTCATGCGGGACGCAGCCGCAGTGACACAGTTTCCTGAGCAACAAAGCGGTCGCTTAGAGCTCGCTCGTTGGATCGCAAATCGCGAGCATCCGTTAACCGCTCGCGTCTATGTCAATCGTGTTTGGCGATGGCACTTCGGGCAGGGTATTGTTAAATCGACCGACAATTTTGGTTCCCTTGGCGATCGCCCAACGCATCCTGAACTGCTCGACTATTTGGCGACTTATTTTGTTCGTAGCGGCTGGTCGACAAAACAACTACATCGTTTGATATTGTTTTCGTCCGTTTACCAACTGCAGTCGCAACATCCTCAGGAATCGCTCGCATTCGCAACGGATCCCGAAAACCTGTTGCTTTGGAAATTTAGGACGCAACGGTTAGAAGCCGAACAGATTCACGATTCAATTTTGGCAACGGCTGGAACGCTGGACTTCGCCATCCATGGCAAAACAGTGCCTCTTCGCAATCGCCAATTTGTTTTCAACCATACATCCGTTGATCACACAAAATACGATAGCCATCGCCGCGCGATCTACCTACCTGTTATCCGAAATAATTTGTTTTCAACTTTTGAGCAGTTTGATTTCCCCGATCCGACCACACCCACGGGTAGTCGAAATTCGACCATCATCGCTCCTCAAGTGCTGCTCATGATGAATTCGAACATGGTGATTGCCTCCGCCGAAAATCTCGCCAGGCAACTTCTTGCGCAAGTATCCAGCGATGAATCGCGAATTGAAGAAGCATACAAACGAGTGCTGAAAAGAGCACCCAAGGAAGTTGAAACCAAGCGAGCCTGCTTGTTCATCCATCAGTTACTAGCGTCCCCTGCAACGGTACAAGTTGACACTGATGCGCAGGCCATTGAAAAAGCCTGGACGATGTTTTGCCAAAGCTTAATTGCCAGTAATGAATTCGTGTTTTTGCGGTGACGATAATGTGGCCCCATGCAATCCAAACGAGACGTCGGTTGCTGCAAACCTCAGCGGTGGGTTTTGGCCAGTTGGCCCTGACCGCGCTGTTGCATCAAACGTCGGTCGCAGCTCCTCGTTCCAATCCATTAGCTGCTATCCCACCCCATTTTGCGGCGCGAGCGAAGCGGATTGTCTTCTTGTTCATGAAAGGTGGGCCATCGCACGTCGACACGTTTGACCCCAAACCGATGCTTGATCGCGATGACGGTAAACCATTGCCGTTTGATCTG
Organism: Planctomycetaceae bacterium; assembly: GCA_043775635.1. Lineage (GTDB taxonomy): Bacteria > Planctomycetota > Planctomycetia > Pirellulales > Pirellulaceae > UBA6163. The sequence goes on along the minus strand of JAYVSE010000224.1, from coordinate 2,586 downwards.
CCGCGTGTAACGTTTGCCAAGCAGGGGAACCTGCTGAAATCACCGTGGAAGTTTCGACGATATGGTGAAAGCGGGTTACCGGTCAGCGACCTATTTCCACATGTGGCTCGACATGTCGACGACTTGTGTATCCTGCGTTCTGTTCACGGTTCCAATCCAGCGCACGGAGGTGCACTGCTAAAAATTCACACCGGTAGCGACCAGTTTGTTAGGCCAAGTCTTGGCTCCTGGGTTACTTATGGCTTAGGGACAGAAAACGAAAACTTGCCTGCGTTCGTGACAATCTGCCCAACGTTGGCACACGGTGGAGTGAATAACTGGGGTTCTGCGTTCCTGCCCACGTATTGTCAGGGCACACCGATCGGCAATGCATCGCTGCCGTCAAAATCAGCCATCGTAAAACATATTCGCAATCCAAGCTTTGATCTCACTTCACAACGTCAGCAGTTTGACTTGATCTCAGCGATGAATCGCGAACATCTCGACTCCATTGGAAATGATGCCATGGTGGAGGGTCGATTAAATTCCTTTGAACTCGCATTTCGAATGCAGTCCGCAATGCCAGCCGCACAGGATTTGTCCGACGAAACCGAAGCGACGCAACGGTTATATGGAGTTGACGACCCCGTGACGGAGGATTTTGGTCAACAATGTCTTATGGCGCGGCGATTTTTGGAACGTGGCGTCCGTTTCGTTCAGGTAACGCACAGTGACAGTGAAGTACAATGGGATCAACACGGAGATCTCTATCACGGTCATTCGAAGAATGCGGCCGAGGTCGATAAGCCGATCGCCGGTTTGTTGACCGATTTGAAATCACGCGGGCTACTGGAGGATACGCTTGTGTTATGGGGTGGCGAATTTGGTCGCACGCCGACCTCACAAGGCAACAACGGCAGGGACCACAACCCGCATGGGTTTACGATGTGGATGGCGGGCGGCGGTGTCAAAGGTGGTTTTGCCTATGGTGCGACTGACGAATACGGTTACTACGCAGTCGAGGATAAAATGCATGTACATGACTTGCATGCAACGCTGCTGCATCTGCTTGGGCTAGACCATGAGAGACTAACCTATCGTTATGCCGGACGTGATTTTCGCCTAACCGACGTCGCCGGTAATGTGGCAAGAAAGATTCTCTGCCACCCAGCGGTCTGATATTTGGTTCCTTTGTGAGCGACAACGCGCTAGCGGTCGGTTCGAGTGTCCTGACGGCTGGCGTATCGGAACCGGCGGCTAGCGCCTTGCCGCTCACGGTCTCCGGTGCAGATGGTTGTAATCTTGCTCCCGTGATGGACCCATCTTGTCCAATCACAACGACTGCTTACATGGACGCAGTGATCGGATTGTGTCGCCTTTCGCTCCGCGAAAGATCGCACTTTCGCGGCTTAGGCGAGGGCTTTTTACGATAGCCTGGACCGACAAGAAGATTTTGCGACAGAAAAATGAAGAAACACTGTCAAGCTGCAAGCTGCCACACCGCAATTCACTGAGTGCAACCTCATAAAGACAGACTGGACGGCTCATCCGACGGAAGCGTGCGCACAACCGCAGCGGTGCTGCTACTGGCGAACCGCCGCGATGATGAGTCGATCTTGATTCAGATTCAAAGACTGTTGCTGTGGCATCCAATCATCAAGCACTAACCCGCGCACCACATTTGTTGTTGAACCAAATTTAAGCCATCGTTTGTATTATTTGACAGGACGTGCTTGCGGTGAATGATTCGGGTTAAGGTTCCGTTCCAAAAATTTTTTCTTGAATCGTAGCCGAACTGGCGGTGAATTTCCCGCCCAAATTTCTACATACTCCGCGAAGATGCCACACTTTTCTTTTTGTCCATGTAAATCCTCCCAGGGTATAAGTAGTGTAGGGTGAAATGGTCGGAAAACAAGTTGTGTACGTAGCAAAAGCCCGTTGGAACACGACGTAATCTGCAGGCACGACGCGTAATTCACTTTTCCAATTACAGCAGTGCGAAATGCGAGTTGGCTTTTACGAGGTTTGCTAGTGCATGCAAATCGGATTGCCAAATGCGACCAACCGCTTACGTGACTAAAAGTCCAGGAGACGACTAACCACATAAATGCTAGAACCGGCAGTAATAGAATTGGATGCATAAAACTTTCAAATTAGGCTCTTCCGCAGAATCTGTGGGTGTTCTTACCCGGATTCTACTAGACGATTCCGTCGGAGGGTTGCTGGACCAGTTTCAGTGGGCGCGAGTTCAGAGCCGGGATTTTTTTAGGCATGGTCTCCTGCGTCCAAATGATTTTTGCATGCTTCGAAGCTCGTCGGTACATTGAACACGCCGGGAAAGACAGACCCAGGCTCTGCGGGGACGCTGGCCTGCGAAGGGTTATCTCGGTCGATAGCGCGCCAATGGTGCGAGCAGTACCGGCGAGCCATGGCTCCTCCGGGATTGCTTTCTCAAGCCCATTGGACGCAGGAGGAATGCCTTTAAAAAAATCCATCTTCAAACGGATGGTGGCTTTCAAACCGAGCGTTTTTCGCTGGAAACAACCGGTTTTGCCGGATCAAAAGCGGGTCACCTACCAACTTTCACCCACAGATTCTGCGGACGAG
>JAYVSE010000223.1:0-14826 GCA_043775635.1 Planctomycetaceae bacterium | reverse complement strand
ACCAGTTTCAAGTCCGCAGTTTTGCAGAACTCTACGCAGCAATCCTTCGCGGCAATAAGCCAACACTTGAAACGGCCTGGGATCCATAACGCCCCATTTGACCCAAGCCTCCCATCGCTCCTATTCAGAAACAACGCTCGCGCGTTGGTCGCAGTTGTGCGCGCTGATCGAACAAAAAAGCACTCCCAAATGAAATTGCCGCACCAAATACTCCGTTTCGCTGGCACCAAATACGCTGAAACACCAAAAGCAATAGCTATCAAACACCCAACGACAAAGATAGCCTTAATAAAAAACCGCCAGAGAGCCTCAAGCAACCACCGTTCCGGGAACTGCTGGCCTCGCGGACGGTTTTGAAGGGCATTTTATTTCGTTTTGATTCAGTAATCGACCCGCTTCTTCCTTAAACCGTTGTTTCTTTGGACGCAGGATGCTTACTATTCATTTTGAGCTGGATTTCAAAGGCGTGATTGTCATGGCTCTACTTTTGACGCTTTCCGGCTGTCGCTCGACACCCAAAGTCGCCAGCGCCGCAACCAGTGACCTATCCGGCGATAACGCTGTCAGCCAGGCATCGGCGGCGGAACCGTCCAAACCAGCAACGTTTACTGATAAGGTAGAGCTTCAAAGTGGCACGGGACCGATGGACGCGGATGCCCCGACCGAATTTCAGAAAACAGAATCAGGATTGAAATATCGAGTGCTGCGGAAGTCCGATGGTAAAAAGCCGAACAGCGCAAGAACTGTCACGGTCAAGTATCGCGGCTGGCTGAACAACGGAAAAGAGCTTGACAGTTCCTATAAGCGAGGCGAACCAATATCGTTTCCGTTAAGCGGAGTTGTCGCTGGTTGGACCGAAGGCATGCAGTTGATCGGCGTTGGTGGCATGATTGAACTCTGGGTTCCACCAAACCTCGGTTACGGCGCGAATGGCTCACCTGGATCGATCCCTCCTCACTCAACGATTCACTTCATCGTCGAGCTGGTCCAAGTCAAATGACTGTTCGGCAAGCTGAGCTTCATAGCGAGTGAAGTCGAACGAGTTGGGGATCTCGAGTTACGTGCCGAATTTTGCACCGGAACGAATTCGCTGGCCGCGTATAAATTCTTGGGCGGCAACTTCAGTGCGACCCGCAGGTTGAAGCCGGTCAATCCGGATCACGCCAGGAGATGACTCTGGTCCCGTCGCGATTCGCAGACTGTGATCGTCGATTAAGGTGCCAGGGGCTACATTCATCGGGGCTGGTCCATTTTCAAGCGTGACAGCGCGGACTGCGATTCTTACTGGCGATCGATCGGCGCTGATCAAGACATCCGTAAATGCTCCTGGCCAGGGCTGCATCCCGCGGACGTGACGATCAATTTCAACCGCTGATCGGCTCCAATCGATTTGGCCCGAATGCTTTGATAATCGGGGCGCGCGGCTGACAAGACTCTTATCCTGTGGTGTTCCGATCGTCGCGACTCGGTCCCACTGTCCGAGCAATTCAACGCTTGCCAACGTCGGTTCAATCCCCAGCGTCGCAAGCTTTGCTTCAAGCGATTCAGAGGTATCATTGGACGCGATCGGAATCTTTGCGGTAGCCAATACTGGCCCGCCATCCAGACGCGGTGTCATGTGAATGATCGAAACGCCAGCGAACTCGTCACCGTTCAGAACCGCCCATTGCACCGGTGCTGCTCCGCGATAAGCAGGCAACAGCGAACCATGTAAATTGATCCCGCCCAGCGGAGTCGCCGCAAGTGCATCTGAGGAAAGAATTTGTCCATAGTCACAGACAACCAACAACGAGACGCGTTCCTCTGCAAGTCGAGTGATCGATTCCGGCGTGTTGATGCTTTCGGGATCAAACAAGACGAAGCCATGGCGAGCCGCGAAATCACGAACTGGACTTGGTGGTGGCCCCTTGCGACTGCGGTTCAGGACCGCCGGACGGGTAACCACCATGGCGATTTCGTGACCTGCGTCGCACAACGCCTCAAACGCAGGAACCGCGAACGGACCGGTACCCATCAAGACCAATCGTTGCGGGTTTGAGGTTCGTTGAATTTTAACCGGCGCTTGACCGTCCATCGGCTGATCAGTCAGACCGTGCATCTGTTTGGCTACCTTTCACGCGTACCGCGATTCCCATGCGGCTAAATCCTGCGTCGCTTGATTGTCAGACACGGCAATATCAGAGGCCTGTTGGCTACGATATTCGGATACAAGTTCTTCCAAGCCTGGTTCCAAGTCCCGCAATTGTTCGTCCGTTAGTCTGTCAAAGAAAAATTTGCCGTTGAGGTGGTCGACTTCGTGCTGGACGATTCTCGCCAAAAAACCTTCGAGTTGACGCTCGACCGAGTTGCCTTGAAGGTCATAGCCGCTAAGAAAAATCTGTTTGGCTCGACGAACATCAGCGAACAGCCCTGGCAAGCTCAAGCAACCTTCGCGGTCGATTTCGCTTCCTTTGGCAAATTGCAATTCCGGGTTTAAAATCACCAATTCTTCACCATCGCCTCTTTTTCCCAATGGATTCGCGACGAAAATTCGAAGTGGTAAGGCAACTTGATTCGCAGCAAGCCCCACGCCTTCAAACTCATACATCAAATCAAGCATCTGCGCGACCGCAGCTCGCAATTCCGCGTCGACGCGGCGGATTGGTTTGCTGTGATACCGAAGGGTAGGATGCGGGAAATGGACAATTCGAAGCGTCATGGAAACTGTTAGTGAGCGGAAAAAATTTCACTCACATAATGGTCGATTATCCTCCAAGGGGGCAGGGGTTTAACCGGCAGCATTTCTCCGAAAATTGCGGAATTTTTTAGACGGCTGTGAGCCCGCGTCCGGAGCGAAGGAACGCTCGCAATGGGGCGACATGTTCAGTCGTCAGCATTGAATTCAGCTCAAAACTGTCGGCGGTGGGGCCGACGCAAGCAACGTCGGCTCGCAATTCCACAGATTGTCCATCATCCGTTACCGATCCGACAAACAGCCGTGGCCCCGCGATTGTAGGTGAGTCAACGACGGTAGTCACGGTAGGCATAACGTGTTCGCCGCGGGCCGAAACGCCTGCCGAAACTCCCGTCAAAACGCCAAGCGCGGCTGCGACTTGACCAACGACCTGACCAGCAGGCGCTAACGCCTCTGACGCCGATTGACTTTCTTCGGCTGTGAGTTCTGTCCTAACGACGCGAACTTCTCGTGGAGCTTCGATACCGATTCGTACTGTGTTTCCTTTGATCCGTAAGATTGTGATCTTGATGTTGTCGCTGATTTGAATTGATTCGTCGAGTTTCCGAGTTAAGACGAGCATGGCAAGTTCCTTCTGCCGGAGCGGCACTTTGAGTTGAGTAAGACTGTTGTCCGAACAAAACGAAGTAATGCATCCGCCGTGCCAAAGGTGCATGCGCCGCCCAAATATTTTGTGGCATTGACAAACCATGCAGATTTTCCTACTTGGCAACCGTTTCTGTAGAAAAACGAATTGGCCAGCCCGATTTTCTTACAAACGTTTGTAAAAATTGGAAAAACGGTTGTGCAGTCAGAAATTACTCCGCAGGGAAGTCTGCGAAACTGACTTCTTCAAACGTCGCTACCATGCCACCCGCTTCGGCAATTTTCTGGCGATCAAGCTCGCTGAGTCGTTCGATGACGAGATGCTCCGAACGATACGACTGCGTTTTGAAATTGAGTCGTACATCCAGTTTTACGTGTCGAGGAATGGCGTTTTCAGCGGCTAAATAGTCCCCTAGGGTGATTCGAGCAAAGGGGGGGGAACCGAGGTGGCGGGCGATGTTCAGACGCGATGCCCAAGCAGTAAAAGATGCGAATTCAGCGGCAATCATCGGGTCACTCACCTTCTGTGCCGTCGCCTCATAACGATTGTTGTTGAATTCGATTACGTAGCTATCTGGTTTTTCACCCCTAACAACCTTTGCATTCAGCCCCAGCTTGTCTGCTCGACCTGGTTTTGTTGCTTCGGCTCGGATCTGTGCGGCCTTCTGTACTAAGGAGTCTGTTGAGATCGATGTTCGCACCCGAGTCCCTTTGTGAATCAGAACGACCCGACCACGCGGGGCATCGAAAACGCTGATGACTGCCCCGGTCCCTACCGGGATGTCGTACACCACACCGGCATCGAACAAGATCAAGTGCTGTGATTCAGGTGTTTTTGAAGCACCTTCGAAAATATCAGTTTCAACGCGAAATGACGGAAAAACGGTCAACGAGGTTTCCGCGATCGCCCATTGCCCCATCGCAACACAAATCGCTCCTACCAATAGTACCAAGCGACTCCATGGAACCAAATGACGAAGAGTCCACGGAAGGCGTCGTATGTGCGGCATTTTTATCATTCCAAAACCTCGACGATTCGTACTCGTTTGCATGCTTTGGCAGAATATAGGGATCAGTCGATTGCGGTCCAGATCGAAAATTAAACGCCACTGGAAACGAAAAACGGAACCCTAGTCGGTGTTTTGGGGTTGTTCCTCTAGAATGGTGTGCGATTCAAAACAATGCCCCGCTTCAATGCTGGGATTTGATCGTAGTGGGATTCGCCAGAATTCCTCAGCACACTAAAACGTGGGGATTTCTGGCGAATCCCACTACACAAAACGTTCTGCCCCAGCAACGAAGCGGGGCATTGATTCAAAACGCATCCCGTTGCCTTCATTCATGGGAGCCGCCTTGTCGGTCACTCCGTCCACCGCTATGCGATACCAGCAGTCCGATCCGGACGTGCGTTTGATGCTGCGCGTACGAGACGACGATGCTGGAGCCTTTGAAGAACTTGTGCGACGGTACCAGGACCGCTTGGTCCGTTTGTTTCATCACATCGGACCCAGTCCAGAAATTGCAGAGGATTTAGCACAGGATGTTTTTCTACGCGTTTATCGTTCGCGGGCACGTTATGAGGCAGGAGCAAAGTTTTCTACGTGGTTGTTTACCATCGCAGCCAACGTCGCGCGGAACGCAGCGAGATCGCATGGTCGGCGACACGAGGTGACCGAAGCTGACGCGCGACGATCGCCAGATGATTCACAGGCAAGCTTAATCGCCGGAATCGCCGTTGATGCCAGCTCGTTAATGCCAACGCGAGTCGTCGAAGGCGAAGAACGCGCCGAAGTTGTGCGGGCTGCTGTTCAATCGCTCGGTGAGCGGCAGCGGATTGCGTTGATGCTTTCGCGGTTCGAGAATATGAGTTATGTGGAGATTGCCGAAGCGATGGGATTAACCACAAAGGCAGTCAAGTCACTACTCAGCCGTGCACGTGTCAACCTGAAGGTACTGCTGGCAGATTACATCGTCGGAAGCGACGTGCCCTCGACAAAAGATGAAGAAGAAATGGAAGATCGCGATGAGTCATGGCAAAACTGACATGAGCCAAATTGAGTTCCAAGACGACGCGCCTGTCGACGAAGTAGACGAACAATTAGTCGCCTATCTCGACGGGGAACTTGCGCCCGAGGACCTTCGCGAACTCGAAAAACGACTCGGTGCCGAACCGGCGCTGCGAGCGCGCCTTCGCGAATTGCAAAATGGCTGGGAGATGCTTGACGAGCTCCCTCAGGCGACGTCTAGCGGCTCGCTGTTGGAAACGACCATTCGTATGGCCGCAGTGAACGGTGACATGGCAACGAAAGCCGTCGACAACCAGTCTAAAAAACGGAACGTCGTTCGAGTCATTTATGTAAGTGCAGCCGGTCTGGCATGTTTTCTGATCGGCTTAGCTGCCATGCGCGTACGCGAACAGATGCGGTATCAAAGGCAACTGGAAGACTTATCGATTGCGATGCATCTGCATGCGTATCTTCATGCTTCCGATCTAGCACTGATGCGAAATCTCGCTGGCATGGCGCAGTGGCAGGAAGCGAATGAGATCGCCGATACGCTGGGTGAGTGGAACTTTGAACTCGCGCATCAAATCGACGAAACCCCAACGGAAAGCCGTGAAACGTTATTGGTATCGTTGCCGATCGAAGACCAAAAGACCATTTCGGCCAACTGGGAACGTTTTGAGAAGATCAGCCCCAAAGACAAGCAAACGGTCATCGACGTTGCACGCATGGTTTCGAGCCAAGCCGACTCCCAGGATCTTATCAAAACAATGGACCGATTCGCAGCTTGGCGTGAATCGCTACCCGCTGTTGAACGTGACTTGTTTGCCAATGGAACCGCAGCCCAGCGAGAAAAACTGGTAATGACTGCCTTGAAAAGAACGACCCAGAATTGGATGCGAGAACGTGGGAGAGAACTTTCCGATGAAGATTTGGAAACGATCTATGATGCAGTTCGCCAAATCGCGAGTCTGAGAATCGATTTAATACGAAAAAACAGTACGCCCGCAATGCGAGCTGCGATTACGACCTTTGAATTGACAGGTCAGTCGATGGATCAACGAGCTCAGGGGTATTTCCTGCGAAAGCTTTTTGAAATTCCTGATGATGGCCCCCCGCGTCGTACCAATGACTCCAATTTCGCACCGCGAAGTCCTTCGCCAAGTGCACCACCATTCGCCGTTGGTGGCGGTCAAAATGCGTTCTTCAACATGCGCGAAATCGTCGATCAAATACGAGGCCCGTTTCGCGATGATGAACTTTATTTGCTGGAATCTGTCCTACCACAAAATCTTACCGAGATGATCGATGATACGGCAGCGCTGCCAATGCTCAGGGAAGAATTATTGCGCAGTTGGGCAAGTGAAGCGATTCGAAGATCACGATCGAATCGTGGCAAACAGACAATCGTAGAGCGATACAAAGAAACAGCTCAGGACGAGCGCGAAGAAATCGATCTACTTCCCTCCGATCGCATGCTGCAATCGCTTCAAGGCGAGGGCGAAGGAAGAAGATAATTCGACACTTCTCGTATTTAGCATTCTCGTCCCCTGGCTCTGCCAGGGGATGCAATGTCTTGGAGGCTCCGCCTCCTGTTTTACTGGTACCCTGTTTTACTGGTATCCTTAGAAAAAGAAAAAAAGAAAAACCTATGTGCATCTTTCGGTTCAACAACAAATGTGGTGCGCGGGTGTAGGACGTGTAGCTCAATAAACCTTCCTCACGACTCCGCGCACCACATTTGATGTTGAACCCATCTTTCTTGGTGACGTACCTGTGTTGTAGGGAGGCGGAGCCTCCAAGACAGTGCGTGCCCAGGCGGAGCCTGGGTACGAGGCGTCAGAGAATCGGCAGGCGGAGCCTGCAAGACCTATGGTTGTGAGGCAGAGCCGGCAGAGCCTCGCAACCAGTTATTGGCGATCAGCGAGAAGAGTCGTTCGGCTACGGTGAGACCACTTCCAATTCCAAGTTTTTGAATCGGACTTCGGTTGGACCACCGGAATGAAGTTGAAGTGCAATGATTCCTCGCTTGGCACCAGCGGGATCTTCGAGGTCAACGCACTCGACTCCGTTGATGCGAGTGCGAACTCGATTACCAATAGCTTCAACTTCGTACCGATTCCACTGACCAGCGTGAATGGCTTGTTCGCCCGATTTAGCTGAAAGCAAGCCGCGACCATGCTCTTCATAAAGTTTGCCCCACCAGCCCGCACCAATGTCAGCTTGGTAACCAGCGACTTCACCGTTTGCTTCCGCAACGCTTCGAAACTGAATACCGCTGTTACCTGCGTTGTCGACTAACTTGACATCCAGCGACAAGCGGAAATCACTAATCTGCAAATCGCTAACCAGCCATTGGTTGTTTTTCAGGCCCTCCGTCCGACCAACCAATTCCTCGTTCTCAACCGTCCACAAGCCATCGGCTCGTGACCAACCACTGAGATCCTTACGATTAAAAAACTGAGTCGTGTTTTCTTTCGTTGCTAAAACTGGGACCTGCTCCGAAGCCGACAAATACGCGATCAACGATCGAATCTCATGTTCTGAGAACGGCTTCAATTGATCATCGGGCATCATCGACTTGTCACTTGCCTTTCGTTGTACGATTTCAGACTCTGGTACCACGATGGTTGCGTCCGCCGTCTGGATCGTCACGGACTGGTCGTTTTCGGCGCGAACGATGCCAGTGATCACGCGACCATTCTCGGTCAGAACAAGACTTTGCCGGTATTCATTCGCCATCACCGCGCTAGGATCGACAATATTGGTGAGCAAGTATTCCAAGTTGCTGCGGTTCGAGCCCGTTAAATCGGGGCCAAGTTTTTGACCGACGGCGTACAACACATGGCATCGTTGACAGGTCTTCGCAAAAACAGCTCGCCCCAATGATCTGTCTACTGGAATCGCTGGTTTGGTCGAAAGCATTTTGGTGTATGACGCAATCAACTCAGCCTTATCGGCAGCAGTTTGGCGAACTTGGCCCCACAGTTCTCCAAGCAAACGGTCGATCTCTGCGTTTTCAAAATATGTCAATTGCCGAACCAGATCTGCGCTGAGGTCTGCGCTGGAAAGCTGCTTATCGCGAATCGCATGCAGCATCTCGGTTGCATAGTTGGCGCGCGTGCAAAGCGTGGCCATGGCGGCTGCTTTTTCCGCTGCGTCCATTTTTTGAAGGGCTGCAAGAATTTTGCTCGCGGTCAGCGGATGGTCATATTGTGCCAGACCACGAACGGCATCCAATCGCAGCTCATCAATGTTTAGTAGCGATTGCAAAACCAACGGTAATTCCGCGTCGTTTGCTTGAAGCAATGTAGCGATCGCTGACTTTCGCGCATCGACGGTTGCAGTATCTGACTTTACGATCGCGCGCACGGTATGCAACGCACCACTATCCCCAAATGTAACGCCTAAAGAAACGGCTGCGGTCTTCACTGCGGGCAAATCGCTTTGTTCTAACCGTCCGTAAGTTGCCGCCCATGACGACGGTGCTGCAACTTGGCGTTTGTCGCTAACCGCAGACTTGATTGCCTCAAGAAAAACTAATTGCAGTTTCTCGTCCTCCGCTTTTCCTAAACCATCCACAAGCAGAGCAAGCGACGAATCGAGATCGCGGCTACCGATTCGCCGCATCATAAAATCTCGCAACAACGGAATGTTTTTTCCCACCGAAAGCGCCAATGCCAATGCACGTTGCGGATCAACATCCGCCAAAGGCTCCGCACCATACCATATCATAAGCGGTAAATTGTGATCATTAGCATCTTCAGCATGACCAGCCAGCCCTTCGACAATTCCCCAGCGGCTAGACGGGTCCAGACGTTGAACAGCAGACGCCAAATACAGTCGCACGATTGGCGACAATTCTTGGCATGCCATCGTCTCCAATCGCGAAATTAGTTTTGTCGAACTCGGTTCGCTTTCCATTGATTCCACAGCCAACTGAATCGCCCATCCACGCACATACGGGCTCGTATCCGTGGTCATGGCACGATCGAGCACTGACGATGGTACGCCACCCGACGTATGAAGTGCCCACATTCCTCGAAGTTGGCGCGTTTCGTCGGCATGGTTGATCGCAATCTCAAGAAGACGCTGCCGGGCAACATCGTCAATTGCTCGCGAGGTTGCTCGGTGTGCCAGAATTTTGCGAGCATGTCGCACAAAGTAATCGTTCGAGTGCAACATGAGTTCTGCTAATTGCAAGTCGCTTTGTTTACCCAGGTCGACTGGTGTGTACTTGTTCTCTCCATAAGAAATTTTGTAGATGCGACCGTTGCTTCGATCATGTTTTTCAATCTCAGTAAGATGGCATGCTTGCATGTCATACCAATCAATTAAAAACGCTTGGCCATCCGGTCCCGTCCTAAGATTTAGGATTTGCGATGCTTGGTCTCCAGTCAAAAGGAAATCGGGCGCGTGGGTTCCGACATATCCAGAACCTGATGGTTTGAGCAAATCTACGTTCAACCTTTGGCCATGGATATTGTTCATGAATATCGCTCCACGGTATTTTGCCGGCCATGTATCAGCTAGATAAATCATCGCCCCCGCATGAGCGTGCCCACCGCCAGCTTCATCGGACCTGCCATTGCCGCCATGAGGGTTTGAACCGCGGTAATGCAAGTGATCAGCAATCGTAACGATGTCTTGGTAAGTGTTCGTGTTGAAATGCTGTCCAGCTTGGCGTTGATAGCGGCCATTCTGGATGATGTGAAATAAGTGTGGAATCACGCAGGCTGTACAAATCGCTTGGCCATGGTCGTTGAAATCCACGCCCCAGGGATTGCTAGTTCCATGTGCAAACACTTCAAATTCGTGACGCACTGGGTGATATCGCCAAACGCCGGCGTTGATCGGTATCCGGTCCTCATTTCGCAAGCCTGGTTTGCCAACGAGAGAATGAGTGAACACACCGTGGCAGCCATATAACCATCCGTCTGGTCCCCAGATGAACGTGTTAAGTGTTTCGTGCGTGTCTTGAAATCCCCAGCCATCTAACAGAATGCGAGGCTCCGAGTCTGGTTGATCATCGCCATTTTCGTCGGGTATGAAAAGTAAATGTGGCGCGGCTCCAACCCAAATGCCTCCATAACCAACCTCCAATCCGCTGACCAGATTAAGTCCCTCTGCAAATACAATTCGCTTATCAAACTTTCCATCACCATCAACATCCTCAAAGATCAGAATCCGATCTCGACCAGTACCTTCTTTTGCTCGGATGGGGTATTCATAAGCTTCGGCAACCCAAACTCGACCGCGATCGTCCAAACAAAAGGCAATGGGTTGTTTTACATCAGGTTCCGAAGCAAAGATGGACGCTGTAAACCCTTCGGGTAGCTTCATCGCTGCTACGGCGTCTGCGGCATCGAGACCACGATGAGGATAATCATCGGCTTGAAGCTTCATCGCTGTTACTTGGCTTGGCTTCTTCTCTTGAAGACGAAAATGGTCGAAATTGAGGTGGCCCCACGCAACTTTACTTTCGTCAACCAAGCGGATATAAATTTCCTCGCCGCTGACACTGGACAAGTCGACGACAACTTGATGCATTGCTTCCGTTTCAACGCCAGAGATTTGATAAAATGGTTTCGCTTGCCCCTGGCGAATTAATTCAAAACGTGTAGCAGTGCTTGAGCCACCTCCGAGCAAAAAAGTCGCGAATGGTTGAGAGACTTTGAAGGGCACGGATGTCAACGTGCCCGTCGCTCCATCGCCAAGTTTCTCAAATCCACCAATCCAATATTCGCCCTTATGATCGCTGCGCATGTCCTTTCGTCGCGCGGATACGGTATCGCCTTGTATCGGTTGGTTATTAAACGCATCGCCGTCTGCGGTCCAGTCAACAAGCGTGCCGGTTTCAAAGTCAAAATTCAACGCTCGACCAGTCGCATCGACAGGAATAACACCATCGCGAGGCGGTGCGAATTTATCGCCAGTCCCAATCAAGCGAACATAGTCGATTCCCACCATGTACGATTTGTCTGCGTTTTCGTTAGCCCCGAGCAATTCAAAGGAGAGAGTGTGCGATTCGCCCTGCCACGCTAAAACCGGGAAGCTGAGAACGCCTGTCGTTGTTACCTCAGTATCGTACAAATCGATCGGTTCGCCGAGTTTTTTGTCGTCCAGTTGCAACTGTACGATGCCGTAATCCCGGGCGCAGGTGAGCACCAATTCAATCCGCTGGCAATTCGATTTCTTAGGGAGACTCATGCTAAGCTTCTCGCCGGGACGCGCACCGGTCCACCATACTTGCTCGTTGTTACTCCATCGGTCGGCATTAAAACCACTCATATTTTGAGGCAATGCGGTCCCTGCGGATGCAACAAACGTCAGCGATTCTGCTTCGGCAGCGCCGTCAACAAGGCCGGAAACGGAATCGATCGGTGAGCGAGGGCCACGCGTGGATTTGGCACTCAGCGGTACGACCAGCTTAGGGCCGGTATAGCGAAGCGGTTGTGCAGCGATCCAAGTGCTTTCATCGACTAGTTTTGTCTGATGCAATAGGACATGAGACCCTTTCATTCCGCCAATGATAATGTCCGGTTGCTGGTCATTATTAACATCCGCAATGGTCAACTGGCGCCCGATCCCTGATTGATCGTCGATCAAATAAGGAATGTAATCGACGCCTTCAGGGCCACGCACCAGTTTGAACCAATAGACGACCGCGCCCGCGTCCCACATCGGGCTCTGTTGATGATGCGATCCGAAAGTCTTTCCAGTAACAATGTCTTCCAAGCCGTCACCGTCGACATCCACTAACGCGACGGCATGCAGTTCACTGAATACAACGCCATATCGATTCCGAGACGGATGATCTCCCATGATCAAATGTGGTTGGAACGTTATCTCGCCATTCAATGTTGTATTTTCATACCACGCCAACCCGAAATCGTGCGCTGCAAGGCTTGTGATGATGTCGTTGTCACCGTCTCCGTCCACATCATAAGCATGCATATCTGCACCACCGTATGAGTCCGTAAATTTAACGTCATGCCTTTTCCAGCGACCGTTGAGCACATCACCGATTGGCTGCTCATACCATCCGCCCGCATGCAAAACGTCATTCCTGCCATCGCCGTTGACATCGCCCACACCCAATCCATGGCCAAACCTCGCATCCGCAGCCTTTTCAGAAATAACATGGAGCGTCCACGGTTCCAGCGGCTTCTTCCAATCGATCGTAGCAAAGCCAAAGAATCCATCCCGCGTACAGACCAATTCAGGTCGCTCGTCGTCAACAAGGTTGAGAAACTGTGGCGACTCGTTCGATACCCAATCGAAAACCTGATGTTTCTTCCAGAGGCGAGAGCCCAACGCCTGACCGGGGTTCTCATATACATAGGCTGGCGTGCCAGGAAAACCGACGACGAAAACATCGTTGTGTCCATCACCATTGAAGTCATAAACCCATGAAAAAAAATTGTCGGCGTATTTGTCGAGAGGCTGTGGAACGGCCTTGTAGATTTCAAATCGCTGTTGAAATTTCGGTCCAGCAAACCAATACGGACCGCAGACGACATCGCTTAAGCCGTCTCCATTGATATCTCCACTGCTGGCACCTTCTGAGAAATACACGTCTGTCAACTGAACTCGTTCAAACGAATGCAGTTCATGTTCCTTTGCCAACGCAAACTCAGGACAAGTAAGCAATAACAGCAGGCTGATTGCAGTGGTCCGACCATTGAGTCTTTGCATGTTGAAAGCCAATCCAAAACGAGCTAATTCAGTGATTTCTGGGAATTTTAAAGTCAGTATGTCGAGGCGAAATGTTTAATCTGTGTTTGATAAAGTAAGCATCGTACGGTCTTTTATTGTCGCCTTTCGCTCTGCGAAAGACTGGAGTAACGCGTTTTTGGCGGATAGGCTGTGAGTCTATATGAGCCTGTTGGATTTGCGGCAAAATGGTAACCCGACGCGTCAGCGAGGCGGCGGGCAGATCCTCGCTAACGCGCTAACGCGTCGGGTTGCCAATAGATTCACAGCCTAGGAGCGAAAGGCGACACTTATTTATCGATCATTACCAAGCTTGCTTGCATCGGCTTACAATAGCGGACTAAAATATCGCCGTCTCTGCAAACCCTTCCACGAGAACAAACAAATCAAATCATGAGTGAAACTTCAAAGTATACTCGACGAAAATTTTTGGCGAGTACTGCGTCGGTAGCAGCAACAGCACCGTGGATTTTTTCAAGGACAGCGTTGGCTGCGGATGCCGCCGTCG
Organism: Planctomycetaceae bacterium; assembly: GCA_043775635.1. Lineage (GTDB taxonomy): Bacteria > Planctomycetota > Planctomycetia > Pirellulales > Pirellulaceae > UBA6163. The sequence goes on along the minus strand of JAYVSE010000223.1, from coordinate 1,280 downwards.
CGCCCAGTGAAAAGATCACGCTTGGCATGATCGGAATTGGGCCACGCGGGTCCTATGACTTACAGGCCATGCTTGGGCTGGCTGACGTACAATGCGTGGCAATTGCCGACGTTCAAGCATCTCGGCGCGATGCCGGCAAGGCATTGGTGGATAAACACTATGACAATACGAATTGCAGACTCTATGGTGATTTTCGAGAGTTGCTGGAACGCAAAGACATCGATGCGGTTCTGATCGCAACCGGTGACCGCTGGCACGCTGCGGCATCAATCTTAGCGGCACAGGCAGGCAAGGATGTTTACAGCGAAAAGCCCTGCGGCTTGACTATCGAACTTTGCCAACAGCTTGCTGAAACGATGAAAACGACTGGGCGGATTTTTCAGGCCGGTACGCAGCGTCGAAGCGTGCCGAATTTCCAACAGGCAGTTCAACTGGCTCAGACCGGAAAGCTCGGCAAGTTGAAGACGCTTTATGCTTCAGTCTACATGCCGACGTTGGATAACAGTTGGCTACCGGGGGAGCTTACTCCGGCTAAAGAAATCTGTGACTGGAACATGTGGCTGGGGACGGCACCATGGCGTCCTTATAACAGCAAGTACGTCGCTGGGCAGTGGCGAGGCTATTACGACTTTGATTCGGGGGCGAGGCTTTTAGATTGGGGTGCGCATACCGTCGACCTTTGCCAATGGGCCAATCAAGCGGACGGCACGACACCGATATCTTTCGAGCCATCCGACACCGGCATCACTTGTGTGTATGAAAACGGAGTGAAGTTGGTCTTGGATTTTATCGCGACACCATTTGGCGACCGTGGGCCGAATTGGATTACCAAGCTAGGGACGTGCCCGGTACGTTTCGTTGGCGAAGATGGATGGATCGAAACTGGTGACAGCGGTCAGACCGAAGTTTCTTCAGACGCATTGCGAAAAGAGCTTCAAGATGCGGCTGGCAAAGTTATTGGGCTGGACGTGTCAGCTCATGCAAGGAACTTTTTTGACAGTGTGAAATCGCGTAAGCCGACGGTAGCGAATCCTGAGGTTATGCGCAATTCCCACATCACTTGTCATGCGGCTGCGATGTCGTGGATGCTGAAGCGAAAGCTGAATTTTGATTCGACGAAACAAGAATTCATTGGCGACGACGAAGCCAATGGCCTGCGTTCACGCCCCGCTCGCGATTGGAGCTAGTGCTCCGAGAATTAAATAACCTTGCTTGGCGATTTTGTCGTTAAACCGTGTGGGCAACGCCCCGCGCGAGGCTCGCGGCCCGTTGGGCACGCG
>JAYVSE010000222.1:0-13325 GCA_043775635.1 Planctomycetaceae bacterium | reverse complement strand
TACATTTCTTGAATCGATTTCGGTTCCTGACTGATATCGAAAGCCTCGCTCGCCTCCATCTGCATGCGGTAGGCTAACTCGAAACTCTGCAACCGCGATTCAAGTTCCGCATCCTGCTGCCTCGCATCTTCATGTCGGCGATTGATTGCTTGGAGCAAATCGAGTTGTCGTCGTTGATCCGATTGGCTGATGCCCGAAGCGTTGCGAATGTTGGCAATCAGTTTTTCGATTTCCTGGTACTTGGTGTTAACGTAGGTCCCTTGATAGGCGCCAGGTAAGAAGCCGGATTGCCAATTTTCGGACCCTTTGATCGGATAACCGCTTGGGCACATGGCGATGAATCCGGGTAAGTTTTGATTGACACTTCCCAACCCATACGTAACCCATGATCCGACCGCAGGCCGAACCAAGATCGCATCTCCACAATTCATCAACATCAACGACGGTTCATGATTCGGTACGTTGGCATGCATTGAACGAACCACACACACGTCGTCGATCATTTCGCCAACGTGCGAGAACAATTCACTGACCTCGATACCGCTTTTTCCATACCTCTGAAATTTGAACGGCGAGCGATAGGCTGCGCCGGTCTCGCGCTCCGTTCGCAAGTTGTTCGGTACAGCCTGGCCGTGATATTTGTCGAGGGCTGGCTTGGGGTCGAACGTGTCCACCTGCGATGGGCCGCCGTTCATGAAAAGATGAATGACCGCCTTGGCCTTCGGAGCAAAGTGCGGTTGCTTGGGCGACATCGGATTGAGGCTGTTTTGCCCCGTCGACGCGGAATCGGCAAATAATTGACTGGGTTTCTCCGCCAATAAACCAGCCATCGCAATCGAGCCGAAACCAACACCGCTTCGCTGCAAAAACTCGCGGCGGCTGGACGGCATCGCACTTATCGAGCGAAGAATCGAAAGAGGATCGGGTTGTTTCATCTGGTACTCAATCAACGAAAGCGAACTCGTTACTTAAAAACAATACCTGCGCCAACTGCACCCAGGCATCCATCTTGGTCGCAGGCAAAAGATTTGCCGACGCCACCGTGGGTGGAGTGGCCGCCGCATTTGCAGCTTGAGCAGCCGCCAAAAAATCTTTTGCCATCTGCAACTCTTGTTCATCCGGGTCTCGAACAAGCGTGGCTTGATAAAGTGCTTTTAATCGTTCGTCCGTGGAGGCGATCGTCGACGACTTTGCGGCAAGTTTTTCCGCTTGTCCAATCACGAACTTCGCATTGATGAAGAACAGTGCTTGTTGCGGCACCGTAGTTCGAGCCCGTGTCGCTTGGCTTGCGTCCGGGCTGGGAAGATCAAAACTGGCCAATAAGCCAGGAATATCTTCCCGGTCGACGTACGCATAGAGCCCGCGTCGCGTAGCATCTTCGTGAATCATGACCGATCGACCGCCGATACGCCGATCCAATTGGTCCGTTGCGGTCAATAGTCGATCACGCAATGGCTCGAACTCCAATCGACGCCGAGGCATGTGCCAAATGAGCCTGTTCTCGGGATCAAGCGTTTCGCCCTGGCGGTGCACTTCGCTCGATTGTTGCCAAGTCGCCGAAAGCATGATCCGTTTTTGCAATCGTTTAATCGACCAACCATCCTTCATGAATTCGCTGGCTAGGTAGTCCAGCAATTCAGGGTGCGAAGGCATGTCACCGCGAGCCCCAAAATCGCTGGCGGTCGGCACCAGTCCAGCACCGAATTGATGTTGCCAAATTCGATTGACGAGGATGCGTGAGGTAAGCGGATTGTCTTTGTTAGCGATCGCTTGTGCTAATTCTAAGCGACCGCTTCCTTTCGTGAATGGCTTGCCACCGTCTACATCGGATAACAATTGCAAAAAACGCCGAGGAACTTTGTCGCCCGCATTGCCAGGTTGTCCTCGCTTAAAGATCACTGGATCGTGTGGAGTGGGTTTGTCGTTGAGCACCATGCCGCGAGGCGGTGAGCCATGATGCGACGCCTCCACACCCTTGAGCTTTCCAAGTTGTTGATTGTATTCATTGCGTTCGGCTTGATCCAACAGCGCAATCATTTGTTCCGAGTTCAGGGTCGTCGGATTGTCGGTTGCAAACAAAGCGACACGCAGCGCTTCATCGTTGTCGTTTGGGAGCCGGGTTGCAGCGGCATCCTTTTTGAGAAGTTCTTTCCAGTGGGTGAAGATGTCTTCGAGCTTCTTTCCAACCGTTTGCGCGACGTCTATGAACGATTTTGGTGCCGATTCTCGAAGCGATTCTAAAAGGCTCGGATTCAAGCTCGATAGTGTTTCCGGAGGTCCTTGCAGAAGACTGTTGAACTCCTCTTGGAATGTTGCCTGAGGCAAGGACGCAAAACGATTCAAGAAACCCCAAACGGGGTGGCTCTGCATTGTTGGGCTCGTCATGAATTCTTGCCATCGTGCAACGGCCCGAGGTCGCAATGGCCCCCGATCGCCAATCTTTTTTACACTCTCAGGGTTGCTCTCACTCTTTAGCTTCGCCAGGTAAATCATGTAGTCAGCAATACGGGACCGAAGCTCCTCTTCTGTAGAGACTCGCTTTTTCTCAAGCCATCCGTCGACTTCCTTTTGTTTTTCGGCGGTGGCTACTAAAAACTCGTCGTACCCAGGAGTGTCGGAAGGCTCGCCTAAGAGAGGCAGATCCTCAGGTTCTTGGCAGCTTGCAAAAACTCCGTATAGCGAATAATAATCCGCAGTCGGAATCGGATCGTACTTGTGATCATGGCAGCGCGCGCAGGCAACGCTTGTCCCAAGAAGCGCGCGAGTCACGACATCGATTCGATCGTCGATGATCTCGTGTTGGTTTCCCATGAACTTCCTGCCAACGGTGAGGAAGCCCAAGGCAGCGAGCTTGGGACGATTTGCGTCGTTGAGTTCGAGTTGGTCTGCTGCCAACTGTTCGATGATGAACTCATTGAATGGCTTGTCATCATTGAAAGCGTTGATGACATAATCTCGATAGGTATATGCGTAGGGATAACGCGTGTCGCGACTTCCGGCTTGGTAGCCCGTAGTCTCCGCGAATCGAGCCAAATCGAGCCAGTGCCGAGCCCATCGTTCACCGTAGTGTTTACTCTCCAGCAATCGATCGATTCGTCTTTCGAACGCGTCCGATGAATTGTCTGCTTCAAACGCTTTGACCTCGTCGTAACTTGGTGGTAATCCGGTCAGCGTAAAGCATGCTCGCAGGAGGAGAGTTCTTCGGTCGGTTGGGTTGTTTGGAGCAAGTCCTTTTGATTCCAAAGCGGATAGAATAAATCTGTCGATCGGTTGTTTGGGCCAAGAAGCGTTCTTGACTTCTGGCGGGGCCACCTCTTTGATTGGCCGGTAAGACCAATGCGACTCGCGAATTTGATCGATCCGTTGAGCCGGTGGAAGCAATACCTGGGCAGAAGGCTCTTCGTCATTCGGCCAGTATGCACCAGTCCGGACCCATGCGACGAGGACGGCAATTTCATCGACGCCGAGTTTCCCCGTGGGTGGCATTTCCAGAGATGGATCGTTGTAATGAATCGCGCGAATGAGTGGGCTTTTTTCTAAGTCGCCTGGTATAACGGCTAGCCCAAGACTTCCCCCCTTGGTGACCGCGGATTGCATGTCCAGTCGCAATTCACCGGACTGTTCAGCAGGCCCGTGGCATTCCACGCAGTGCTTAATCAAAAGTGGGCGGACCGTTGTTTCAAAGAAAGCCTCTTTTTCCCCGAGCTTATCTTCACCCAGTGCGTCTTCACCCAGTGCGTCTTCACCCAGTGAAATAGTGTTTCCGAGCAAAACCAGGGCAAAAATCAAACTTGCAATTCGAACCATCGACCAAACGAAATTTTTTGAAGTCGTAGAAAGTGGCATTGGAATAAGCAAGGATGCTTTCGTTGGGCAGGACTGCGTATGGCGGAATTGGTGGAATTGGTGGAATTTGACGATTCCCGCCTAGGTTGGATATTGTAGAGGTTAATCAATTGGTCAAAAAACAGCAATGAAACCGGGAGGATGAGTAAGTAACGGGACCACTTCGTCGTTAAATAGCTTGTCAATGTTTGTCTGGTTTTTTTACGGTGTAAATGAGTACATAAATGTTGCAGTTTCGGAAGAAACTGCAATTTTTTTCCATTTCTTTCTTAAAGTCTACGATCTTGGATTGTCCCCTGGGCGTCCTAGGTTACAGTGACCAGCAAGGTTTACCGCCGGATGTTGTGAGTTCCCTGCTGCGGTCTCAGTCGGCAAGAAACACACCCACCTACCCACCTGCTCATGAAAACCATCGGCCGCGTCGGTGTATTTTTTCTAATGATATTGCCGACTCTCGCGTCGGCATCGGATGATTTAGGCATCGAATTTTTCGAACTGAAGATTCGTCCCGTGCTCGCGGAGCATTGTTACAGTTGCCACTCTGCGGGGGCGCGAGACGCTAAGAAGATCCAAGCGGCTTTGTTTCTGGACTCAGCAACTGGGATCGCGGCCGGAGGTGAATCAGGCGAAGTACTTGTCAAGGGGAAAGCTTCCGAGAGTCTGCTTCTGCGAGCGATGAAATACGACGGTATGGAAATGCCGCCAAACGGAAAACTTTCCGATGAGGTGATCGCCGACTTTGCCAAGTGGATCGATATGGGAGCTCCTGATCCGCGTGCAGGCGAAGCCACCCTGGTGCCAAAGCGTGACATTAATATCGAGGAAGGAATGAAGTGGTGGGCGTTCAAACCTTTAGGTCAAGTCGCGATGCCCGATGCGAATAAGCCCGTCGACGGCTTCATTCGGCAAGCTCAACAAACCAAGGGCCTGAAACCGAATCATGCGGCAAGCAAGGAAAAGCTGATCCGCCGAGCGTATTTCGATCTCATCGGCCTTCCTCCCACGCCTGAACAAGTCGCTGCGTTTGTGAGCGACCCGTCGTCGCAGGCATTTGAGAAAGTGATCGATGAATTGCTGGCTAGTACAGCCTATGGCGAACGTTGGGCACGCCATTGGCTTGATGCAGCTCGCTTTGCTGAGAGCGGCGGCTATGAGTTCGATGGCTTTCGACCTGGCGCATACCATTACCGTGATTGGGTGATCCGTTCACTGAACCAGGATATGCCCTACGACGAATTTGTGCGAAAGCAGTTGGCTGGTGATCTGCTAGCGCCAGATGACATCCACGCTGCCGCTGCGACAGGCTTCCTTGTCGCTGGACCTTATCCGGGTCAGATCACGGCAAAGACCATCGAAGGAATCCGTTATGATCAGCTTGATGACATGATGATGACCGTTGGCGGATCAATGCTGGGCCTCACCCTCGGTTGCGTACGTTGTCATGCCCACAAGTACGATCCCATTCCCCACGAAGATTATTATGCCTTGGCTGCGACGCTGGCTCGCACCGTACACGGTTCACGAACACTGGACGTCGACCCGGCGGCAACTGATGGAGCGATCGAACAGCATCGAATTGATCACGGTCCGCTCGTAGCAGCCCTTTACAACTTTGCATTAACGGAATTGCCGTCGCGGTTCGCAGCCTGGCAGAAAAATGAATTAGACAAACAACGCGATGCGACGCGCTGGCAATGGCTCGAGCCGGTATCCATGGACGCCGAGCGGTCCTATTTGAAAGAACTACCTGGTAGCATCATCGCTCACGATGGAATGCTAACTCCCGGTACCAACGTGCGGCAGCGTGGACAGAAGCGAAGAGTCCCAGATGCCGAGCAATATAGGTTGACGTTTCAGACGTACCAGAAGAACGTCCAAGCGCTTCGCATGGATGCCTTCACCGACAAGTTGCTGCCCGCACAAGGGCCGGGACTTAACGGCGACGGGAGTTTCCAACTGAGCGAAATCAGTGTCACTGCACGCCCCATCGATCCACAGGTGAGCGAAGCTTCACAGACCATTAAACTGAAGCCAGTCTTTGCTGCCTTCGAAGATCCAGATCAACCGCTTGCCAACGCTGTCGATGACAAGCCAGCATCCGCTTGGGTTGTCAGAACGACGGCTAAGAAAGACAACGCGGCAATCTTTGAATTCGAGTCGCCGATCGTCGGATTTGCGGGCGGCACTGAATTAACGGTGGAGTTAAAATTCCTTGACCTTGGCATCGGACGACTGAGGGTCGCCGTAAGTGTCGATCCCAATCCTGCGACGTGGGCGGGTGACGTAACTGCGCAACATGTCGCGGAGCTACGTGCAATCGTCGCCTCAGGCGGCAACAAACTTCCCGAGCCATTGCCCGACTCGTTAAGAGAACCGCTGGCTCGGTGGTTCTCGCCGTTCGATCCAGAGACCGCAAAAGTCTTTCGCGCCGTAAGTGACCACACCGCGAAGACTCCTCGGCCAAGCCTGTCAGAAGTTTATACGACCGTCGCAGGTGGCGAGGATGTATTCTTCTTGCGACGCGGCGAAGTCCACAACAAACAAGGAAAAGCCGAGCCCGGATTCTTGCAAGTCCTTTGGCGCAGGACTGAACCGCCAACACCAACAGAAGCACCGTCACCCGTCGAACCGCGAATCTCGCTCGCGAATTGGATGACCGATGTCGAACGTGGCGCGGGGCCCCTCCTAGCACGCGTGATGGCCAATCGCATCTGGCAGCATCATTTTGGCCATGGAATCGTTGGTAGTCCCAATGATTTTGGCGCGCAGGGCGAGCCACCGTCGCATCCGGAGTTGCTCGAGTACCTAGCTGGCCAGTTAGTCAGTGGAGGCTGGAAGCTCAAGCCGCTGCACCGAATGATCATGCTCAGCGATACCTATCAACAATCGCACGAGATTGATCCCGAGAACCTCGCCATTGACCCTGTAAACAAGTATCTATGGCATTACCTTCCACAACGACTCGAGGCGGAAACCATTCGCGATGCGTTGCTTTCAGCCGGAGGCAAGCTTGACGGGAAATTGTATGGACCAAGCGTTTTAGAAGATAGCGACCGTCGTAGCGTCTACTTACGAGTCAAACGGAGCGAACTGCTGCCGTTGATGACGATGTTCGATGCGCCGGAGCCTACGCAGAGCATCGGCGAACGGAGCGTCACAACCGTCCCAACTCAGGCACTGGCAATGATGAACTCGCCATTCGTGCGGCATCAAGCCGAGAAGTTATTCGCGCGCATTCGATCGGCACAGGACACGTCCATCGAAACGGTGATCGATCGCGGCTACCAAGTCGCCTTCGGTAGAATGCCGAGTGATGCGGAACGAGTGCAGATGCGAACCTATATCGAGCAACAGCGAGCCGCGTTAGGAGCCGAATCACCGGAAACGACAGACAAGGCGTTGGTCGAGTTTTGCCATGTGCTGTTGTGTCTGAACGAATTTGTCTACGTCGATTGATTGCTATTGTCGCTCTCCCTTTACCACTGTTTTTTCATCGTCGCGGAACTACTCATGTTCAACTTTTATTCTCCTGCGGAAGTTGCCATACCCAGCCGCCGTCGCTTTTTACAAGAAGCGGGGCTTGGTTTTGGCTCGCTCGCTCTGGCTAGTTTGCTACACGGCGACGCGCGGGCTGACGCGTCGACAAGCGATCCGCTCGCGCTGAAGACGCCGCACTTTCCTGGCAAGGTCAAGTCAATCATCTGGTTGTTCATGACCGGAGCACCGTCGCAAGTAGACACATGGGACTATAAACCCGAACTGCAAAAACGCGACGGTGAGGAACTCGCCGGAGCAGATCCCCAAACAGGCTTTTTCACCACGAGTGGCAAGTGCCTCAAGTCACCATTTCAATGGGCACAGCATGGCGAATCGGGCTCTTGGGTCTCGGATTTGTTTCCCCACCTTTCCAAGCATGTCGATAAGATGTGCTTCCTGCACTCGATGTACCTGAAGCAAAATAATCACGCGCCTGCGTCGATCGAATTGATGTGCGGCACAAACCGCCCCGGACTTCCTGCGCTGGGTGCATGGATGACCTATGGCTTGGGGTCACAGAACCAGAATCTTCCCTCGTATGTTGTGCTGCACGACACGCGACCTCGCGGCGACGATCAAATCTGGTCCGCTGGGTTCTTGCCGAAAACGTATCAAGCCCTAGCACTCGACGCGCGCCGCAAAGAAACGATTGATAATCTTGCCCGCGATATCGGACGCAGTGACCATCAACAACGTTCCCAACTTGATTTGATCCGCCAGTTGAATCAGGAACACGCAGCCATCCGCCCCACACAGGCCGACCTTGCGGCGAGGATTAACTCCTATGAACTGGCGTATCGTATGCAAATGGCTGCACCGGAGGCACTCGACCTATCATTGGAAACCGAAGCAACTCATAAACTCTACGGCATGGATCAACCTGAATGTGCGACGTTTGCCAGGCAGTGTCTTTTGTCACGGCGATTGGTCGAGCGAGGCGTTCGCTTCGTGCAGATTTTCGCGGGCAAAGGAGTCGGTGGGGACGGTAGCGTGAACGATGTTCCTTGGGATGGTCACAGCGATGTGGAGACCAATCATCGCTCTTGCGGATTGCACACAGACCAACCTGCCGCAGCGCTCTTGGCAGATCTGCAGTCGCGAGGCCTGCTCGACACGACGCTTGTAATTTGGGGCGGTGAGTTCGGCCGAACTTCTGATTCGCAGGGAGCTAAGGGTCGCGATCACAACCCCAACGGCTTTACCATCTGGTTAGCAGGTGCCGGCGTAAAGGGCGGTTTGCATTACGGGGCAACGGACCCATTTGGCTACAAGGCCGTCGAAAACAAAGTACATGTCAACGACCTGCACGCCACGTTATTGCACCTGCTAGGACTAGAACACACTCGATTGACCCATCGTTTCAACGGCCGTGATTTCCGTCTGACCGATGTGGGAGGTGAAGTGCTGAGCGAGATACTAGCATAAGATATGAATAACCCAACCATCCGCGATCAGCTTTGGGAAAATTTGCTAGATCGAGCTTGCCAGCCCGACTTTCCAGAAAAGTACAACCAGTTGTTCTCCCGTAGAGCACTTCTTGCGAAGAGTTTTAACGGCATGGGTGCACTCGGGCTGGCGGCCGCGCTAGGTCAGCACGTTCTCGGCGTGGAACCAGTGCAGCCACTGGAGAGTTTCTCCGCTAGTCCACTAACAGCAAAGTCGCCACACTTTCCCGCACGCGCAAAGCGTATCATTCATCTCTGGATGAATGGTGCGCCATCACAGGTTGACACTTTCGATCCTAAACCATCGTTAGAAAAATACGCCGGTCAGCGACCTGAAAGCACGGTCAATTTGACCACCGAAAACGCAACGGGTGGCCTGATGCCATCGCCGTTTAAATTTTCAAAGCACGGTCATTCTGGGATCGAAATCAGTGAACTGTTTCCGCATGTCGCTGGATTCGCGGACGATCTGTGCGTCATTCGTTCAATGCAAACGGATGTGCCCGTACATGAATCATCGAACTGGATGATGTTCACCGGTAGCATACAGCCGAATCGCCCATCGTATGGATCATGGATGCTGTACGGACTTGGAAGCGAAAACGAAAATCTTCCTGGCTTCATCGTGCTTGGCGAACAGGGGCAACCCGTCAACGGCCCGTCGAACTGGAGTAGTCGATTTCTGCCAGGCATCTATCAAGGCTGCCAGATCGCGTTACCAAAAGAATACAATCCTCGCGAAGTCATTCCCTATCTCCAAAATGATCAGTTGTCCCCAACCTCGCAGCGCCGTGAACTTGACTTGATTCAGCGCTTAAACGCGATGCATCTGGATCGCAGGGGAGCGGAGAATGCGATGAGTGCACGAATTCAATCGCTTGAAATGGCCTTCAAGATGGGGAGCTCCGCAGCCGATGCATTCGATACCACCCAGGAATCGGCTGCAACCATGGATGCCTACGGATTGACGGGTGCCGAATCCGAGTTGGTGGCGACCAGTGGTGATGGTGGCTTCAAACGTTCCACTTTCGGTCGCAATTGCTTGCTGGCTCGCCGTCTGGTCGAGCGCGGTGTTCGCGTTGTACAAATTTATTGTGGCAAGAGTCAGCCGTGGGATCACCATAGTGGCAATACTGAGTCGCATCGCAATCACGCTAAAGTTGTCGATCGTCCCATCGCAGCGTTGCTAGGCGATCTGAAACAACGCGGCTTGCTCGAAGACACACTCGTCTTGTGGGGCGGTGAGTTCGGTCGCACTCCAACTTCGCAGGGGAACGACGGCCGTGATCACAACCATCACGGATTTACCGTATGGCTAGCCGGTGGCGGCGTCAAAGGTGGCATGACCTACGGTGCGACCGATGAGTTCGGTTTCAAAGCCATCGAGAGACCAGTCCATGTTCATGATCTACATGCAACCATGCTGCATCTCATGGGGCTGGACCATGAGAAGCTAACTTATCGATACAGCGGACGCGACTTTCGGCTTACCGACGTGCACGGAAAAGTTGTGCATGAGATCATCGCTTGAATGTGAACTCAATGCTAAAAAAACCACTGTCTGCCCTGATCTGTACCATTGCCATCTGTCTTTCATGGCCGATAAATGCTGAAGATCTTGACGCAGGTGCTGTCGATTTTTTTGAATCGAAGGTACGTCCCCTGCTCGTGGCCCATTGTTACGAATGTCATAGCGAAGAAGCGTCCAAAGCGGAAAACTTGCAAGGTGGACTGCGGCTTGATAATCGGGCGGGTGTTCAGCAAGGGGGCGAATCTGGGCCAATCGTTGTGCCAGGCAAACCCAACGAGAGCGTACTTATCCGTTCGATTCGATACGCCGATAAGGCGTTGCAGATGCCTCCGAAGGAACCTTTGTCAGCGGATCAAGTTGCGATTCTCGAAAAGTGGGTCACGATGGGCGCGCCTGATCCACGCGAGGGAAGTGCGACAGTCGCCACAGCAAAACATGGGATCGATTTCAACGAAGGCCGCAAGCTTTGGGCGTTTCAGCCGCCTGTGAAACATGCGACGCCAAACGTGACTAACAGCAGTTGGCCTAAGCAACCGCTCGATCATTTTGTGCTGGCTGCTCTCGAGCAACGATCACTACAACCGGTCCGAACCGCCACGCGAGAGGAATTGATTCGCCGCGCCACCTTTGATCTCATCGGCCTGCCACCCACTCCAGAAGAGTGTACCGAGTTCGAGAATGATACCGAACCAGGTGCCTGGGAAAGAGTGATCCAACGACTGCTGTCGTCGCCCCATTATGGCGAACGCTGGGGCCGTTATTGGCTCGACGTGGCGCGCTACGCCGACGATCAAGGGAATTCATTTCTGACGCCGACACCGGCTGCCTACCTGTATCGCGACTGGGTTGTGACGGCGTTTAACGATGACATGCCATACGACGAGTTCGTTCGACTGCAGATCGCGGGTGATGAATTGCCCGGTCCGGCATCTGACTACGTCATGCGTTTGGCGGGCCTTGGGTTCCAATCGCTGGGGCCTCAGTTTCGTAAGGGCGCTGCGGGCGAGGCAAAGGCCAAAGCCGATGAACTGGAGGACCGTGTGGATACTCTGTCTCGCGGCGTATTGGGGCTGACCGTTTCGTGTGCCCGCTGCCACGATCATAAGTTCGATCCGATTCCGACTCGCGATTACTACTCGCTTGCCTCAGCGTACAACGGCGCGGATTGGCCCGTTCGAATGCTTGAGGCGCCCGAGGTCGTTGATGCTCACAATAAGTGGAGAACGCAAGTTGATCAACAGACGGCGAGCTTGCAAAAATGGAAAGAAGATCAGGCAAAATCTCTTGGACGTAACGCTTTGGAACAAGTCGATCGCTATGTGCTCGCTGCCTGCCGGATCTTCATACAGCGAAAACTTGAGCAACCGCTCGATGAAGCTTCGTTAGCTCAACAGCAAGGTCTTCAAGGCCACTTTCTCACTCGTTTGGTGAGAGTCATCGAAGAGTCCACTGAAGAGCCGATCTTCGCAAAACTTCGCGATACTGCAATCAAGGTCAAAGACTCAGGATCAGAGGTCGCTGATGACTTGCTAAAGCAACAAGCGGAGGAATTGAAAAGTATCGTTCAAGTAGCTCTGGATGCGCTCCGAGCCAGCGAGCAACCAGCCGCCCAGCAATCAGTCAATGCAACTTCCCAACCACCATCACCTCTTTCCACTGAAAATGAAAAACTGCTTACGGTTCTTTGGAAGGATGCAAAAGCTCCGTTCTTTATCGCAGTGAACGACATCGCCGGTTTGCTCACCGAGCCTGAGAAAAAGCAACTGACGGACCTTCAGGCTCAACTTGAATTGTTGACAAGGAACCCGGCACCTTCAGGACCAATGATGCCGAGTATTAACGGCGGTGGCCAAGGAATGCAGGTTTTCATCCGCGGGAATCCTGAAAAACTAGGCGAGGCTGCGCCGCCTGGCTTTTTGCAAATCTTAAGTTCGCCAGACAAACAACTATCAGACAAACAACAAGAAGGAAAGTCTTTTTCGCGGCTCGATCTGGCCAACGAAATTGTCAGCCCAAAAAATCCGCTGACGGCGAGAGTCTTTGTCAATCGCATCTGGCACTATCATTTTGGCCGTGGCATCGTGCCCACGTTGAGCAACTTCGGAAAACTTGGCGGCCCACCCACGCATCCAGAATTGCTGGATACTTTGGCGGTGCAGTTTATGGAGTCAGGTTGGTCGATCAAATCACTGCATCGAAATATCATGCTCTCCGCAACGTATCAACTCAGCAGCGAACAACATGTCGACAACTTGGTGATTGATCCCGGCAATGAGTATCTCTGGCGAATGACTCCACGACGCCTAGATATTGAAGCGTGGCGGGATGCTTTGTTGAGTGTTTCGGGATCGCTTGATCCGCTGGTTGGCGGGCCGTCCGTCGATCAAACAACGCCGGGAGTTAAAGAAGTCGAAGGATTCAATTTTTTCAGTCGACTCAACGGCTTCGAAGCGGACAATCCTGCCGGGCGTCGTCGGACGCTTTACACTGTTGTCAGTCGGTATGCGCCCAATACCACGCTGACGCTCTTTGATTTTCCTGAACCGAACGTAACCAGCGACCAACGAAATGTCACCACGGTACCGCAGCAGCAGTTGTTTGTTCTCAACGGTCCATTTGTGTTCGAAATGAGCCGCGAGTTTGCGAAGCGTCTCGACAAAGCGGCGTCCAACGATACCGATCGTATTCAGCATGGCTGGCAGTTGGCGTATTCGCGGCAACCAACCGCAGACGAGTTAACGGTTGCGATAGATTTCCTTCAGTCTTCGAGCGAATCTTCCAAAAATGATCGGTTAAATCGCTGGGAACAGCTCGCACACGCAATCCTTGCGAGCAATGAATTCATGTTCCTTCCCTAAGAGCGTTCTTCCTAGTGCTCCGAGAATTAAATAACCTTGCTTGGCGATTTTGTCGTTAAACCGTGTGGGCAACGCCCCGCGCGAGGCTCGCGGCCCGTTGGGCACGCG
>JAYVSE010000221.1:0-2271 GCA_043775635.1 Planctomycetaceae bacterium | reverse complement strand
CCGGTGCAAGAAAGATGCACGCCGGTAAATAGAGGGAATTAACCCTCTCGCGACAACGGGGAGGCATGAGGCCCGAAAGGGCCTCAGCCTTACCCACTTACTTATGCCCACGCGATTGGGCACAAGGCCGATGGGGTCGACTTGGTATCGTCGAACTAGTGGACGTTCCGACGCAAACCTCGTCACGGCAAACTTCGCTAAATCGTCAAAGTCAGCCTAAAGCCCCGGATTGTTTCAGGCGATAAGAGTGTGTAGGCGCAGGTTCTTGCGCTTCGCCCTTTATGGACTGGTTTCATGAATTCAAACGCTCGCCAAACGCAATTTGAAATTTCCACCCATGCCATGACATGCGTGTTGGTTTTACTTGCCTGCACCATTACCGGTTGCACGATTTGCCAGGACTGTGGCGATCTCGACTATCCCGCTTACGGAGGTGCATGGGAAAGAACTCGCCGCGATTCAGGCCGTGTTGGCAGCGTCTTCGACCCTGCTGGTGCCCGAGTTGCTGTTCTCTCGCCCCGCGACTCAGACGCGGAAGATTCGTCGATACGCGAACCGGGCAAAAATACGTCGCCCAGTGACGACGGATTTGATCGCTCTGACGATCCCCTGAAAAACAAAGACACTGATTCGTCGCCTTCGGACAAAACGAAAAACAGCGACGGCGAGACGACTCCCAACGACCCTGAGTCCATTCGCAACCTAGATCTTGAAGATATCAACATGGAAGATAGCGACCTGCTACCGCCGGAGGTTTGATGCTTCGACATGAACACCCGATTCTTCGATCCAAGTATCAGTATCCAGGCCGCAGCAAACGACTTTAACGCCGGCCTGACGTTCTGTTGGTAAAACTGCAACCATACGTTGAGTCAACGAGGCGGCCTCGTTCAATCTCATCACGAACAACCCAGTTGCCAGTGAATCAGCGTCCGTTGCGTTGGGGGCAATGATGGTTAACGACAGCATCTCACCCGCTGGCCAACCGGTACGCGGATCAATCACATGCCCCAAACGTTTGCCGTGGTAATGGAAAAACTGCTTGCCAGATCCACTGGTTCCCAACGCTTCGTTTCTTAGCCGCAAGCCGCCAAGCCGTTCACCGGCAATCAGCGGGTGCTCAATCGCGACCTTCCAGCCCTGGCCACTACCGGGCAAATCGTCCCCGACAGCAATCACGCTGCTCTTACCGCTGTGGATTAAAAAATCGGTAACGCCGCTGTCCAGAAGTGATGCAGCAACTTTGTCGATCGCAAAGCCTTTGCCAATGGCACCCAAATTAACCGACATTCCGGGCTCCAAAAGCTCGGCGGTCAGGGCCGATGGATCGATTCGTAGTTTTTCGAAACCGACTCGGGAAACAGCCGCTGCAATCGCGGCGTCAGACGGTTTTTGACCCATTCGCTTTCCAAACCCCCAGACTTCGACCAGCGGTCCGGCGGTGACGTCAAATGCCCCCGCGGTTAATTGCGACAATTCGACAGCCCGCTGGAGGACTTCCACCGAGTCGGCAGAAATCTTGACCGGCCCCATTCCCGCCTGTTGATTGAGCCGTGAAATGTCACTATCGGGTCGATAAACACTTAGGCGAGACTCAAGTAAGTCGATGAGCATGAGCGCAGAAAGTGCTTTTTCCGCGTTTAGATTGAACATTCCCGGTAGCATCACCACAAACTCGGTCGCCATTGCACGGCGGCTGAATTGCAATAAAACAGGGCGATCCATGAAAAAAGTACTCGCGGGTCTGGTGGCAAGAGACAAGCATTGTAGCTACCAGCGAACCGGCATCGCGAATACACTGTCAAGGTTTTCGCGTAGTGGCTTGTCAGGAATCGCGATAGTCGCAACAATCGCAAAATCTGGAGAGGTGGCTGAGTGGCCGAAAGCACGTCTTTGCTAAAGACGCGATCTGGTAAAACGGGTCCGCAGGTTCGAATCCTGTCCTCTCCGCTGCTTTGTCGTCAGCGTAATGTGATAGATTTGTTCAGCCGTGCGGCTGTCAAACCTGCGGAAATTGGTTTCGGACCATCGCGCTGATTGAATCGTGCATGAAGCGAATCTTCACTGTTTCGTGCCCCGGCAACGTTATGTCCTTGATGGGAGTAAGCTCGGTGAAGTATTGGCGGCAAAGAAGCTCAGCGATTATTCGCTTCTTTAGCACACGTGAAGTGCTCCTAGTGCTCCGAGAATTAAATAACCTTGCTTGGCGATTTTGTCGTTAAACCGTGTGGGCAACGCCCCGCGCGAGGCTCGCGGCCCGTTGGGCACGCG
>JAYVSE010000220.1:0-20573 GCA_043775635.1 Planctomycetaceae bacterium | reverse complement strand
CGCGTGCCCAACGGGCCGCGAGCCTCGCGCGGGGCGTTGCCCACACGGTTTAACGACAAAATCGCCAAGCAAGGTTATTTAATTCTCGGAGCACTAGTTAATTAGCTAGGCGCAAACCTGGAATCTTAAAAACTTGTTATTGTGGGCAAGAAGCCTTTGCGCAAGTTTAATTCCATAATCTTGCCACGGGCGGAGCTTGCCTCCGTCGGGCCATGATCAGAAAATGATCGTGCAGCGTTGCGTATAACGATTGATTAGCGATCCATTCGGACAAGCCGCGTGGTAGCGAGGCTCACTCCGCCAGCATCTTCTGGTTGTGATTATAGCCCGACGGGGATGAACCCCGTCGTAGCATACGGCCGCAAAAATATCTATTCAAAATTCGCTATTAGATTCAGTTGGTATGGACCTTATAGTCGACGCACTAGTTTGTCTCCAGTGTATCGAGATGTTCATTTTTCGCCATCACAACTGGTAAAGCGACTATTTCTTCGTCAGCTTGGCTGGGCAGGAAAATCTCGAACAGGCTCCCTTCTCCCGGCTGGCTACGGAGACAAATCTCGCCACCTTGCGACTGGGTTAAGTTCTTGACGATCGACAGCCCCAATCCAGTACCACTACGTTCATGTTTACGCGACTTGTCGACCCGATAAAACCGTTCAAAGATTCGCTTTTGTTCGTTTTCTGGTATTCCTATTCCGTTATCTTGGACCGCCAAAACTCCACACAGCCCCTCCGATCGGCAACTCGCGACAACCGTGCCGCCTTCTGGCGTATACCGAATAGCGTTGCCAATGACGTTATTGGCAATGGTCAATGTTGCTTCCCGGTCGGCATGCACGATCGCTGGTTTAGAAATGTTTCGCTGATGCACGAGCGACAACCGTTTGGCGGTCGCTACCGGTGCATACGTTGCAATTGATTCCGAAATGATTTCGTCGAGATTGACGGTGGTCAAACGCAGATGTTGGATTCCTGCTTGTGCTCTGGCCAGCGTCATCATGTCGGCGATCAATCGCTCCAAGCGTTTGCACTGACCATGGATTTGACTGACAAAATGCTTGGCGGCTTCTGGGTCATCACCAATCGCTAGTTCAACGGTTTCGGCATAGCCCTTGATCGCTGCAAGAGGCGTCTTCAGTTCATGGGATACGTTCGCCACGAATTCCCGGCGGACCTCCTCGATACGACGGCTCTCCGATTCGTCATGCGCCGTGATCAATACTCCGACGACATCTCCATAGCGGATAACTGTGCATCGCACTCGAAGGGAGCGGCGCAATCCGCCATCGCTTCTTAGCTCCAGAACGACATCATGCGGTGTTCGATCACGAAATACTTTTTGGACCGCTTCGATGATTTCGGGTTGGCGGATCGAGTGAATCAATGGATAACCAAGGCATGGTCGATCGATTTGAAAAAGTTTCTTGGCGGCCTCGTTGATAAGAGTGATCCGAGATTGTGGGTCTAAAGAAATCACGCCACCATCGAGACTCGCCAGCACCGCCGATGCCTCTGCTCGCTCGTGCTGAAGTCTCAGAGTCACAGCGCGAACATGGTCGCTGATCATTGCAAATTCCGCGAGCGATTCTGGCGTCAACGGCAGGCGAGATGACTCGATCAACGGGGCAGGAGATTCTGTTTTTTGCAACCAGCCGACCCATTGTTCGAATCGACCGCGGACCGATTCGGCTTCGTCTTGAAGTCGAATCTGGTGTTCGTGCGCATTTCGAAAGATTCTCGCGCTGACGATCGCGATGATCATGAGCAGCACGCCAACAACGGCTCCCACACGCCATGCAGAAACCCCGGCGTTACCGAGCACCATGATCGTTCCGACAACCGCAACTGCAACCATCAATCCGCCGATCCAAGTTCGTGCCTCCCAGTGCAGGAGCGGAATTTCGGAGCGAAGATTCATTGTCCTGCACCGTTATCTGCGGCCATTTTTGATGGCCATTCAGGATCAAGCGACGCACGGGCGGGTTCGGCAAGCGTATTCGAAGCGGAGTGCGCGCTATGGCGTGCCCGAGACCGTTTTCTAAACCAACGCGCGAGAGCTTTTCGAACCGTTGATGCAAGATCGTATCGCAAATGGCCATGCCGACTTGCTTGGATTACCTCATCCGTATCTAGGTCCAGTGCTGTCAACCAACCACCGCCGAAGCAGTAAGTATCCATACAAACAATATGTCCGTAGTCGACAACCTCTCCGCAAGCTTGAGGCGTATGTCCAACGAAAACGCGTTTACCGCTGCAATGCGGTTTTGGCACTGCTATCAAGTGGTTCCAATACCGGTGAAAATCGTTGGTCTTTTCGACGGGCACATCAGGTTCATATCCCGCATGAATAAACAACTCGTGCTCGGTTTCATGGTGAGCACGAAGCGACTGAAAGAAATCGATATGACTAGTCGGAATCCGTTCCAATGATCCGCCATAGCTGGCCAGCGTCGCCGCGCCACCACCTTGTAGCCATAAGTCTGGCTTGCATCCACCGTATAATACGCCCATTAACATCAACTCGTGGTTACCTCGAATAGCAATCACTCTTGTCGCTTGAGACAACGCTAAGATCAAGTCGATGACGCCACGCGAATCTGGGCCACGATCGATAAAGTCACCAAGAAAGACGATTAAATCTTCGCTGGTAGGCTGGATCTGCTCGATGATCGTGCGCAGCGCCTTGCTGCAACCGTGGACATCACCGATCACAAAGCGTCGCATCGGCTAGTTCCGCTGAGGGTCGATGGTGATGGGTTGCGAAACTACTGCAGCAATGATGTCGCGCCCAAGGCGTTTTACAGCCGTTTCCCATGAGCTTTCATGATCGCCAAAAAGGATCGCCTTATCGCAAGGAACAACTAACCAGCCTCCTGCATCAAGTTCCTGGTCCAGTTGACTTGGCCCCCAACCGCTATATCGAGCAATGAATCGGGCGTTTACATCGGGTCGGTCGACGAGGGTTCGAAGATGATCTTCGTCTGCCGTAATCCAGATGTTCGAGTCGGGATCGTCGCCGTTGTCATCACCACTGGCGGGATCACCAAGGCCCGCAAAATCATGCAAACCAACGAGCGGTCCATTCACCGGGCCGCCAACATAAATGGGGTCATTGCGTTTCGGACGTCGCCCCAACAAATCGGTAAACGCGTGTTCCAGGGTTTGGTCGCTAGGACGATTGATCAGTAAGCCGAAAGCCCCTTCAGCATCATGACGAACAACGTAGATAACGCTGCGGAAAAAATTCGGGTCCGATAGATAGGGAGATGCGATCAAAAACTGCCCGCCGATCCGTTTGGTCACCTCGGTTCACTCCGCGCTAGCTGTTGAATTAAGTGTTCAATTGATATTTGTCAGTCCAAAGGCAACCCGCCCAGGAAAGTCCGACCCCGAATCCGACCATCATGTTAACTGCCTCGGGCTTGATTTCACCTCGCTTTCGCATTCGATCGATCAAGATTGGCAACGTGCAGGAGACCGTATTGCCCATACTTTCCATATCGATTGGTATCCGTTCCGGCGACATACCCATCCGTTCCGTTAATTGTTCAAGCATCTTGCGAGTGGCTTGGTGCAGGATGAATCGATCGATCTTATCGCGATCCAAGTGGTTCGTGGCCAAAATTTCGTCAATCAGCCGCGGAATCGCCTCGACGGTGAAGTTGATTAGGCTTGGGCCATCCATGTATAAACGGCTATTCCAACGCTTCCGATGACGCGGCTTGATGGCATCGTTGGCTGCCCGCGCACCGCCATCGGCGACCAGCAACAAGTCGGCCCCCGTACCGTCGGTACCAAACTGAAACCCCCAAAGAGATCGTTCGGAAGCAGCCGTAATCAACGTAGCAGCCGCCCCGTCGCCGAAAATGGTCCGCAGCGAACGATCGTCCGGATCGATGTATTTACTGTACGTCTCGGCGGTGACCAACAAGATTTTTCGGGCAGCACCGCTTTGGATCAGCCCATCGGCGATCGCCAATCCATAAACAAATCCGCTGCAACCAAGGTTAAAATCAATCGCGCCACAGCGTGTCGAGAGCCCCAAACGACTCTGGATCAGGCAACTGGTGGTCGGCAGGGGGTAATCAGGCGTTTGAGTGCAAAACAGCAAGAAATCAATACTCTCGCGATCGATTTGCTCATTCAGAAAAAGTTTTTCGATCGCCTGGACCGCTAAATCGCTCGCAGTTTCGCCCTCGGCGGCGATATGCCGCTGCTGAATCCCTGTTTTTTCCGCGATTAAATCGATATCCCAATCGGGATGAAGTCGACGCAATTCGTCGTTCGTCTCGATGCGCTCGGGAAAATAGACGGCAATCGGACCGATCAGGGCGTGCGGCACGGCAAAAATCTAGTCCAGAAGGGGTAAAACGGTGGTCAAATGCCGCTCTCAACACCGCAAATCGTACCAAGCGGGACCAAGGGAGAGCAAGCGTCGTAAGCGTAGAACAATAATCCCAATTGTTTCGACCTGTGGCCCGACAACAAACACGTGATCCTACGTAGCTTGGGGCCATTGCCCCGAGTAGATGCGGCCCAAAAAATCGAACGGAAACAAAGCACAAGTAAACAAATCAAAAACAAGTCGGTCTTAGCCCTTGCAAAGCAGGACCAGATCACGATAATTTTGCGACTCAGGGTCAAAGGTGATTCAATTTCTGCCGATGACATTTCTGCCGATGACTCTGTACCGGAAAATCGCATGCGGCTGTAGCTCAGTTGGTAGAGCACAACGTTGCCAACGTTGTTGTCGTGAGTTCGAATCTCATCAGCCGCTCTTCAGAAAACCCCGCGAAACCCAGTGTTTCGCGGGGTTTTTTCGTTTCTTGATTGATCGCAGGCGGCAAGTTTTCGCCGCCCAAATGGTCAGGAAATGACACAAATTGACCCTGTTTGCCTAGATTTGGTGCAACCGTTGGTGCAAGTGTTCGCGGTTCCGTTTTGGCAATCGGGAATGATGGCAAACTCTCGACCGCTTTGTGAACCTGCTCACCGGGGCGAGACAGAACCGTGTAACTTCCAAGACGTTCTCGACGAACTTATAGTGATCCATCATGAAACGACGCTCATTCATTCAAGCGAGCTTGGCAACGATGTTGGAAACTCCTTTGCACGCAGCATTCAAACAGGATGCGTGGGACGAGGCGGCCGCAGTTTTAAGTCGCGCAACCGAGTCGGGACAAGTGGCTTCGGCGACACTTTATGTATCCCAGCAAGGCCGTGAGCAGGCATGGGCGTTCGGTAACGCTCAAGACGAACACGCGATGTTTTTACTGGGGTCCATTTCCAAACCAATCGCGATCACGTCGCTAATGACCCTGTTTGACAAAGGAGCGTTTCAGCTTGCCGATCCACTCAAGAAATTCATTCCCGCATTTTCCGGCGAGGGACGCGAGCACGTGACGATGCGTCATCTGCTGACGCATGTCTCGGGATTGCCAGACCAATTGACTGACAACAATTCGCTGCGCCGGCAGCACGCTCCGCTCTCTACGTTTGTCGAACACGCAATTCGCACACCACTAGAATTTGCACCGGGATCGCAGTACCAGTATTCCAGCATGGCGATCCTGCTTGCCTCACATGTGGCCGAGTTGATCAGCGGCGAGGACATCCGCAAACTTGTCGATCGCGTGGTACTTCAACCACTGGGCATGACGCATTCGGCGCAAGGCTTGGGACGTTTTTCGTTAACTCAGTTCGTTCCTGTGCAGACAGAGTTTGCAGCCGTAGAAGCTGGCGGCGGCGATCCGACCGCGAAAGACTGGGATTGGAACAGTCCGTATTGGCGCGAGCTCGGTGCCCCCTGGGGTGGAACGCACGCATCGGCCCCGGACATCGGAAAATTCCTCGCGGAATTCTTGCTTAAGAAAGGAACGGTCGTCCGCCCCGAGACCGCCAAGATGATGGTAAGCAATCAGAATCCGGTGGGGCTCGAATCTCGCGGCATTGCGTTCGACCTGGGATCTTCGCTTGGCGGTGAAGGTTGTTCGGAAAGCGTGTTTGGACATACCGGTTCAACAGGAACCATCGCTTGGGCAGATCCTCAATCACAGACAATTTGCGTTGTGCTTACATCGTTGCCCGCCAACGCGGTGAAGCCTCATCCACGCGATCTAGCCGCAGGACAGATCGCAAAACCTCTGTCGGCTACACCACGTTAGGCGAGCGGTCGCGATTCCTTCGAATCGGTTGAGGGTATTCTCGTTCCCGTGATAGATCACGCAAATTTCAACTTGCTGATTGCTGGCGTCACCGCCATCGATAGATTCCATTCAGTGCGTCGCAAACAGACGCATCACCAATCGTGATCAAACCAAAGTGACTTGGACGCTCATTTCGAACGCATCGAACGCCATCTCAAGCAACGCATTGGTCGGCTTGTGTTCGGCGGGCCAGGCTTCACCACGCTCCAAGAACGCGCCGGTCCAGTCGCCAATCGTTTCGGCGATCGCTGTCAGTTGGCTGCTCGCAAATTCACTCTGGACAATCAGTTGGTTCACATGCTGGTGTTGCTCAAAAACACATTCGGCAACTTTCATTGCCTGGCGACTCGATAGTGTCACGACAGGCATAGCGCTGGTGTATAGCCTTTAGGCGATTTTTTTTCGGGGCCTGAATTAAACGGCTAAAGCCTGGACACCAGCGCGGCCAAGCGAACCATCACGTCGCTTCCTTTTTTTCAACCAAGCTAAAAACTCAATGCCATCGCTATTACCGCCGAAAGCGAAGTAGTCAACCCCCGGCAAAATGCTCGGTCCCATAGTGTTTGCCTCGAACGCTGGTGTTTGCGTTCTGCTTTGCTTCAGCGATTCGATTCAGGGCTGTTGCTAAACTCTTAAGTAGGTGACCTCGAACTTCTTGCAAAGACGTTGGCTTTGGAGACGGGCAGCCAACGAGAATGCGTCGCGATTGTCATACGGTTGAAACACATCTAGACCGCGATCCAAAAGAATCTTCCAGCCATGGTCCGTCACGATATGTCTTGCGTGAATCGTGCTGTCATACTCCCACGTGAACTTGATGCCGACGCGGATACAGTTCTTCTGCATCTGCGTAAAGAAGTCCTCTTGTTGATCGGCCCGAAACTCGTCTTGGCAGGCAATCAGATGAACTTCCATGTCGCCGGCCTCGTCCATCGACTTGAAGACGGTTTCGAGGAAATCCATTAGGTTTTTTGCCTGGTGGAAGTTCCTTATGTACGCGTCCGTCACGACGATTTTCGAAGAGCCGCGTAAGTACGGGCCGAACAAGTTGTCGAAACTAACACCCTTCTGGTTTTCTTTGATCTCGATGTGACCTTCTTGGGGATTTTCGATTTTCGATTTTGGATTTTCGATTGCCAGTGCTGTCTGGTCGTCGGTGTTTATCGCTTCCACCTGCGTGTCTTCGGGCGTCTCACCTTTATAGTAGATCTTCGGATACTGCTCCTCTTCCAGCGTCTGCACCAAACGCTCTCGCCCATCACGCGAGGTGTAAGAAAATCGGACCGGTGCGTAAGTTTGGTCGATTCGCATGAGCTGATCCTTCACCCGCTTTCTGCCCTCGATCGCAAACTGAAGCACTTCCTCGATTTCCTCCGTCGTTGCTTGTTTGTGCGGATACAGGATTTTCATCAGGCCCGAAAAGGTCTTGTGGATGGCATCTCGATCGCGTGTTGAGATATCATCCGACAAACTGAAGTGGTCTTCATAGAGATGCGAATAGTCGAAATTTCTTTGGCTCCTCAACACTTCCGCAAGATAATCCACAACGAAGCCAAAGCCGGAGGTAAACATCTCACCACGAATGATGTCCACTTCCCAACCGGGAATGTAGTAGTGGATTCGGTCTAGAAACGCCGAATCGTGATAGTTCGGTGGCAACTCGTCGAACAGATCGCTGTGTCGCAACATATGGGCTACCGTGTGTTGCGTGTTGCCAACAAAAGCCATCGAGGCCTCTGCACCGAGTGTCTCGATACCACGCGAGAACGACTTGTTCGCCATGTAGTTCTTCATGATGTCGACTAGGGACTTGTCAGCCCGTTTGCTTTTGCCAGCAAACTCATCGAAGGCAACGCAATCCCAATATCCGACCAGCCCAATCTTGTACGGCGCACGATTCTCGACGAACAGCTTTGGAACGGTTACCTCTCCGCCAGAGATAAGCATTCCGTGAGGAGAGAACTCCGAGTAAACGTGCGATTTGCCCGTTCCCTTGGGGCCAAGCTCGATAAGGTTGTAGTTGCGTTCACAGAACGGAATCAGCCGAATCAATTGCAACAGCTTACTTCGTCGGCCAAAGCACTCCGGGTTAAAACCGATACTCTGAATCAGAGTATCAATCCAATCGTCCGTACTGAACTGGGATCTGTTGGAGACGTAGCTATCAAAATCAAAGTGCGATAACTGAATGGGCTTGAGCGACTCGAGAATCCACGGAACGGTCTTTTGGTCTTCGTCGTGTTGATAATCCAAGTCTGCAATGCACCAAACTCCTCCCACTAAGAGCTTCTGATGCTTCTTGATCGTACTCGCTGGAACGGCAACCTTGTTGATACCCAAGTTTGCGAAGGTCGCATGGTAAACGTCCTCTTTGTCGTTCAGATCAACACTGACGCGATCGATGATTTTGCGCAGCTTCTTTTCGCGAATCTGCGACCGAACCAGCCCAGCCTCGCTCCGGTGCACGTAGTGCTTCGCTAGAATCTCCTTAACAGTTTCGATCCCAGATTTGATCGACTCTTCATCGGCCGTCGCGCAGTACTGCCCAAGTAGGTACTCCAAGACATACGATGGAACGATCGCGTTGCCTTTGACTGCTTTTACTAAATCTTTGCGGACAACCAGTCCACCAAAGTGTTCGTTTATTTTTACATCGAGTGGTGTCATAGCTTTTTTCGGGAACCAGTCATTGGTGGTTTCTTGTATCTTTAACCGTATTGCGCGTCCTTCTTTCGACTAAGACTTCGCTGGAACGCCTAGTGCTCAGAGAATTAAATAACCTTGCTTGGCGATTTTGTCGTTAAACCGTGTGGGCAACGCCCCGCGCGCGGCTCGCGGCCCGTTGGGCACGCGGTTTAACGATTCTTTCAAGCGGCATCAATTAGTTCTCGGACCACTAGTCAAAATCACTAGTGAAAGAGCGTCTCAAAGTAAACGGCACTGTCTTGTATTCCTGGTAATGGGTTGTGCCAGCAACTACCTCCTCCATCTTGAGTACAACTTGCTGCTGGTTGTAAGCGTCGGCAATCTTCGAAAGTACCAGCCGCAGCTTGAGTTCTCGCTCGCGTGGGTTCTCGCTCAGCAAGTCGAAGGTGATTTCGTGACTATCTGAAATCCGCTCGCCGTCGCCTGCGTACAATCCTATCCGCAGCTTCCTCGCTTGGACCTTTTCGGTAATCGGAGCCGTTTGATAGAACACGAGCGCCAACTGGCCAGTTGAAATCACACTGGTTGTCGGCGGCAGCAAATCTACCTCGACCGCGCTAACATCGGCCGCTCGCCGTTTGCGGATCTGAATTACCGGAATGACGATCTCTTGCAGCGTGCTTCCGCCGTGCATGAAACGAACGCTGGCACCACTCTTGCGCAATCGGTTGATCGACTTGGGTACGGCAACCTCTAGATCGCCCTTGAGCCCTAGCTCCGCAGATCCGTACAGTTTTGCACCGCCACTGATCTTGAGCTGACTTCCTACAACAAACCGACGGTCAGACGCAGTCTCGGTTCCGGTAATCTCGGTAGAACTGAAATCGCTCTCTTCGACCTCGTCTTGGTAGATGAAGCCGTGATCGGCCGTGATCACAACATTCGTCGCGTTTGCACTCGTCAATTTGCGAACCAGCTTGACGATCTCCTCCATGGCTTCCTCAGTCGCCTCAAACGCTTTGCGTTCTGTATCACGCGTGTGCCCTCGCTTGTCGATGACGTTCTGGTAGATGAAGATCACGTCGTGATCTCTGACCAATTCCCGGACCTCTTCTTTGGTCTTGGCAATCATCTCGTCTGCTTTGATCGCCAGTGCACTCCCCTTGTTCGCCGCCTTGAGAATCTTGTCACGGTTCACAGTACCGGACGATGACTGCCCGTTGAGATTGACGGTGGGAGTCTTGTCTGAATTGAGCTGAAGTTCCGAGTGCGGCAGCAGAGCGGCCATTCCAAGTTGCGTGTAGCTGGGCAGGACAGAAATCATGTGATCGATCTTGGCTTCGAACTTATCCTCACTGCGAATGAGCCGGCACAGTTCCTCACCAATCTCGAAGCGCATCGCGTCGGAGATGATCACATAAACCTTGTTGTTCTTGTCCAGCACACGGCCAACGTAGCTCTTGTAAAACTCAGTCTGATGCCGCTGACCGGGCAGCGACCAACGCTCGAGCTTATCCACCAGTTCCTGCCAGCGGTCACCAAGCGGAAGCAAGAACGAATTGGTGTACAGCTTGCAGACTTGTTGATTCAAAGGTCCAAAGAACGTCGCCTGGCCCGCACGAACACTGTGGTAAATGAACTTGCGATAGAGTTGATCGATCTTATACAGCGAGCCAACGTATGCCGTAACTCCCTGCTCGATCGAGCTCAGTTCCAATGACATCGAATTGAGCATGTGCAGTAAATCAGCCGCATAGCCAACGGCTTCGTACAGATCGGCGTACTCGCGATACCAATGTCCTCGACGGCGCGAGCGTATCACTTGCGTGCATTCGCCAGCCGATAGCGTTCGACCGAGCACTTTGTTAGCGAGTTCACTCAGGACGCGTTGGTCGATCAGGCGGAAGTAATCAACTTCCGCAAGCTGCTTAAGTTCCCGACGTTCGAGATCGTTGTGAATACCGAGTACATCGGAGAATCGGTCCGATAGCGTTTCAAAGGTCTTCTCGTGAGTGCGAGAATCCTTCCAGCGTTTGAGGAATACCAGAGCTTCGCTACTGATTTTGGATTCTCGATTTTGGATTTTGGATTCGTCAGTGCCAAGTTCCATGTCGTAGCAGGATTTGAAGAGAGAGAGTGCGAAGTCTTTGACCGAAGGTGCCGCACTCTCGTAGTTGTAAGTTTTCTTGACCTGCTCCCACAGAAATGGGTCGAGCCCGCATTTGGTGATTAGCTCGTAGCGCTTTGACACTAAATTCATACGCGAACTATTTTTAGCGGAACGGCGCGAGCCGTCCGGTTCTTCTGAGATGACTGGTACGTCACCGGTTGGCTCGCGCCATTCCGCTTGGGAGTCGGTTGCCAGCTCCTCCAGTAGATTTTCAAGCACACTGTCCAGTCGCAAATCGCTGTCCGCACAGACGCCGAGCATCTTGATACAGATCTGGGTAGTGGTGTCCGTCTTCGTTACACGGACCTTGAGTTGGTCGCGTCGCTTGGCACTGTTGAAGAAGAACTCGTGGCAAGTCACGATCGGGCGAAACTCGTAGGGAAGTTCCAACTCAGTGAGCCACAGAGATGCTTTGTCGGTTCGGAAATCGGTGTGGGCAAGTTGAACATCGAGCAACCAGTTGTTGCGATCCGCTGGCTGAGAGCCAGACTTGAAGACCAAGAATTTCTGCGTCGGCTGCTCGCGAAGCAGGCGGTACTTCAGACCAAACTCATTGTTGGCAATTTCGACCTTCTTGACTTCAGGCAATTCGATCGCTTCAAAGTCTTTGCGCAACGACTCTTCCTTGTCGTACCAAAAGACGATGCGATGCTTTTGGAACAGTCGTTCCAGCGCATTTTGGATTCTCGATTTTGGATTTTGAAATTCTGATTGGGTCATAGGTGTTATGCGTCCTTTACTGATCTTCTTTCATTCCAAAATCCAAAATTGCCAATCCAAAATCCATTAATCTGCGGCTGAATCCGAACGAAATCCGATGCCACGCATGCGATCCTGATAGCCAATCTCGCTCCATTCCTCTCGAAAAATCTTTCGGTATTGTCGCGGCAAACTCGAGGGAGTGGAACCGAGGCGATTTAGAATCTTCTCTAGCGAAATACCCTGCTCACGTCGATGCAGATTTCCTAACACGCGGTAAACGATCCGATCCGCAGATGAGATCATGTAGTCGTCGCGGGAGGCAAACAGCAACGCCAGCGATTCAGCCTCGCCGTCGTCGAGTAGCTTCAAGTATTCAGCGTCAAACTGATCGCGAAAGCCGTCGACCTTCTTCTTTTCGACGGCAAACACTTGAATTGAACCTGCTTGAATCGCTGGATTAAGATTGATCCGAATGCCGTTGGCATCATCGAAACGAACCTCAAGTTTGGCGACGATTTCAGAGAGGAAGACGTCACAGCGCTGCAGGATAAGATCCCAGCAATTCATCTCGTGCAGTTGAATGACGACGCACGCATCAAGAATCAATAACTTCAATCTCGACACCGTCGTCCTCCTGACAAAATTCCTTTTCTCTTTCTTCAAGTAACTTCATGGCCTGGCGTCGAGTGATCCCCATGAACTCCGAGAATTTGCCTGTGCCCATCAAGCCCTTGTCCATGGCTTCCATTGCCAAGGCTTCAAAACGCAGCGGTCGTTTCGGGGGCGGAGTATTCTTTCGGCTCTCCCAATATTGCGATCGTCCATTGATTCGTTCGGCTAATCTTTCCGCCGCTTCGCGATCAACGATACCCGCATCCTTCATCTGCCAAACCAAAGCAGGCACCGACACCGCGAACTGCCTTGCGATATCAAACAAGTCATCAAAGTCCAGCGTCTTCTTGTCACGCTGTTGTCTTGCCACCGCCGTCCGAAGCGCGTCCGAAGGGATGAGAAGATGGCTTGCAAAGCAGTTTGCAAACTGTTCCTCACGCGGACCTGAAACCTCGGCCGAAGGCGTTCCAGGGACTCGAAAAACCTTCCAAGTCAACAGGTGGAATAACTCATGCGCCAAGTCGAAATTACGCCGCCAACTGACGTTCTTCGAGTTCATCAAAACCGCTGCACCAAAGCGATCCGATAAAGTGCACGCGGCAGTGCCGGTTGGCTCGAAGTCCAAGAAGAAGATTTTCACTCCGATGACGTCCTCCAGAACCCTTAGCAAGACTTGCCCCGGACGTTCCCCCAATGCAAATCGATTGCGAAACGTGTGAGCAAGTGATTCCGCTTTGGCGAACGTGAATGTTTCCGAAGTGCCATTGGCGAACTCCAATTGAGGCGGTTCGGGATTGCCGCATGCTCGTTCCAGGCAATGAAACTGCTCGGCTAATTCAATCAGGCGAACCTGAACGCTCGCGAGTGAAGCCTCCGTCGGCCGCTCGCGCCATAAGACAACCTCGCGGTCAGGTTCGCCGGGTTGGCTAAAAAAATCCGTGCTGCGATGTACCGCCTTACCAATTAGAACCATCTGCAACGCTGACGGATCACGGACATCGTTTTCAAACTCTGAAATCGACGAAATTCCTATTTCAGCGGCGTCAGATAGCTGTTTCTGGGTCAACCCAGCCGCCTCCCTAGCCCATTTTATCCGAGTGCCAAACGTCATAGGATTCTCGATTTTAGATTTATGATTTTGGATTTATATTCTGAATTCCAGAAATATATCTTATCCTATGAGCATTTTCGGGTAAATTTGGTTCGCAAATGCAGAATTTCAGCTTAATTCCCTGGGACAACCACATGCCCCAACACAATTGGCTCTGTCAATTGTGGCTTGAAAGCGTGAGGTCTGATCAATGGAGGAGACAGGGATTCGAAATATTCTTTGTGGACTCGACGCAACAACCACTCGTCGTCTGTTATTGGAGACTGCTGTTCCTTCATTCAACGCTGCCTTACCGAGTCTCGATCAGTAAATTCTCGAAATTGGGGTGAAATCAGCAGACTCTGCGCGTTTTGCACCCGGACGTATGCGTCGAATTGTGCACGAAAGATAGCGATCGATTTCCACTTCGGTATAGCCGGTAGTATCCTCCCATATAAAGATCACATGCTCCTCGTCTGTTGCAATACAGCCTGATGGAGCAGGCTCACTATTCCCTTTGATTAATTTTACAACCGTGAACGCGAGTGAAACCACGTCGGGCTTTAGTGGTTCTGCCCCTTCGTCATTCCAATCAAATTGATACGAACGAATCTTGCGGAGCTTCTTGAAGCAATCATCCCATTCACTTCGGTCTAAAGAATCGGGATACAAAGTGCTTGCCGAACCGAAGTCGGATTTCGAGCGATACTGCTCGCGCCCCATGGACGAGGCATAATTGGGATCTAGAACGATACTCATTTTATGGACTCCAAGTTTTTCTGATTTCAGGATTGACCATCGCTAAGAACTCTCTGACGGATACCGAGTGTCCGAGATCAAGTCCTTCTCGAAGCGATTCCGTCCCGTTTCCGTCAACAGGTCCTCTGGCAGTGATATTTAGCAGTAAAGATGGCTTTTGCGACTCTGTTAAGAATCCAACCTGCGCATTGACATGCAATCTTCCCTTTTTTGGCTTAATCTCATAACTCCATTCGGCAGCACGATGTTCAAGCGACAACTCAGTCTGTGTTGTGGTAGAGAGGGTTCCGAATAAGCCAGGAAGGATATTTTGCCAACGGGGAGCATCGAACAATTCGAACTGTGGGTCCAAAGGAGGTTCCTCACCTGCAATCGGCCATTCTTCTCGCCCCAATTGCTCCCAGAACAAGCCAAAGTGTCCTGTGGTAAAGTTCTCAAGCGGCGCAAACTGCGCCCCTAGCACGAACTCTACGATCGGCGGCTTAGCAAAATCCGGGGTTTGCTCCATTGCACTCAACGATGATTCCTTGTGTCTTTCCGACAAATTCTTTTTCCCATTGTACGCTTTTCTCCCCTCCCGTGGCACCATCACTTATCGTTTGAAATCCGCCCTGTTCGCCGCATTTTCAATCCAAAATCGCAAATCACGAATCCAAAATCTCTAGGCCGGGGAGCTTGCGGAGGACGGACCCGAAAAGGGGATAGTTGTGCTTGACGCCGTCGTCGAGGTCGATGGATATCTTCTTTGCAGCGACTTCGAAAAGGGCTTTTTCGTATTCTTCGAGTTCCTTGAGCTGCTTCTTGATGACGACAACGTCTTTAATAGCCTTCGTCTTTTCGGTCTTCGATTCACTCGCGCTGTCGGCGACTCCTTGACGTTGCTCGGCCTGGTGGGCGAGCTTGTCGCGGAAATCTCGCAAGCACTCAAGAACCTTTCCGACCGTTTCGGAGCGGTAACGGTGCATGTAGATCAGCGCGTTGAACGTTCCCTTGGGACTGCTGAACATCCAGTAGATCGGCCGCTTCTTGTACATCTTCAGGTGATGATCGTAGAACTCCTTCAGGAAGTAATCGCGGATCGTCTTTCGCTTCTTCGCGATCGGATTGTCGGGGTAGAGAGCATTTTCCAGGAACTCCAGATTGTCGTTGTAGAGCGCGGTGCCGAAGGTGACCTTCAAGAAATCCTTGAACCGCTGGCTGATGTCGTCGGAGAACCATTCTCCTTCAAGAATGGGAATGACATTGTCGTCTTCGGGAGCAAACGTTGGTTCAGGAACCTGCTTGCGATAGTCGGAAACGGTTTCGCCTTGGTTTGCAAGAACTAAACCCGGCTGGTCCAGTGAGTAGCGACCGAACATGCAGCCTACCGCGTAGCTAATGAACTCACGCATCGTGTCCGCAAGAAGAAGAGACTCAAGTTCTGACTCGCTTTTGTCCGAGCCGTAGCGATAGTGCGGATTGCAATTTAGCGTGAGTTCTTCGCGAGCAACGTTTGGCGATTGTTCTTTGGAGAAGCCGTATAGTTCGATAATCCCCGCATTATTTTTTTCTTCGAGTCGTTGGAGCGTGCAAACTTCATCATTTTGATCACGTTGCAGTTGGGTGCAAGCATCCTCCAACTGCTGGTTTGGTGCTGCGACAAGCGGATGGACTTGGAAATCAAAAGACGTTTCTATTCGATCCCAGTCATCCTTGCAGATGGCAACACATTGTTTGGCAATATCATCTGCATTTGTTGAAAGATCCAGCACGGGAATCTTTAGAATCGTCCCAACTTCGATATTGACTGTCGTACTCAAAGTACGGAGGTATCGTTCGGCGACGTTGCTGGCTAAAAGCGAAAGCAATCGGAAGACGTTTGCATCGTTTTTCGTAAAAGCGCAGGAACCGGGAGTAACAAACATGAATCCAGACGGAGAATATCGAAGCCCAAACTTGCTTGAACTAATTGCCGACCAAGTCAGGCATTCCTGAAAGCCAAATTTGCCGTTGTAGTTATGTGAGCGAATACGCCCCGTGCGTTCATCGGTGAATGTCCTAATCTCCGCTCCGTTGTTTTCCCAATTTACAACAGTGTCTTGATTTCCATACCATTTCCTGAAGTCGCCGCCTTTATTGCATGGGAACCATTTGTGACCGGCTGCAACCGTAGCTTCCTCTGATTGAATTCCGAACCCAATCCGGGATAAGGATACTTCGTACCATTGCCTCAAAAAACGGTTGTTGTCCGCCGTGGCCAAAGCAATTCGGCAGTCCAAGAAATTCTCTACTAGATTTCCGTGCTTGTACGCAGCGCGAAACGCATCTGAGGCCCAATACGCAATTGGAGAATCCGGGATAGCATCAAAAGATGCTTGCGTGACCTTAAACTCTGGGAACGAGGACGTATCAAAAAACCTCCGAACAAGTTCTTCACCGGGCGTTACTTCACCCTGAATGTGAAATAACCTCCGATAAGTACCTATTCCTTTGTTATTCGCCGAGTCTCGACAAAACACGAAGGCACAACTACCGAAATCGGCTCCCCAAACACCTCTCCCACAGTGAACGAGGGAATTAATCTTTGTGGTCTCTAATAAATGTGCTCGAAGCTCTTTGAAAGAAGATAAGAACATCCAGTTGGGAATCGTAATCATCCCGAAGAGCCCGTACTTCTTGATTAAATCAACATTGCGAAGCATGAATGCGGCATAGGTATCGGCCTTCGCCGCTTCGGTTTGCTTGGAGATGAAATCCTTCAAATCCGGATTCATTCCACTGCTTCCCATGTAGGGCGGGTTTGCGATGACGACGTGATACTTGGAACTCAGATAATCGGCCTGGCGCAGCGCTTTAAGCACTTGCTGATGTACGCTTGCAAGGAACAGATCTTGGCCCATCTGACGCTCGCGAAGTCGTTCCAGCACTTCGCTAACGTCTGTCACAATTGGTCTGATCAGCGAACCAAAGTTTTCCGCTTCTTCCCACTGATTCACGACGACTTGTAAGCCACCAGTGAATAGATCGCGACCAACCTTGTCCATGTAAGCCGACAGATCTTCGGGGTCGATCTTGATGTTTTCGAGAACACAGATGTTGGGATTCGGGATTCTCGATTTTGAATTTTCGATTGAAGAGGAGTCTCTCGCTGACGCGTCGGGTTGGGGTTTGCGAGTGAAGAATCGCTTGTCCTTTTCGCGGGCCTTCATCGTCAGAGCAAAGGCTGCTAATGCGCCGGCGCGGGGATCGATCTCGATGCCGTAAAGGTTGTTCTTGAGAATGAGCGATGGGATCTCTGGCTCGGGGTACTGTTCTTCGCGGTAGATTTCGTACAGTAAGTCAAATGCGTAGGTAAGCATGTGACCGCTGCCACAGGCCGGATCACAGACCTTGATCTCTTCGGGGCTCGCAATTTTAAGGAAGTCGGTTTCCTGGATATGCTGTGAGCCGCTGGGCGCTAGCCGCGGGTTCGTCGTTGAGTTGTCTGGGTCCGAAGAACCGACGGCTAGCGCCTTGTCGCTCACTGGATCGATGTAGTAATCCATCCGTTCGACGAGCTTCGAATCGGGATGGTTGAGCATCCACAAACGTCCAAGCGAGTTCTCCACCAGATAGCGAACAATCCAGTGCGGCGTAAATAACTGAGTCGCCGCAGGAATGTTCTCAGCGGTGATCTTCTTGCCCTTCTTCAGCCCGTCGAAAACCTCATCCTTTTTGTCGGCGATGTAGAACTGATAGAGCCAACCGATTACCTCCACCGACTCTTCGGTATGCTCCGGCGAGCAGTTGATTGGCAACAACGCTTCTCGCGTGTACGCAGGAATCGATGTCCCCGACAGCAGATCATCCGGGAGCAGAAGCTCTGTGTAGTCGGCGATCTTTTCGAACATGAACGGCATCAGTGAGTGGTAGTAATTGCACACTGCCACCAGCAGCAATCGATACGCTTCACCTTGTGGATCTGCACTCTTGTCCGAGCCATCCAGCAACCGCATGACTTGTTTGCGAGTCGCCTCAGGCACCAGTTCCTCATCGATATGCCCCATCTTCGCTTCAGCCAGAATCTCCGGCTGGAACTGGCCATCGGCCGGCGACAAAACGCCGATGCGAGTGTAGCGATTCACATCCATGTATCGCAGTGCACAGAAGCGGTTGAACCAGGTGTAGGCGACCATCTCGACGACGCGCTTCTCGCCAAGTTCCTTGATCTTCTTTTCGAGTTCCTCAACGACCTTCGAACTCTCTCGGCGTGCCAAGCTCGCCACCGACAGAACTGTCTTCAAACGAGTTCCCACTTGCTCAATAAGCGCCGACCTTGCGAAGGATGCGAATTTTTTTAGTTTAGCCGTTTCCATTTTGGATTCTCGATCGCTGATTTTGGATTCTCGATTTTGGATTCTCGATTGGCAGTTTAAGGGCGGCGATTTTTCCCGAATCGAGAGTCGAAAATCGCCAATCGAAAATCATTTGTCCGATAGAAAAAAATAGAAAACCCTGGAAATAACGGGGTTTCATGCCAATAGCCGACCGTTACCGTATCTGTTTTGTCCGATAGACGACAATAGAAAGCACCCCAAATTGGGTAGGCGGTTCGGTTTGACGGAGCTCTGACGGAAGATGTGGTTCGCGATCGAGTGTCCAAAAACAAAGAAAGTCATAGAAAAACCGGGAAAAAATGGGATTCTTGGCACTCACGGGGCTTCTTCGTTTCGATTTGGATTCATAGAGAAACATAGATTCAATGCTTGGGACGCTTTGTCGGGTTGTTCGGATTTGGACGGCGTGAGCCATTTGGATTCATTTCTTGTCAATACACCTAAGCTTGACTCGGCGTATCTGCCGATGTATTCTTTACGAGTGATCTGAACCTCGAGTTATTTGGGTAGTAGGATCCACCAGGGCCCGCGAAAGCGGGCCCCATTTTTTTCTACATCGGCAATCGTACGATCCCCATTTTTTCGGGATCCTTCTTCGAGGCCGCCTTGCAAAGTACCGCATCGAGACGTTTGAAATAGGCGCTTCCTCCACTCTGCTTCATGTAGCTGTTTGGCTGCATGTATTGCTTCAACAAAAACGCCGCGCAGTCTGCAACTTGGATCATGTAAGATTGACTTGAGTCTCGGTTGATTGGATCTTCAACAACAAGCCGAATGGGGCGATCAACGAGAGTCGAAGCTCCGTGTCCAAGGTTGATCTTTAGCCGATTACTGACACGCATGCGTGTCAGCAACTGCTTTAACTTGCCGCCGTCCGTGTCATCTGGGAAAACGATCCCGCGTTCTTGAGGATTGTAGGGACCTCGAAAATTCTTGTAATCGATAGTGTTCTCAAATCGCTGAAACAACGAACACCAAGCGTAATTGAAGACATCCTCTGGAGTTGCAACACCGTGCGACTTGTCAAGAACAATGCTGATGACATTGACGTCACGTAGTCTTGCGATTTCATCCGCAAAGTTTCGAATAACCGCAAGTCTCGCGTGCTTTGAGAGCGATTGAATAGAAGCATGAAGTTTTTTGGGTTTGCTAATCATTTCCGCAGTATGCAGTTCTGCTTCCTGAGGTATCCCATGTTTACGTCGTAACCATCTGCGAAACTGCAATAGCTGATTGATCGTGTCTTGCCATGCGAGCTCGTGTACGACGACACCAGCTAAGCAAAACAACGTTGTTGGGGAACCGCCGGAGGGCAGTCCACAGTCACCGCTTTCGTCAACATACATCAGATACATGGGATTTTGGATTCTCGATTTTGGATTTTGGATTGCTTAGATTTGGATTCGCTTGCCGTTGGAAATTTCAGCCAACATGGCTTCGCGGAGTTTGCCCAAGTACGAATCGATGTCAGCTTCGGACTGCAGCCAAGGGCGTTCAAATGAAACGCTGAGATGGCTAAGGCCGATGAACTCCACAGGCGGCTTCCATGCTGGCTTGGGCTTCGTTTCAGGATCACCGCTTTCCGAATCGCCAGTTCCAGGTTCCTCGGGCTTTTGAGTCCAAGTGTTCACTTTGCCAAGGATGTCGGTGTATCCCTTCTGTTCGAAGCGAGCCGCCGCTTCCTTCACTACCGCAATCAAAGGCTGCGACTTGATCTGTTCGATGGTCTCGTAGACGATCGAATTGATTTGCTCCTTCTGTGCGTCCGTTAGTTTGTCGTAGCCGTCAATCGAAGCAAGCTTCTGCACTTTGGATGTAACCGCTTGTTCGGCTGCGGCGCGTGCTTCGGTGGCCAAGGTCTCCAACCGTGCGCGGAGTCTGTCGAGCAGCGTCTTGGCTTGCTTCATGCCATTGCCGGCAAAACATTTGGGATCATCGAGCAACTGCTTCAATTGCGTGTGTTCGTCGCCATCCAGATAGGAAAAATTGGTGGCGTTGTGATCAATGAATGATTTTGCCTCTGCGTATAA
>JAYVSE010000219.1:0-25464 GCA_043775635.1 Planctomycetaceae bacterium | reverse complement strand
CGCGTGCCCAACGGGCCGCGAGCCTCGCGCGGGGCGTTGCCCACACGGTTTAACGACAAAATCGCCAAGCAAGGTTATTTAATTCTCGGAGCACTAGTTCAAACCCGCCGCATCCTACCAACCGATAGACTTATCATGTTCTTGTGCAGACATATCAAGCCGTTGGTTCTCACCACGGTTTTTGCCGCGAGTATTGCCATTCCATGGTCGCATACCATGGCTGAAACCACAGCAAAAGTCGAATTTGACACGCAAATCCGACCGATTTTGTCGGAAAACTGTTTCAGTTGCCACGGACCGGATTCCAGCAAACGCAAAGCGGACCTGCGGCTGGATCAACGCGACGTGGCACTCAAGCGCGGTGTCATTGTGGCCGACGCGAGTGCAGAAAGCGAGCTCGTCAAACGGATCTATGCCCATGACGCCGACACAATCATGCCTCCGCCAGATTCCCATAAGCAGTTGACGGCAGAGCAAAAGACGATGCTAAAACGGTGGATCGAGCAAGGTGCCGTGTACACACAGCATTGGGCTTTCGTCGCTCCTGGCAAAACAGCAGTGCCTGATAGCACAAATGCAATCGACTACTTTGTCGAACGGAAATTGGCAAGCGAGGGACTGTCGTTCGCACCGCCAGCAGATCCGGTTACCCTCGCTCGCCGGCTTTCCCTTGATCTTGTTGGGCTACCACCAAGCAGACTTGACGTCAAGCGAATGACTGAGCAACCCACGGATGCAACGGCAAGTGAATTCGTCGAACGGTTGCTGGCTTCATCGCACTATGGCGAACGCATGGCGATCTCTTGGCTCGACGTCGTGCGTTTCGCAGATACGATCGGGTATCACTCGGATACGCCTCGCAACATCTATCCCTATCGCGACTATGTCATCGACGCATTCAACGCAAATAAATCGTTCGACCAATTTACGATCGAGCAGATTGCTGGCGACTTGCTTCCTGAGGCCACTCAAGAACAAAAAATTGCCTCTGGGTTCAATCGTCTGTTGTTAACCACCGAAGAAGGTGGCGCTCAGGCAAAGGACTACGAAGCTCGCTACTTGGGTGATCGCGTTCGATCCATCGGTACCGCTTGGCTCGGCCTGACCATTGGATGTAGCCAGTGTCATGATCACAAATTTGATCCGATCAAGTCGCGAGATTTCTATTCGATGGGGGCGTTCTTCGCTGATATTGACGAGGCCATTATTGGAAGACGCGAAGACGGTCTGATCGTGCCATCCAACGAGCAATCGCAGAAGCTGCAACGCTTAAAAGTTGAGGAAGGCCTGTTTGCTGCCGAGTTAGCGGCCAATCATCCCGAATTGGCGAGCCAACAGTTCGACTGGGAGCAACAACAATTGACGCTTGCGGACGCTCAAAACAGTTGGAAGCCGCTTGTTGTCCGCGAGGCGAAATCGACCGCCGGCTCAACACTAACCATCGCTGATGAACGGTCGGTACTGGCGAGCGGCAACCGACCCGACAAAGACACCTACGTCGTAACACTGGCAACCAAAGAACCGCTCACGCAGGCTATCGGACTACAGATCCAGGCTATGCCCCATGAATCGCTGCCACAAAAAGGTAGCGGGCGGGCGGGAAACGGCAATTTCGTGATCACCGAAGTTGTGGTCCAGCGCCGCCGCACTGATGGTACGCAATCTCCTGTTGCCTTGAAGGCGGCGCGAGCTTCGATTGAGCAAACCGTAGCTGCGGGTGCGAACCCTTATCAGAAATGGGCGGCGGCTG
The DNA here is from genome assembly GCA_043775635.1 of Planctomycetaceae bacterium. GTDB lineage: Bacteria > Planctomycetota > Planctomycetia > Pirellulales > Pirellulaceae > UBA6163. Next base: position 23,714 of record JAYVSE010000219.1, on the reverse strand, counting down.
CCACGTTTGACAACGATGAAAAGGGTGCCCAATGGGGCTGGGCGGTTCTGCCCGATGTCAACAAGCCGCAACAGTTGCAACTATCATTTGCTGAACCACTGACACTTGCTGTTGATGAAGTGCTGGTCGTCGACATACGGCAAAATCATGGTGGCGATGGACACTTACTGGGGCATTTTCGTTGCGATATTACGGAACAAACGCTTGCTCTTAATGCGCCGATGATCACGCCGATGGCAGCCGACTTAGTAACGCTAATGCGGTTGCCGAAGGAGCAGCGATCTGCGGAGCAATCTGCAAACATTCATCGTGCTTTCGTCACCATCGCGAATGAACTCGCACCCCTTCGACAACAATTGGCCACTGCACAAAAGACGCTAACCGAATACGAAGCAAGCCTGCCGCGAACCTTGGTATCGAAATCAATGCCGTCGCCGCGCACCGTGCGTATTTTGCCACGAGGTAATTTCTTGGACGAGAGCGGTGAGACGGTTGGCCCCGCGCTGCCAGGTTTTCTCACCTCAAGTCAGGTTACCAGTCGCAAACTAACCAGGCTCGACCTTGCGCGGTGGATCGCCTCACGCGACAACCCGCTCACCGCTCGAGTTTTTGTTAACCGCCTATGGAAACAGTTCTTTGGAATTGGACTTGCAAAAAATCTTGATGATCTCGGTGCGCAAGGCGAAGCTCCGGCGAATCCTGAATTGCTCGACTACTTGGCAGTTGAGTTCATGGACAGCGGCTGGGACATTAAACACGTCGTCCGGCTGATCGTGAATTCTCGCAGCTATCGGCAAGCTTCCACCGCTGCACCGGAGCTGCTCATTCGAGATCCTGAGAATCGGCTGATCGCGCGCCAAGGTCGCTTTCGTTTGCCAGCCGAGCTGGTCCGAGATAGCGCGCTGTCGATCAGCGGTTTGTTATCGCTAGACATTGGTGGACCGAGTGTCAAACCGTATCAACCCGACAATTATTGGGAGAATCTAAATTTCCCTCAACGCACGTACCAAGCCGATTCGGGAACAAGCCAGTTTCGACGAGGACTTTATACTTGGTGGCAACGCTCGTTCGTTCACCCAAGTATGCTGGCCTTTGACGCACCGACGCGAGAGGAATGCACGGCGGATCGAACACAATCCAATATCCCTCAACAGGCGCTAGTCCTGCTTAATGACCCCACTTATGTCGAAGCCGCTCGCGCGTTTGCCACCCGCATCATCGCCGAGGGTGGCGACGATGCTTCCAGGCGAATCGCTTGGGCTTTCGAAAATGCAACATCGCGAGTGCCGTCTGCTAGTGAGTCAGCGCTGTTGGCAAAACTGTACGATAGTTCGTTAGTCCTGTACCAAGCCGACCCGGCTGCGGCGTCGAGTTTGCTGAAAGTCGGCCAAACTTCCGTCTCCCTAGACGAGGCGAAAACCGTTGAACTAGCTGCTTGGGCGCAAGTCGCCCGCGCCATTCTTAATTTGCATGAAGTCATCACCCGAAACTAAGTCGTTTAAAGGATCAATCGCCATGTCAAAATCTATTGACGGGTCAAACGCAGCGAGAAACGCATTGTTGCGTCGCACATTCCTGCGCAAAAGCGGGTTCGGAATCGGCTCGATTGCGCTCGCTTCGCTGATGGAAGATAGAACTCTTGCTGCTGCCGATGTTGCTCGCGTGCAGCACCACGCACCACGTGTCAAACGCGTCATTTGGTTGACCATGGCAGGCGGCCCGTCGCACTTGGAAACGTTTGACTACAAACCAGAACTTGCCCAGCGCGATGGGCAAATGATGCCTGAAAGCATGACCAAAGGGCAGCAAATTGCGCAGCTCCAAGGTCAACCGCTGAAATGCTTTGCCCCCCAAACAAAATTCGCTCGATTTGGCAAAAGCGGTACCGAGATTTGTGAGCTCTTTCCTAGAATCGGCTCGGTCGTTGATGACATCTGCTTTATCCGGTCGATGACGACCGATGCCATCAATCATGATCCTGCTCACATGTTCATGAATACCGGCTCGCAGATCGCGGGGCGACCTTCCATGGGTTCATGGGCACTCTATGGCCTTGGCAGCGAAGCGACCGACCTGCCGGGTTTTGTCGTGTTAACATCACTGGGTCGCGGCGGACAGAATCAGCCGATTGCGGCGCGACAGTGGTCAGCAGGCTTGTTGCCATCGCGATATCAAGGCGTCCACCTGCGGGGCAAAGGTGAGCCGGTGATGTACCTCCAGAACCCGCCTGGTGTGAACCGTTCGCAACAGCAATCGCTGATCGAAACGGTTAACGCACTCAACTCACAGCGTGATCAAGCCGTTGCTGACCCTGAAATTGCCACGCGAATTGCGCAGTACGAAATGGCGTTTCAGTTACAAGACAGCATCCCTCGACTGATGGATGCAAACAATGAAAGCCAGAGCACACTCGATCTCTATGGTGGCAAAACCGGAGATGGCTCTTTCGCCGCGAATTGTCTGTTGGCACGCCGACTTGCCGAGCGAGGCGTGCGATTCATTCAGCTTTATCATAAAGATTGGGATCACCACGGCGGTGTAAAAGACGGCATTCAACTCAAGGCAGAAGAAATCGATCGTCCCTGCGCGGCGCTGATTGAGGACTTGAAAACTCGCGGCATGTGGGACGATACATTGATCGTTTGGGCGGGAGAGTTTGGTCGCACGCCAATGTCACAAGGTGGCAACGGTCGCGATCACCACAACAAGGGTTTTACAATCTGGCTCAGCGGCGGTGCCGTGCGCGGTGGACTAAGCTATGGAAAAACCGACGAACTCGGTTATGCAGCCGTTGAAAACGTGGTGACCGTTCATGACTTGCACGCAACCATGCTGCATCTGCTCGGTATCGACCATGCTCGCTTCAGTGTAAAGTTCCAAGGCCTCGACGTCCGTCTCACCGGTGTCGAGCCCTGTCGTGTCGTGCACGATATCCTCAGCTAACGATCTTGGTTTGGACGTTGCCGTGAACATCGGTCAGTCGGAAGTCTCGACCGGCGTAACGGTAGGTTAGACGTTGATGATCTAGTCCTAGCAGATGGAGAATGGTCGCGTGCCAATCGTGAATATGGCACTTGTCTTCGACCGCTTCGTAACCATGCTCGTCGGTCGAGCCATAGCTTAAGCCTCCTCTGACTCCACCACCGGCCATCCACGTTGTATAGCCTTTATTGTTGTGGTCTCGCCCGTCACCGTTTTGTGCTGCCGGTGTGCGGCCAAATTCACCACCCCAAATAACCAGCGTGTCTTTCAGCATGTCGCGTTGCTTGAGGTCCTGTAGCAAACCAGCAATAGGCTTATCAATCGCATTGCAACTCGCTGGCAAATCTTCGCTTAGGTTTCGGTGATGATCCCATCCGCCCTGAGTAACCTCGACAAAGCGAACACCGGCTTCGATGAAACGTCGGGCCATTAAACACTGGCGACCAAAGCCAGAAGTGGGGCCGCTATCGGCACCGTACATCGCTAGCGTTTCGGCTGATTCCGCTGATGTGTCCATTAAGTTTGGCATCGCATCTTGCATGCGGAACGCGAGTTCGAACGATTCAATCACGCCCTCGACTTCGGGATGGTATTTTTCGCGAGTAAGTTTTTCTTGGTTGAGGTTTTGGATAAGGTCAAGCTGCGTCCGCTGTTGAGCTTTCGTTATCTGCGGATTTCGAATGTATGGGACCGAGCCACCGCCTGGCATCGCTTGGGGTCGCCCACCACCGCCTCCTCGGGAAGCGCGTCCGACCGCCGCGCCACCATAGACAGCAGGCAAAAATGCGCTGCCATAGTTTCGCGAACTACCCGGAGGTGGCGCGAGCGAAACGAATCCCGGTACACTATCGTTCTCCGTCCCAAGTCCATAAAGCGTCCAGGCGCCCAATGATGGACGAACAAATTGTGCGGTCCCCGTATGCATCTGCGTTTGCGCGGCGGGATGAACCGGTTGGTCGCAATGCATCGAGCGGATTAGGCAGAGGTCATCGGCATGCGCGGCGACACTTGGAAAAAGATCTGAGATCCACAATCCGCTTTTCCCACGTTGTTGAAACTTCCACTGCGAGCCAAGCAACTGGCCACCATATCGACCACTCTTGCCGTGGTCCAGCGTTAATTGTGGTTTATAATCAAACGTGTCGACATGTGACGGTGCACCCGCCATGCACAAGAAGATCACGCGTTTGGCTTTGGCTGGAAAGTGCGGCGATTTTGGGGCCAGTGGGTTGTTGCTTTCCGGCAAAGCGGATTCTGCCGAAGCCATGCTGCTGAGGCCTGCGAATGCAAGGTAGCCGAATCCAGCCGACGTCGTTCGCAAAATTTGTCTTCGCGAATACAAATGAGGTTCATGCATTTCAATTTCTCTTTTAGGATCGCTCGGTCAATTAGTGGGATAGGCTTCCAGCCTGTCGCATTGAAAATGACAGGCTGGAAGCCTATCCCACTTCAAAAACCGGACAGTTATTGATCGAACTGTCCTATGTTATACGCTAGTCAATGTAACGAAATTCAGCGGACGCGATCAGCGACTGACATAAACCCGACAAGGTCAATAGTTCAATGTCGCGATAGCGCGAATCTCGCTGATAATCTTGCATGAACTTTTCAACGGCAACATGCTGCGACGCAGTGGCCGGGCGACCGAAGGCGAACAGGAACGCTTGATCGATCCGTTCCGAGGCCGACTTCGAGTGTTCGATAACGCGTTTTGCGAAAGACTCGCTTTGCTTGAGCACAAATTCGTTGTTCATCATGTACAACGCTTGGTTCGGCGTGCTTGACGTTTCTCGTGTACCGATCACCATGCTCGGCTCAGCGAAATCAAAGACCTCCAGCGAACGTGGCAATTCATCACGCAAGATCGGCAGATAAACACTTCGGTATTGCGCGTTCACCATATCAACTCGTTCACTACCTCCCGCTGCCATGCCTCCCCCTGCCATGCCTCTGGGGCCAAACATTCGAGCCCGCTCTAGCATCGCGCGGCCAGGAAAATTGCCTTCCATCAGCGGTGGTCGGCCACCTGACGTCGGTTGCATCATTTGCTTGGCATACTCTTGCCGCATATTGCCCTCGCCAGCCATCGCCGTGAGTTGTCCCAAGTTAATTAGGTTTCCGTCGCGCACTTGCATATATCCCGCCTTGGCAACTTCAGACGCACGCGGTCTCTGCAGATCAAGTTGACCGGCAACAAACAAAATGCTGTCGCGAATCGCTTCCGCATCCAGTCGTCGTGGATTGGCTCGCCAGAGTAATTTGTTATCGGGGTCTTGTTCGAACTTGGACTCATCAAACGTCGAGTTCATACGATACACACGTGACGTTACGATGCTGCGGATCATCGACTTTACGGACCACTTAGAATCCATAAATTTCACAGCCAAGTAGTCGAGCAACTCGGGGTGTGTTGGAGCTTGACCTGTTGAACCGAAGTCTTCGGTAGAGCTGACAATTCCTGTACCGACCAACTGTTGCCAAATCCGATTGACCATCACACGAGCGGTCAACGGATGGTCTTTGCTGCTGATCCAGCGAGCCAGTTCCAGTCGACCGCTCGATTTGATTGGAATCACCGCGGCCTGATCACATAGAATTTGAGGAAATCCTCGCCTGACAACTTGAGCCGGTTGATCGATTTCGCCGCGGACCAGGACATTCACGTCGCGCAAGCTTTGCCGATCTTGAACTCCCATGCAAAAACTGATCGGCTTCCCATTTTCATCGACACTGCCGAGCAAACTGGAAAGAGATTCCATTCGCGTTTGGACTCGAACTAAGTTGAAGATTGCAGTTTGGGAACCTTGGCCGTCGTTTCGTCCGCTGCGCATCGCCATACGATAATCGAACAACTCCTGACGAGCTTTGCGGACTTGCTCGGACATCTCAGCCAACTCTTCCTTCGTGTACGACTTGTCGAACGGATTGGGATCCTCGGTTGGCAGTCGAATCAGGTTGCTGGTGTTGCGATTCTGAATTCCACCGACATTCCCAAATTGTGAAGCTGGCGTCCCAAAATACGTTGCGGTGTTCGCAAAAATCCCGGCCATTGCGTAGTAGTCAGTCTGCGGAATGGGGTCAAACTTATGATCATGGCAGCGAGCGCAGGCCACGGAGGTTCCGAGAAAAACGCGAGTCACGGTGTCAACTTGCTCGTCGGCCAAGTCGGCGGCAAACTGTGCACCATTCTGTTCGCTCAGCGATTTTGGTCCCAAGGCCAGAAACGATGATGCAATTAGATTTTTCGACCATTGTTCATCGGACTTTACGGGCAGCAGATCGCCGGCAATCTGTTCTTGTACGAATCGATCGTAACGTTTGTCTTCATTGAAAGCATCGATGACGTAATCACGATAGCGCCAAGCGTGCGGATTTGTCATGTTCACTTCACGACCGTTGGATTCCGCGTATCTCGCCAAGTCTAACCAATGTCGCCCCCAGCGTTCGCCGAACTGTGGCTTTTCTAGCAACTGATCAACGACGTGGGCGATCACTTTGTCAGGACTTTGTTTCCAGTGCCGCTCAAAATATTCGGACTGCTCCAAGCTTGGTGGCAAGCCGGTCAGGTCAAAACACAATCGCCGCAGCACCGTGTGGGATTCAGCATCTTGGGCTGGCTCAAGATTGGCTTGCTCTAAGCCCGCCATTACAAATCGATCGATGTCGCCGAGTGCCCAGGCTTGGTTTGAGACGCTCGGCACCTGAGGCAATTGAGGTTTTTGGTACGCCCAGAATTCAGATTTCGCTTTTGAAATATCGTCGGCGGTGATCTTTGAGTTCAGCTTCGCAATGTCTGTCTTGCGAGGATCAGGGGCGCCCATTTCGATCCATTGACGAAAGTCATCGATGACATTTTGCGGTAGCTGTTTCTTCGGCGGCATCGCAAAGTCTTGGTACGAGATGGCATTGAAAACTAAGCTGGCATCAACATCGCCTGGGACGATCGCAGGTCCGCTGCTGCCACCAAGATGCGTCAGTTGTTCGGTGTCCAGCCGCAATCCACCCTTCGCATTGCCGGTCTTGTTGGAGTGGCAGCTATAGCATTCTTTAGTCAAGACCGGACGAATCTTGGTTTCAAAGAATTTTAATTGGTCCGGCGAGATCGTCTGCTCGTCCGCGCCGACGTCTGCGTTGACGTCCGCGACTTGTAACGCCAGTAAGCAGCCAATGCTTATTGCAAGATTGATGCGAAACATAAATGCAACTGCCTTCATCATTAGCGTGTGTCGTATTAGGATCGGCTTCCACGGTGTCATTTGTAGACTGACAGGTTGGAAGTCTACTGCACTCAAGACCTATTCTTCGACGGGCGGGCGTTTCGGGGTGACGCCACCGGCTGCGTTATTTCCGTCTCCATCGGGGCCCCCAGGACGAAATCGATTCGCCATTGGCCCCATCTGGCCTTGCCCACCCATTTGTGCCTGGCGCTCCCGCATTGAAGTCAAAAGAGCTACCAATTCTTGTGAATCGAGCTTCTGATCGCCATCTTTGTCAAACTGTCGCATTAACATTGTCACAAACTGAGCAGGTCCGGCACCGTTCGGTCGGTTATCACCAAATCGGCGGCCTGCTTCCGTTGTGCGGTCTTGGCCGATTGGTTTGTTCTGGCCTATTGGCCGGTTTTGGCCTACAGGCCGATCGGACGTACCAGTCCCAGGACGAGGACGCCCGCCGGGGTTCTCGGAATCGTCTGGGTTGGCAAATCCAACCGACGAAACAAGAATTGCGAGGCTGACGCACGCTAGGATTGCAGTTTTCTTTTTCATTTCACTAGTCTCCCGGACAATAAACACGCGTTCGAATAACGCTATCCGAACACAAATTCCGCCAACAAGGTCAACGATTCCACATCGATCGATTCGATTTTTTTGCGAACCCACAACCAATCTGAGGTTTGAACCCGTTGGGCGAGAAGTCGGACCGGAAAAATTCCGACACTTTTCGCTGATCGTCAGAAACTGGTCGTGCTGCATTGCGAAGACGTCCCTCGCAAAAGCCCCTGTGAATTCACCTTCAAGTTCACATCGAAAATCTTTCGCCGTTTGCAGCGGATCATTGCCAAATGAACCACATCCCATGCGCCTCGTCTTTAGAGGCTCTGGCGATTGTAAGAATGCGATGAATCCGTTTGCGCAGCATCTTCACTGATTCCGTTTGAACAATGGCCGGAGTGTACGGTGGCGCACACCAAGCCAAGATAGGCTCTGGCTTGAAGCAGCGCTTACGCTATCAAATTCGTGTAGTCTTCGTTAGACTTCAGTGCTTCAATTCAGGGTTTAGTAGGTCCTAAGGTCGGATTTAGATTCCTTCTTAGATCAGTGTGCTCGGCCCGTTACCCGGAGTAATCGACCTGATTTCGATCCAAATTCAGCGCCGGAACGAGCGAAGTAGAACCCGTGCTTGCACCGTCATTTTGACAAGGCAAGAAACACTGACACCAAGATCACTGGATCGCCCTAAATTCCAAGTTTCATGACCGCACCATCATTCAACTCACCTAACTTCGGCTTCCTCGCGAAGCACGATTATATTTTGGTGAAGCATGCCGCACTTGCTGAGCGATATGTGTTTGATGATGCAAATTCATCGCTGATCAAGCTACGGCAATTCGCCGAATTGTTGGCGGAACACTGTGCGGCCTACTCCGGCATTGCTATTGACGCGGAAGATTCCTTTCTAAGTGTGCTCGACAAGCTTTGGAACGGGGGAGTTTTAGGAGCCCAAGTTAGTCAATTGTTCCATGGCCTTCGGAAGTCCGGCAACGAAGCGGCTCATGCCCATGCTGGCGATCGACGCGAAGCCCTTCATCAACTTCAAATGGCAAGGAAGCTTGCCATCTGGTTTCATCGTGCATTCGGCGGCGATAAGAACTTCGAAGCAGGTTCCTTTGTCGTTCCTCCTGATCCGGCGGCAGCGGAGAAAGATCTACTTGACGAGCTTAATCGACTTCGAGAATCTGAAATCGCAGCCGCGAACAAAGCTGCCGATTTGCAAGCGACGCTGGTAACAGAACTCCGTCAAAAGGCTGAAGCGGAAGCAAAGGCAAAAGTCGCCTTCGACGACCTGGATGCGGCGTTGGAGCTAGCCGCCGAGAGTGAGCAACAACTCGCCGCTGAACGAAAAAAGTTTCAGGAGCGGTTGAACGAGCTGCAAGCCAAGGCTGCGGCCGAACCAGCCGAAAAACGAAAAGCGACAGTCGCAGTAGCAATCGAGCAGGACGCAGGTCTCGAACTCGACGAGCAAGCAACCAGACGGATCATCGATTCGCAACTTCGCGAAGCCGGCTGGGAAGTCGACTCACAAACATTGCGACACTCCAAAGGTACCCGTCCAGCCAAAGGTCGTAACATCGCGATCGCTGAATGGCCTACGAAGAACGGTCCAGCCGATTACTTGCTCTTTGTCGGGCTCTTGCCTGTTGCATCCGTGGAAGCCAAGAAGTTCAAGGTAAGTATCGCCAGTCGTGTAGATCAAGCTGCTCGATACTCAAAGGGCTTCCAAACCGAATTGAGTTTCGAATCCAATGGCGGTCCATGGCGTGAATATCGCCTCCCATTTGCCCTTGCCTCCAACGGCCGACCTTATCTTCCGCAAATCGCGGAACAGTCTGGTGTGTGGTTTCATGATCTTCGCGAAACTACGAACAAGCCGCGTGCTTTGAAAACGTGGTACACACCCGAAGGCTTGGCCGACTTACTCGCACAAGACATCGCCAGTGCTGAAGAAAAATTGGCCGTTGAGCCGCTGGACTACTTACCGCTTTACGACTTTCAGAAGTCAGCCATCGAAGCAGTTGAATCTCAGCTTGCCGCCGGTCATCGACGAATCCTGATCGCGATGGCAACCGGCACCGGTAAGACACGCACTTGCCTCGGCATGCTCTACCGATTCATCAAGTCCAATCGTTTCCGTCGAGTTCTGTTTCTTGTTGACAGGACATCATTGGGTGAGCAAGCCGAGGGAACATTCGAAAACGTCCGGCTCGAGAATCATCAATCGTTCGATGATATTTATGACATCAAAAAGCTGGGCTCGCTGAAACCGGATTCCGACACACGGCTACAAGTTGCAACCGTGCAGGGAATGTGCAAGCGTATTCTCGGCGGTGAAAATTCCGAGCCAATTCCGATCGACTGGTACGATTGTATCATCGTCGATGAATGCCATCGCGGTTATGCACTCGACACTGAAATGTCTGAGAAAGAGATGCAGTTTCGCAGCCCGGCCGACTACCTCAGTCGCTACCGTCAAGTCCTCGACCATTTCGATGCCGTTCGCATTGGGCTGACTGCTACGCCGGCGCAGCACACTTCGGAAATCTTCGGACCGCCCGTTTTTGAGTACAGCTATCGTCAAGCCGTGATCGACGATTACCTCTGCGACCACGAGCCACCTTATCGTTTGATTACGGACTTGGCCACCAACGGTATGGTTTGGCAACCGGGAGAGGAAGTCGACGTCTTTCACACAGGGGACAAAACCCTCAAGAAGTACCAAACGCCTGACGAAATCAAAATCGAGATTGGCGAATTTAATAAACGAGCAATCACCGAGAATTTCAACCGAGTGGTTTGCCACGAACTCATCAACCACATCGACTTTGACGGGCCCGGAAAAACGCTTATCTATTGTGTAAACGATGATCACGCTGATCTTGTCGTGCGCATTCTCAAAGAAGAATTGGACGATGCCTTTGGGGCATTCCCAAATGATGCCGTTCAAAAAATCACAGGTAGTATCGACAAGCCATCTGAAACCATTCGCCGATACAAAAACGAGTTTGATCCGCGTGTAGCTGTTACCGTCGATCTACTGACCACGGGGATCGATGTCCCTGCGATCGCGAACTTAGTCTTCCTGCGACGCGTGAGCAGTCGAATACTTTACGACCAAATGTTAGGTCGCGCGACCCGCAAGTGTCCCGCTTTGTACGGCGAGGGGCAACACAAAACCGCCTTTCGAATTTTTGACGCAGTGGACCTTTACAATGCGTTGCTACCGATCACTGACATGAAGCCGGTCGTCGCTCGGCCGAGTCTGTCGTTTGGTCAACTCGTTGCCGAACTACGCGATATCGACGACACTGAATTCACCGAAGAATCGAAACGCCAATTACTCGGTAAGCTGCGACGACGAAAGCTAACGGCAAAGCAAGAAGAAAAGTTGCAGTTTGAATTGAACGTAGCTTGGGACCATTGTCCCGAGCAATCGCCTCCCGAGAACGATCCGGACGGGACGATGGTCCCATCCTACGGGTCACCGCGACGGATGTCACAAGCAACGAGTCAGTTGTGCGAATTATTAAGCACGAAAAGTCCAAAAGAGATTGCAGCGTGGTTCGATACCAAGGCAAAGATCCTTGCCATACTTGATGACACAACATCGGCGGGAAGTCTCGTTTACGTATCGCAGCATCTCGACATGGTTCGAGCCATCGAGACAGGGTACGGCACAGCGACAAAGCCTGAAGACTACATCGAGTCCTTTCGAAAGTATGTAACTGAAAACCAAGACAAAATTCCTGCCTTGATCGTCGTGACCACACGCCCTCGCGATTTGACTCGGGCTCAGTTGCGAGAGTTGAAACTGACCATGGACGAAGCTGGCTTCACCGAGCAGAACCTTCGCGTAGCAGTCCGTGAAACGACGAACCAGGACATCGCCGCGTCGATTATCGCGTACATTCGTCACGTCGCTCTTGGCCATCCGTTAGTTCCTCATTCACAACGGGTGCAAGCCGCCATGCAAAAAATTCTTGCAAGCCGATCATGGACCGAACCGCAACGTAAGTGGCTGGAGCGGATCGGTAAACAATTAGAGCAAGAGACCATTGTTGACCGCGACGCACTCGGCGCAGGGCAATTCAAAGAGATGGGCGGCTTTACGCGTTTGGACAAAGTGTTCAAGGGCGAACTAGAAACAATCCTCCGCGACATCGCCGACGCAATGTGGAGTGCTGCTTGATGACTAGCCACAAAAAGACACAGAAGCCACAAAAAATGCAATTGGAAGGTCGCTTTGCGACGACAAGACATGGCTTGCTCTTATACTACCTTTTGAATGAAAACCCGGTTTCCTGCATTGTCTCCTTTTGTGAGTCTTGTGCCTTTTCGTGGCTAGTAAACATGACCGACCTCCCATCCCAATCCATCCGACCAAGAACTGATTTGTCCGATTCCGATGTCAATAGAATTTGCGATGTAGTCCGCGAGGCAGGCTTCGGGCTGCACAAGTTTCTCGGACCGGGATTCCGCGAGAAAGTTTACGAACGCGGCATGATCCATCGGCTTCGAAAATTGGGGCTTCTGGTCAGAGTGCAACCATCTGTGATGATTCACGATGAGGATGGAACAGAGCTTATCGAGGAAACAATGGATCTTATTGTTAAGGACGTTTTGATACTCGAACTGAAAGCTGTCCGCGAAACCTCGGATGCAGACATCGCGCAGTTATTGGGCTACCTCAAGGCAACTAGGTTCCGTCATGGGCTACTCGTCAACTTTGGAGCCCCCAAGTTCTATATCAAGAAATACGTCCTTTAAATCCGATTTTGTGATTTTTGTGCCTTTTTGTGGCTAGCTCTAAATGACCTCAACATCCGATATAGTTGCCAAACTCTGGTCCCTCTGCCACGTCTTACGTGACGATGGCATTACGTATCACGAGTATGTGACCGAACTTACATTTCTACTCTTCCTGAAGATGATGAAGGAGACGGAGCAGGAGAAATTGTTGCCGGCCGGTTATCGCTGGGATGATCTGACTGCGAAGGATGGTGTCGATCAGTTAGCGTTCTACCGTTCGCTGCTTGTACATCTCGGCAATGAAGGCTCTGGTCGAGTACAGGCAATTTTTGCCAATGCCAATACGTCTCTGCGCCAACCAAAGAATCTTGCCAAGATCGTGGGCGATATCGACAAGCTCGATTGGTACTCGGCTCGCGAGGAAGGGCTGGGCACTATGTACGAAGGCTTGCTGGAAAAGAACGCGAGCGAGAAGAAGTCGGGTGCTGGCCAGTACTTCACTCCGCGGCCCTTGATCGAGTGCATGGTCAATTGCATCCAACCGCAACCAGGCGAAATCATTCAAGATCCGGCATCTGGTACCGGTGGCTTCTTGATTCAAGCCGATCGGTACATCAAGTCCAAGACCGACGATCTGTTTTCGCTAAACACCAAAGAGCAAAACTTTCAACGCAAACAAGCTTTTGTTGGCCTTGAGCTGGTTCCCGATACGCACCGGCTGTTGTTGATGAACTGTCTGCTGCATGGTATCGACAGCGACATGATTCTGGGCGATACGCTGTCACCCGACGGCACACGTCTACCAAAGGCGGACGTCGTTCTGACCAATCCGCCGTTCGGCACGAAGCGAGGCGGTGGCAAGCCAACACGCGATGATTTTACGTTCGTCACTGGCAACAAACAGTTGGCGTTTCTTCAGCACATCTATCGCACGATCAAGCCGGGTGGCCGAGCGGCGGTCGTGCTGCCCGACAACGTATTATTCGAAGAAGGAATGGGTTCGAAGATTCGTGGTGACTTGATGGACAAGTGCAACTTGCACACGATCCTGCGTCTTCCCACGGGAATCTTTTATGCCCAAGGTGTGAAGACCAACGTGTTGTTCTTCACGCGAGGCGAAAAGGAACATGGCAACACAAAGCAAGTTTGGGTATATGACCTGCGAGCCAACATGCCTTCGTTTGGTGTTCGCACGCCTTTGACTCACGAGCACTTCGTCGAGTTCGAAAAAGCTTACGGCAAGAAGTCCGACGGAACCAGCAAACGAACCGATCAAGGAGACGAAGGCCGTTTCCGAAGTTTCAATCGAGCTGAACTAACGAAGCGCGGCGAGAACCTCGACATCAATTGGCTCAAGGACGAGAACGCCAGCAACCACGATGAACTCCCAGAACCCGAGACAATCGCCACGGCGATCCGAGAACGACTGGCAACGGCGATGGAAGAGATGGACGCGCTCAGTGCATTGTTGGAAACAAACGAGACATAGCAAATTGTCGCCTTTTGCTCTGCAAAAGTAGCGATTCGGAATGCAACTTTCACAGAGCGAAAGGCAACGATGATAAAATCACAACCCCGGTGCGAAAGGCGACATTCAATCGCGTCGCGACACTTAGGGATAATGAGAGACCATGTTTGACCGAATCACGTGTGACTCCGAGATTTTGGGCGGCAAGCCGACAGTGAAAGGAACACGCATCAGTGTCGAGCTGATCTTGGAATGGCGGGGTAGCGGTGCAAGTCGCGACCAGATCGTTGCGAAGTATCCGCATCTTACTGCGGAGGATGTTAGCCAGGCAGTCGGCTTTGGGTTGTCATTACCGCACAACGATCTTGATCTGTGCTAGGCCCTAATCGAAAAAACAAAGTGATAACGAAAGGCAAACCGATGACCGAAATACTTTTCACCGTTGAAGATGCTCCGGAAGGCGGCTTGATCGCGCGTGCCGTCGGGCATTCCATATTCACTGAAGCCGACGATCTGGAAGAACTCCGCCAGAGTGTACGCAAGGCCGTCGAATGCCACTTTGACGATGGCGAGACCCCTAAGCTGATCCGTCTGCACATTGTTCGGGACGAGGTTTTACCCGTATGACGCTACCACTGTCGCGGTCCTTAAAGAGGGCAGAATGATGGCCACAAAGGCTCAAAGACCACAAAGAATAATCGCAAACACAATCAAGCCTTTGTGCTCTTTGTGCCTTTATGGCGATCTGTGTTTCAAGGAGCAATTTCAATTCATTTTGCTGGCGTTGTCGGTGGAAGGTGAGGAGGTTGAATCATGAAAGACGGTGATCGCAAATTACCAGACGGTTGGGTAGACGCATCCTTAAACGATTTAGGCGAGTGGAAAGGCGGAGGTACTCCCAGCAAGTCGAATAAGTCATTTTGGACTGGTGGAATCATACCGTGGGTTTCGCCGAAGGATATGAAACGGTTCTATCTTGATGACGCGGACGACAAAATCACAAAAGACGCAGTGAAGAACTCTTCAGCGCAATTGTTCCCAGCGGACTCGGTTCTTGTCGTTACTCGAAGTGGAATTCTTGAAAGAACGCTTCCAGTGGCGATTAATCGCGTTCCTGTTGCAACGAACCAAGACTTGAAAACACTGATACCAGCAATGGGAATAGATTCCCGATACGTGGCATATTTTTTGAAAGGCAGCGACCAGCACTTTCGAGAAGAATGCGCGAAAGACGGAACGACAGTCGCTAGCATTGATCTTCCGAAGTTAAAGACATACAAGTGCGATCTGGCTCCCCTTGCCGAGCAGCGGCGGATTGTCGCGAAGATCGAGGCGTTGCAGGAGCGGAGTCGAAAAGCGAGGGAGGCGTTGGCGGAGGTTGGTCCGCTGCTGGAGCAGTTCCGTCAGAGCCTGCTAGCCGCCGCCTTCCGAGGCGACCTCACCGCCGACTGGCGCGCCGCCAACCCCAACGTCGAACCCGCCTCCGAACTCCTCAACCGCATCCGCCAACAACGCCGCCAAAAATGGGAACAATCCGAACTCGCCAAATACGAAGCCAAAGGCAAACAACCTCAGAACGGCTGGCATGGCAAGTACAAGGAACCTGCGCCAACAACCGCAACGGAATCTTTTAAACTTCCGACAGGATGGTGTTGGACCGAGATTGAATCGGTCAGCGATTGGGTCAAGGACGGTACACATTGGCCACCGAAAACCACTACTCACGGAATACCGTTCATAGGAATTCGTAACGTCATTGACGGTCGAATTGATTGGACAACAATTGATAAGTGGGTTTCTGAGGAAACCCATGCAGGACTGACAGCAAATTTCCCTCACCGGCCCGGCGATGTTCTCTATACCGCCGTAGGTGCCACTTTCGGGCGTGCCTTCCCCATCGAAGATAATCGCAAGTTCATTTTTCAAAGACACATTGCGCACATCCGCCCGTTCGCGGGAATCAACGCCGACTACATCATCTACGCCCTAAATAGTCCGAACGGTTTCAGTCAGGCAAAGCAAGTCGCTCGGGGTGCTGCACAACCGACGGTGACTCTGGGTGACCTAAAGCGAATCCGCATTCCTCTGTGTTCGAACGAAGAACAAGAAGCGATGATAAAGCGAATTGTGAATGCTCTCTCAACTATTGCCGGTATCTGTGAAGCGGTAGCTGAATCAAAATCCGCCCTGACGCAACTCGATCAATCCATTCTCGCCAAAGCGTTCCGAGGCGAACTGGTCCCGCAAGACCCGAACGACGAACCGGCTTCCGTCCTGCTCGAACGCATTCGCGATGCGCGACAGAGCGATGCGCCAACGAAGTCGTCCAAGCAAAAGGACGCAGCCAATGGCAGAAAATGATGGGATCGAAATCCTTGAACGCATCGATAGTGGGCTTTACGGCAGCGTCTATCGCGCCGTTCAACACCCTTTGGGACGATACGTTGCCGTAAAAATTATTAAAACGGAGTTGAAATCTGCCGACGCTTTAGCACATGCGGCCCCGTTGGCACGAGTGAATCATCCAACTATCGTTACGGTTCACACGCTTCAGGAAATTTACATTCCCGAACTCACTCGCAGTGTGCCAGCGATCGTAATGGAATGGGTCGATGGTGATACGCTTGGCAAGCGACTCTCGCTCCCCAAGTTTAGTATTGAAGAAGCGAAAGCGTTGTGTGGCGATGTGCTTGATGGTATCGCCCACTTGCACACCCACGGACTTTGCCATGGAGATCTGCACGCGGGGAACATCATCATCCTGCCGACCGGACGCGCGAAGATAATCGACATCGATGCGAACAAGGAGATTTCCTTAGCGAGACTATCGACGTTGTCGCAAGAAGGAGCTAAATCATCGGATGTCGACTACTGTCGCGGTGTGATTTTCAAATTGCTGCGGCACTCTACAATACCGTTATCAATCATCAGCGATAGCGAAACATCGCTGGAACAAGCCGACTCAATCTCCGCGTTGCAAGAAGTGGTTGATTCCTTGTTTCGCTCGGTTGCACAGAGAAGTACCAGTATATCTGCATCTGCATCCTCGCAGTCCAACGAATGGATTGATCGGATTGCAAAAGAGGCAACGGCAGATGAAGTTGTCGCGTTGCTCGACACTCAGGCGGTTTTCGAACTACTGAAGATTCCCTATCCGCCTTCACGCGAGGGAGTTTTAACTCAGTTGCAGAGCGAGGGTGCGATTCGAGCACACGGAGCAAGTTGGTTCATTACAAACCTGGGCGCTATCTTGTTCGCCAAGAAACTCGACGCCTTCGACCAGTCTCTATCGCGCAAGGCTGTGAGATTCATCGTTTACGATGGAGTGAACAAGCTCAATACAAAGACTGACATTTCGGGTACACGCGGATACGCAGTGGGATTTGAAGCGCTGATTGACTTCGTTCATGAAGCCGCTCCCAAGAATGAGTACTTGGAGATCGCAATTCGAGAAGAATTCAAAATGTTTCCGAAGCAGGCTCTGCGTGAGCTGATTGCCAACGCGATGGTCCATCAAGACTTTATGATGGAAGGGACTGCGTTGCGAATCGAGATGTATGACGATCGCGTTGAGATATCAAATCCCGGAATCCCACAAATCCCGACAGAGCGATTTATCGATGAGGATCGATCACGTAATGAAAGACTCGCTGAACTCATGAGGCGATTGGGGGTCTGTGAACGCAAGGGAAGTGGTGTCGATAAGGTGGTCAGTGCTGCGGAAATTTACCAACTGCCTGCTCCGGATTTTCGTGTCGGAGAGATCAGGACAACGTCTGTGCTTTTTTCACACCGAGACTTTACCGAGATGACCAAAAGCGACCGCATTCGAGCCTGCTTTCAGCATTGTGTCTTGCAATACATCAGCGGAAAACGGATGTCGAATCAGTCGCTAAGAGAGCGATTTGGTCTGCCAGGCACTGGCGCGGGATCTGCCACCGCATCGCAGATTATTGCAGCCGCCAAGGACGCCAATTTGGTCAAGTCAGATGACGAAGGCAACAGTTCACTTCGCTACGCACGATACCTGCCAATTTGGGGGTGATCTTGTTTAATGTCAATACACAAATCAATCTACTCTTTTACGCAAGTCCTTTGCTGCAAGGGACTTGCTTATTTAATCGCAAAATGCGACAGCCAGATCAAGATCGTTCGGGCAATCAGTGTCGGAAGCATTTCGGAGTGACTCGAGACTCGACGAGTCGCGGATTCTCGACGTCCGTATACTTGCAAATCATTAACCTACTACGTAAAGTATTTATGAGGCACTGTCGATTGTGGAAATCAGCTTTACCAACAAAAAGCTCGCCAAGATCTGTTGCTCAGCCAAGGAAATGCAAGCAAAGCACGGGAAACGGATGGGCGAGAAGATCGAGCAACGGTTGGCCGAGTTGCTTGCCGCTTAAACTCTTGCCGGCATGCGAGAAGTGCCTAGTGCGCATTGTCACGAATTAACTGGAAACCTCGCCTGGAACCTTGCTGTTAAACTTTACGCATCCACTGAGACGTCGCTGGCCGGTTCGCTGAACAACTGAATCGTATGCGTCCCTTTGTGTTCGCCATCAACGGATAAATCAAAACTTAGAACTCCATCCTTGGCGACAGGCGGCATACCCACGAAACGCATTAAGATTCGCTGCCTGTTGCGTTCCATTTTGAACTTGAGCTTGTGGTCTTTGTGCGTTCCGTCCGGCAAGTTGTACTTCAAACATGCCTCGAAGTCTTTGTCATTATCATTCGGTTCGCGGTTGAAGACAGCAACGGCGACAAACTGGTTCAAGATATACGCTGGTTTGCGATCGCCTTCTAACGGAAGTTTCGCAAGGTGCAAGTCTTCTAAAACGTTGAATAGGCTGACGCGATTTGTCTCTTGGTCCACCGAAATCGATTCGCACAACAGGAAGTATTCGAGCTTAGGCATCGACCAATTCCTCGTCAAATACAACTGTCGTTTGTCTTGCGTCCGAACGAGGGACTGAATCCAAAATGCGAAGTTCGAATTCGGGACTGTTTTCTGTAATCGTCTCGCGAATCGTCGTAGGAATTAGCTGTAGTGCGTTAGCAGCGATCTGGGCTGCCAGCGACATCTCGGTAGTTCTGAGTTTCGCCAAATAGCCAACGAACTCTCTCGCAAACGCTTTGTTGATTCCAGCGCATGCAATCGCTACCGCACCGAGCGAAAGCTGAAACGCAAATTGCTCGCCAGTGACAAAGTGCTTTAGGAGCGAGCGCACAAACCCGTCGATGTCCGCTTCGTTCACCATTTCCTCGCGGAGGGCGGCATGCAAAGAACGAACCTCCCGACTACGTTTCATTGCAGCGCACAGCCCGTCAACTGTTCCAATTTGAGCAAATCGTTGCACAAACGAATCAGAGGATAAGGCTTCTAGTTGTCTTGGGAATGTGTTCGTCATTGGGTCGGTCAGTCCAGAATTCGACATCTACAGTGTATTCGGTCATTCCGTAGTCGAAGGCTTTGTGAAAGCGTTCGCCAAGGTCATGCCCCCACTTACTCAATACGATCGGTATAGGGGGAGAGCTCGAACTTACGCCGGAAATTAATCGCACAATACGGGCGACATGCAGGTAGGTATTATCGTCAACATCACGGTACAAGACTAGATCATCTGCAAAAAGCCTGTCGCGAGTGGAAAGTCGCCGATAACCGTCGTCTTTCAAGATTCGCAGCCAATCTTGGGTTTGAGAAATTCCAGTACGCCGGGCCGCCCAAACAAGCCCTGCGCAATTGTAAATGCCCTCTGAATCGCAGCGGAAATCCCAGTTGCACCGTTGGCACATGTCGCGAAACGCCTGAATCCGGCCGTGTGCGACTTTGCCGCCTTGCGAATTCGAGATGGAATTCCCCGTCCGGGTTACCAGCGGTATCGATTGGGACGATTGTGTGCTTAGGTCAGTTAGGCCAAACATCCATGTTCCAAGGGCAGCGCAGGGTAGATTTTTTGTAAAAAATGTCCGCCAGATAATCCTGCCAAAGCATTTAAATTGAAGTAGCCAAGACGTTCTTTAGGGTCGAAGAAGGCGGGATTATCGTTGGCGACGGAACGGTAGTCAAGTAGCAGAGAGTTTGGCGAAGTAGGGGCTGACGAACAATCCATAGCTGCCAGTACGTTAGGTGTTTTCACTTTATCGTCAGATCATCAATCGTCAGTTATTCGTCAGGTATTGGACCAGCAATCGTCAGGTCTCTCGGATTCTCTCAGTCTGTCTACTTGCAAAACATTAACCTACTACGTAAAGTATTTCAAAGGCACTGCCGATAGTGGAAATCAGCTTTACCAACAAAAAGCTCGCCAAGATCTGTTGCTCAGCCAAGGAAATGCGAGCAAAGCACGGGAAGCGGATGGCCGAGAAGATCCAGCAGCGGTTGGCCGAACTGCAAGCCGCTGAACACCTTGCTGACATGCGAAACTTGCCCGGTGCGCGTTGTCACGAATTGACAGGAAACCTAGCCGGGAACTTTGCTGTTGACTTGGTTCACCCCGATCGATTGATCTTTTCGCCCGATCATGACCCAA
Organism: Planctomycetaceae bacterium; assembly: GCA_043775635.1. Taxonomy (GTDB): domain Bacteria; phylum Planctomycetota; class Planctomycetia; order Pirellulales; family Pirellulaceae; genus UBA6163. The sequence goes on along the minus strand of JAYVSE010000219.1, from coordinate 3,204 downwards.
GGCCAGAATTGCCTGATGGCGGTTTAGATTGGCAAAGAGTTACGAAGATCGTGATCGAAGGTATTGGCGACTACCACTAGTAGGTTGGGACCAATGTCCCGACCATGGAAAAACAAGACACTCGGGACGATGGTCCCAAGCTACCACTAATCCAGAATATTAAATGGCCACATCAAAAACCAAGACCAAGATTTCATTCGAGCCAGATTACGCCGTAGCACCCGGACGTACGTTGGCCGAGACCATTGAAACATTGGGGATCGATCAAAACGAGTTAGCCGAGCGGATGGGACTAACTCCAAAGACCGTCAACTTGATCATTAAGGGCAAGGCTCCGTTGACACAGCAGACCGCAATGCTGCTCGAACGCGTTACCAGTGTGCCGGCTCGCATTTGGAACAATCTTGAGTGCAATTATCGTGAGCAACTTGCTAGGATCGCTTCCCATAAGCAATTAGAGAAACAGTTGACTTGGCTCAAGGAGATTCCGACCAAAGAACTCATTGCGCGCGGCGCTTTTTCTGCCACATCCGATCGCGTTACGTTACTCGATCAAACACTGAAGTTCTTCGGAGTGGCCAGTGTGGAGGCATGGAACGAAGGGTGGAGCGATGGTCAATTTGCTTTTCGAAAGTCTCACCAAGCGGCAGCGAATGATGGCAAGCTCGCGAGCTGGCTGCGGCTGGCTGAATTGCATGGTCAGCAAATGACCGTTTGCAAATACAGCAAAGAGAATTTTGGAAAGATTGCTAAATCGATGCGCGAGCTGACGATTGCGGATCCGGACGTTTTCGTACCCAAGTTGATCGAATCGTTTGCGTCAGCGGGAGTCGCATTGTGCTTAGTGCCCGAGATTCCCGGAGCCAAGATTGGTGGAGCTGCGAAATGGTTGTCGCCCGAGAAGGCTCTCATTGCGGTGAACTTACGAGGCAAAAAGAATGACCTTTTTTGGTTCACCGTCTTCCATGAGGTAGGTCACATCCTCAACGACAGTAAGAAAGAGACGTACATCGACATCGCTTATTCGGATGATCCACAGGAGAAGAATGCGAATCATTACGCGAGAGATCTACTCATACCTCCCGCTCACAGTCAAAGACTAAAGTCATTGCGGACACGCAGCGAAGTCGTGGCTTTCGCAACGCAAATTGGGATTGCTCCAGGTATCGTCGTCGGTCGCTTACAACATGAAAAGATCATCGCCTACAGTTATCTCAACGATCTCAAGGAGACGTTTGACTGGGTCTGATCACAGACATAATGGTTCGTCAATGACACGGACCTATGGTGCGCCGACAAACGTTCCCGACGAGGCAACAATTGGCGACGCCAAGCAAATCCTGCTGGCCGAAAGTGTGTTCAGCTACGACGATAACGAAGGACTTTTAGCTATGCTTGACGTGAGAATTCGGCCATGATCAGAAAATGATCGTGCAGCGATGCAAATAACGATTGACTAGTTATGGCTTTGTTCGAACTCGATTTTAGGGTTGAGAGTAGAACAATTTTGTCTTAATGGCTCGGAAAACAATTGGGGGCAATTGTTCTACTTTAGCGCCTCAGGCTTTTGGCTAGCGATCGGCTTGTGATAAACCGTTTCTGTGACTTTTCGAGCTCTTCCAGCTTAGCGTCCAGCCACTCCGCAAACTTTTCGGTTGCCGCTGGTAACAAACGGCTAGATACCTCGCTCCAATTTTTGGCTTCTGGCCTCGGGGCGGATGGGGTTCGATTATCGCTTGATGTGGTCATCGGATTTGCCTCCACGATGTTGTTGCAGTCCATTGCGTAAATTCTTCGACGGGAAGAGCAGTCTGGGCTAGCATAAGCTCTGCATATTTTATGCCGAACCTATCTTGTAAATTACATTCGTCGCCACAAGTCCATGCGGCATATTCGTTTATATTCATTTTGATAAGTCCTCGCAGGACCATTTGCGTTGTCTGCATGCCACTAAATTGCGACACTTTGATGGCATCCTGCCAACAAGTCAGGCACGTTAGAGCAAATTCGTCAAATTTCCCCCGCTGTATTCAAGAATACGCCGGTAAAGCCAATTTAGTGCTACCTTAGTCACCATTAATGCCGATTGCCAGGGTTTCAATAGCATAATTACACCGATTTTTCCTGGTATAGCAATTGAAAATGAAAATTCAGGGAATTCTCTAAAGTCGTTCCAAGATAGGTCTGGACCTCGCGAATACCTGATCGACAGCCCCTTGATCCGTTGGGGGCAACACCATGGGTGCAAAATTTCAGTTCGTCACGCAAATCGGGTAAGAGGGTATAGCGATGTTCAAGAAGATGATTTTAGTGGGTGGGGCTGCAACGTTGCTTTCCGGTGTGTCACTCGGAACACCGTTGTGGAGCTATGCCCGGTGTGCAACGAATTGGTTGACCGACTCGGCCAGCGATGCCGTTCCGCTGGAGTGGGAAATGAAGCGGGCTCGTCAAATGATTGAAGACCTGCAACCCGAAATCGCAAAGAATGCAAAGCAGATCGCTCGGGAAAAGATCGAAGTTGCGAAACTTGAGCGTCAGGTTTCGCAGTGCGACGAAGCACTGGCCAAGACTCAAAGCGATATCGAACGATTGTCGGCTGACCTTCGTAGTGGGGATTCCTCCTACAGCTACGCGGGCAAAACCTACACGTCTGTCGCTGTCAAAGAAGACTTGAACAATCGTTTCAATCGGTTCAAGACTCGGCGCGAAACCGTGGAAAAGCTACAGCAAATGCTTACCGCTCGGGAAGCATCGCTGCGGTCGGCTGCGGACCGCATGGATGCAATGTTGGCGGCAAAGAGCCAGCTCGAAGTCGAAGTTGAGAACCTGCAAGCTCGTATGGGTGCGCTCCGCGTCGCTCAAACCAGTAGCGAATTGTCCTTGGACGACAGCCAATTGTCGCAGACACGGCAGTTACTTGACGAGATTTCGACACGAATCGACGTCGAAGAAGAGACCGTTGCGATCGATACCCAGTATTTTGGTGAAATCGACTTGGAAGAGCCTGCCAGCGAAGACTTGCTCGATGAGATTTCGCTGTACTTCAACAAGCCCGACTCCAAAGATGCCGTTTCGACTTCCGTCGTCTCGATCAAGATTGAGTAACCTAGTGGTCCGAGAATTAAATAACCTTGCTTGGCGATTTGTCGTTAAACCGCGTGGGCAACGCCCCGCGCGAGGCTCGCGGCCCGTTGGGCACGCGGT
>JAYVSE010000218.1:0-6408 GCA_043775635.1 Planctomycetaceae bacterium | reverse complement strand
GTCGGGCGCTACGGCAGGACGCCTACCGTTGACGGCCCGTGGCTAGCGCCAACGGCTCACTAAAATGATGAAACCCACTAAACCAACAGCCCGCGAGCCGTCCGGTCTCGCTGAGGTCCAAGTCACCGGATGGCTCGCGCCATACCGCTAAATTATCGTTCACGACATTGGAGACGGACGCGCCGGGGGCCGCGACTTCTAGCCTGTCAGTCTCGATTCCACCGAGGCGAGCTCGGTGGCGATCGGCGAAAAGTGTCCAATTTTCGAGACTTCTCGCTGATCGCCACCATCGATTGTTCTCGTTCCTTGGCTCCGCCGAGGAACGCACTGATCTCGAGGCTCTGCCTTGCTTCACGATAGGTGCCAAACGCAGAAACTCGCAGGCTCGGCAGGCAGAGCCTTCAATTCAGTGGGTTCCAAGGCAGAGCCCTGGAACCAGATGGTGGCGATCGGCGAAAAGTGTCCTATTTTCGATCATTTTCAACAGCCCAGGGACGGGCTGGGCAACGGCTTGCCAGACTTTCCTTAATGGATAGCCATGAGAATTCACTCCAGGGGGCAATTTGGATGATCAAGCACGACCAACGGACAGAACCCGGCTTGCAAGAAATCACGCTCTGGCCGATACTTCCTCACCTTGGCATCGGGGTAATCTCTGATCTCCAAGAATACCGCAAATTGCGGCAAAGCCGGAGTGGCGGAATGGCAGACGCGCTGGACTCAAAATCCAGTAACCGCAAGGTTGTCGGGGTTCAAGTCCCCGCTCCGGTACTAAAAACGATCGTTTTCCGTTGGGCGTGATTGATCGAACTTGTGAAAATCGAGACTAGGCCGACAGCAATGCCAGAGTCTGGTCATCGATCTCCAGATGCGATGCCTCGAATCCGGCGCTCGCCAAGTCGCGAATTGCAGAACGAATCGCTTCGTCAAGCGAAGCTGATTCGCGATCGAAATGAACTGAAACTACATCGCCAGAAGAACTGACGCCGCTGTCGTCGGCACCAGCCGCGTAGATCGCATCGGCCATCTCTTCGCTGCATACTGAGTGACCTTTGAGGGTCAGTGTAAAACTGTAAGTTTGCATTGGAACGATCTCAAGAATGAGTGAGCGCGTGGGCCCGATTTCACGAACGCCCAGGCTTTGGATTCGGCATATTTGATCGCTTCGCGAATGTGTTCATTTGGATGTGCCATGTTGCTTCCCTCCCCTAACGCAGACTCGCTGGACTCAAAATCCAGTAACCGCAAGGTTGTGGAGGTCTTTCCATTATGCCGCAACCGGCAACGGTTCGGCTTTGACCATGCAAACCAGCGACAACCAAATCGCCTTGTACTTTCCGCTCTCGTCGCGTCGCATCAGGTAGCACATGTTACTGTCCACGGCCACGTCGCGAAGGCTGGCGATCGTGTACGACAAACCATCGTTCATCGTCACCTGAATCGGTGCCGCCATGTCGATCGCATTGAGTAAAGTCTCTCGGTCCATTTCTAAAATCATTCCGGCACGTGGCCAGTCACGTGGCCAGTCACGTGGCTCGAACCCGTTGAGGCGGGTCAATCGTCGATTTCGATTGACACCATCATTCTACGGTCGTTTCCTTTACTTGCACATCAAAAATCAAGTTCTGGAATAATTATTGAGCGGATCCTGCCAGCAGCCCGATTTCGCTGTTCGACGGAAGTGGATCGGCTCCAATGGTGCCAAATAACGCTTGGGCACGCCCTGGCGAACTCACCGCCGCAACTCTCTCGTTCACAAACGCCAGCCGCCCTGCGAGATCGAGCGACTTTACCGTGTCTTCGTGCTTTCCCTCCGCGATATAAGCCTCCAGCCGTTGCTTCGCCTGCATCCAGAATGCCATTTCGCGATACTGACGAGTCTCCAGACGCTCGCGATACCAATCGCTTTTTAATAATGCATCGCGAGTGAACATTTCGCGGAACTCGGGGCTCGCAGCCGTCATCCCACGATAGTTTCCGTGAGCCAAGACACTCAGCACGGCTTGCACCGGCGGACAAGACGCCTCATAGGACCCATCTTCAAAGTATCGACTGGCAACCCGCTGTTGAGCTTCGGCAATATGCAAAATTCCATCTGCAAATGAATCAGGATCTTGCAATTCAGGTTGCAGAATCTCAGCCGGAAACACTTTGGATGGGTTGTCAAACACTCGCGCTAGGTACGTTCTCGCGAACTTTTCTGTCATCCTGTATCCCAAGCGGCTCGCCGGAATCTGCTTGCCCTGGTACTCATAGTCGAGCATCGGTTCAAGCATGGCCGCCGCGATAAGCTGGTTCGCATCTCGCTCCTCCGGTCCCATGCGGCAGAATATCTCAGGGATCAGCAAGCTGATATCATGGCCGACTTCAAATCGTGGCCCAATGTGACCAGCCGGCGTACTGAATCCACCAAGATTGGTCAGAATCATCGAAACAACCATGGCATTGAGGTCCATCGATGGCAGTAACGCATTAAATGGGCCTTTCGTCAAAGCGCCTTCGCTGCCAGCCCCAGTCGTACTGGGACTTTTGCCGGTTAATGAACAGATAAAGTCCATCAACAACTCCGGCAGCTCTTGATAATGCAGCGGATTGTAAACAGCCAAAGATCGAATGCCTGCTTCGCGGTCCGGCGGATTGTTGCGTCGCCCGCACAAGACAGCGGCAACAGGCGCATGGACAGGGCCGTCAATCGGCGTTTTGCGAAATAGTTGCATGCCCCGATATCCGACATAAGTATCGCGCGCATTGACCATGTCGGGACGATCTTGCAAGTAACGCGGGTTCTTCGTTTCGGAACCATCGCTTAGCACTCGCGGATGTGAACTGCTGACCGCATAAGCAGAATTATGTTCCGCTGCGTCACGAAGCATTTTCTGCATTGGCAGCGTGTACTTTTCAAAATCGATGACATCGTCGACGATCGCTCGAACTTTTGAGTTTGGCAGCGGTTCAAAATTGCTGACGAAATTTCCCGGTCGCGCTAGGTCCCACTCCGTTTGATTGTCGAGGCCACGATGAATCGCATCATCAGGCCGCTGAAACAATCGATATTCGCAGTTTGAAACGAACTTGTAACTTTCCGCTGAACCAACCGCTGCACCAACGTCGGTCAACTGAGAACGTGGCACCACAACGCTGGCGCTGATATCGTCCTCGCGCTGAATCTTCGCCGATGCAATAAAATCTTGGCGTAACTTAAACGTGCGCCAGCGGTTTCCATCCAGCCCGACACGAAGGTACGTCCCGACAAGAGTACGATCCCCGAATTTTAATTCGTGACCAGGTGAGCCGTTGACGATGTCGACTCCGAAGTGGCTCCGCCAATTCAGTTTTTTCTCAGGTGTAATGAATCGCTTGATGATCAATGCCAATGCATAAACGTGATCGGGGATCGCCTGCAGCCATTGGTTGTATTCCGGTGAAAAATCGGGCGATTCCGTTAGCAGTTGGATCACGCTTCCGAGGCTGCGTTCCTTGGCCAGCAACTCGCGGCTGTCGCGTTTTCCATAGTCAGGCTTGTACTTGTACCCCGCCGCCCATCGGTCTTGATAGTTTTTGGAGAACATTTTATCAAGCTGATCGAAATCTTTATTCATGTCTGAAACAAAGATTGGTCCGTACAGCATATAGTCTCGAAGACTCTTGCTGATTTCACTCTTTCCACCGCCGGAAACAGTACAAGGTTTGTGGCAGAAGACACCTTCGCCAGCGGTCCCAACCAATCGCCAAGACGGCGCGCTGGGGTGGCGTTCCAGATGAATCTTGTAACCACTGGGGGCGATATAAATTTTGTCCGGCGACAATGGAATTTGGTGAGCAACGCCGTTGCGTATCCATTTAATGCATCGTTCGGCAAGCGTCGCGAGCGCATTTTCCGGGATGTAATAGACCGTCGGCCACTCGCGATCGATTCCGTAACCTTCGGGCTTTACGTCAATGAATGAGTGATAGTCTCTGGCGACATCATCGAACGATCGGTTGTTGTAACGACGACTGTTGACCTGAAAGTCTTCGCCCAATGAATACGATGCGAATGCAAGCGCACCGCCTGAGTGCTCTTCTTCGGCTCCGCCCATTAAGTTAGCCGCATAACTTAACTGTGTCTTGACTTCTTTCTTGCAGTAGCCGTAGTAGTTGTCCGCGATCAGCGTCACGATGACGCCAGAAGCATCGCGGCAGGTAAGTTTGAAAGCGACACCGTTGTTGTACTTTTCATGCTCGTCGCGATAACACATCGAATCTTGTTTCTCGCGTTCCGTGGCTTGGTCGATGTGCGGCAGGCCAAGCTCTTTCTTCGTCAGGTTGATCAGGTGCGGCGCAAGGATCACGCAACCCGTATGTCCTGACCAATGATGAACGTCCAGACTTGCATCGTTCTCGGGGACCAGTGGATCGCCTGCGTTTCCGAAAATTGACTCGACGAAATCTAAATTGCTAACCAAGGACGCAGGGGCAAAGAAACGTGTCTCCATTGACTTCGCTTCGCAATAGCCCGGAACCTCAGGTCGCACCAGTGGACGCAGCAACAATGAAACCCAAGTGTGCGCTGGTTGCGGCGATGCGCTCGTATACGGCAGTAGCATAATCTCTTTGGGCGGATTCACCGCTGCTTGAAACAATGCCACGAAGACCGACCGGCGCACGGCGCGTTTGTCAGCGGCGATGGGAAGGCCGTCCATGCAAACGTGAAAGGTTCCTGCCGTCGTACGCCGATCACTGGCCGGATTGTTGAGCACACCGTTATGGCAACGGTAGGATTGCAGTAATTCATTTTGAAAATGGTCGCCACGGACGGGTAGGCTCAACTCGCGAGCCATGCCATGACGATCAAGAACCAGCGATCGCTGCGGAACGAGGAGTGGCTTGGTCGTCACGCCCACAAAGTACGTGGCGAGGAACGCCTCAATCCGGCGATCAATGGGCGAGCGGTGGTTGCTGAGCAAACGGGTCTTTTCGCGCAGACTGTCTAGCATGCTGCGAGAAAACGCGATCATCGCTGAATCCGTTCCATCATCCACTGGTGGACTGATTCCAGCGGCGGCGAGTTGCAATGCTAAATAACTCCGTAAATGCTCGCGTTCCTTTTCAAAATTCGCGAGTTCACGATTCCATCCGAGGGCACGTTGTAGCTCTTCAGTACTGCTCATGGCGTTAAGATTCATCAGATTGGGGTAACGAATTACAAATAAATCCATTCGAAATTTACCAAATCCGGCCTTGGCAGGTTTTGGGGCGAATCGCACTGCGAACTTAGGGACGGGATGACACCTCTAACGTTTGCGAAGATACTCTGTAGCCAACCATTCGCCAAAATTTTCGGGCAGCCTTGATTTGCACAGATTCCATTCGATTCAAGTTTCCGACGCATCGTATCGGCATGGCCTGATATGTGCTGTTGCAGCGTTTGGGTGCTGGGGCATTTTTCCGCTGTATTGGCGATTACTGGTCAGCGTTCCTGCGATTGAGGTCGTCTGCCACAGGATCGTTTGGTCGTTCCTATTTTTGTCGATCATCAATGCGTTCAACCGCTGGCGAAAGCAACGGAGCTTGACGGAAGCCTCGACAGCGGTGGAGATCGTCGAAACCAGCGTAAAGCAGCCGCTGAGCCGCAGCAAAATTGGGTGGATCTATACGCTTGCGGCCGTTTTGATATCGATCAATTGGCTGACGTTTATTTGGGCAGTGAATAATAGCTGCGTGCTGGAAGCGTCGCTGGGCTATTATATTAATCCGCTATTTAGCGTATTGCTTTCCGTTGTTTGTCTCGGTGAGCGAATGGGCCGCATGCAATCAACCGCAATCGCGATTGCAGCGGTCGGAGTCAGCGTGATGGCCATTGCTGGTGGAGCGATGCCATGGATTGCGATAGGGCTCGCGTGCTCGTTTGCGGTTTATGGGCTGGTGAAAAAATCAGCACCGCTGGGGGCAATGACTGGGCTTTGGATTGAGACCACGGTGTTGCTCATCCCCGCAATCACATATCTAACGATCGTGGAATTAAATGGCCAAGGTGCGATCGGAAACGTCGCCACGGGACAAGGTGGATTGATTGCGTTGTGGCTGATTTTAGGAGGCTGCATCACCGTCATGCCATTGGCATTCTTTGCGACGGCGGCGCAACGCGTGCCGTTGTCAACGATCGGAATGTTGCAATACATTGGCCCCACTTTGCAGTTAGCAATCGGCGTTCTCCTGTTCAACGAACCGTTCGGCACGGCTCGGTTTACTGGCTTTGTGCTGGTGTGGGTTGGGTCGCTACTATTTCTCTTTTCACCAAAACCACGCGTGGTTCTTAGTTAAGGACGTTGGGATAGGCTTCCAGCCTTTTTATACCCCATAACTTCAAAAGGACCTTCGGCCACCACCCAGCTTGCCTGGGAACGAAAATGCGAAGCATTTTGTTAG
>JAYVSE010000217.1:0-21277 GCA_043775635.1 Planctomycetaceae bacterium | reverse complement strand
CGATAGTTCGGCCAATATAGATCACTCGAAATTCAACATAAGAACATACCAGAAAACAACTTATGCCAATAACACAAAGGCGTTCCGGGAATTGCTGATTCCTGTACGGGCTAATCGAGAAAATCGCCTCCCGGGTTCGTAGTTGCCGCAGCATTATGGTGGTTGGTGAGGAAGTTTCTCGAATTCGTGCCCCTGGCTGCGAGTAAATTGCTTAGGCGATGACGAATCATTGACAGCGTTCTGGAAATCGTGTCCCCAGAAAGCGACCCGCTTTTGAAGTTACTGATGCCAAGCATGGGGATAGCTGTCTGGCAACGCAGACCGTAGGGTGCATTCTTTACTCAACGCTGCGGCACGCTTTAGCTCAACCGTCGCATTGCGAGTGACTCTTCGATTTTATGCCTCAATCAGATCGACTCAATTTGAGAAAATCCTCAGCCCTAACGTGCATTTCAAGCTGTTCTGGCATTGGTAGAGAACTGCACCTGAACCATCCATTATTTACTGACGACATTTCCAAAATGGCTTCCATCGATCTTGCTCCGTGTTTGTAGCCTTCGATGTTAAGAAACGCGCGGACAAGTGACCTTTCGATACGGGCCTCCTTCGTGTCCTTGACGAAAATGTCACTCTTTCGTTCTTCCAGTAGAGACCGAAGCAAAGTAGCGCGGCGCATTCGCAATTGATTGGAAACCTTTCCTTCATGCGGACAGTCAAGCGACTGAATATCGAGGTGGCCGCGCAGGCGACTAACGAAATCCGGTCCCTTCAATGCCTTAAAATCTTTGGCGCTCACTGCTGACGAGTGAAAATCTTTGAACGAATGCGACGTTCCGCCGGCGAACAGAAAGATTGAACGCCCTATTTTAAATACTTGTCCTCGGTCTTTGAATATGCCATCCTGCATTGGTGCGAGAAAATACTTCAGCCATCCTAGTTGCTGACCGCTAAAACTGCAGTCGAATTCATCCAGAATTACGAGAGGTGTGATTCCAGAGCTTCCCAAGTCATGAATGTGGTGCAAGACGGCCATCAAATCGCCTACGTCTGAAAACTGAGAAATGTTGTACTCCAAAGCATGTGCAGCAGACCGTGGATCAATGCACTTCACTAACTGTTTGATTGCAAAATTTTTGCCTGACCCAGGGGCTCCGAATACTGCGACGGAAAATGGGCGGTGTCCCGCAGGCTGTTTACTAGAGTTTTTGAAATAGTTGAATAGCAAAGAGTAAATGCTCATATACGATTCGATTTCATCGCGATCCGCAGTCAAGATCTTTCCAAACTGCGCGTACGGACACCAAACTGAAGCACGTGGAAACTCTCGACCTTCGACGCCATAGCTTTCTGGTTTCATATTCGATGGCAGTTCCACAACATTTGAAAGCCCGAAGATCACGATATCGATAAGAAAATCCTCAGCACTTCGGTTTTGTGCCGTGGACGAATGCTCAAGAAATGCATCGACACGCGATAGTTGAGGACAGACGCTCCGATTGAAGTACAATGAGGACAGCCGGTGGTCTCGATTGCCTTTATTCAACTCGAGGGAGTTGCTTTTGGGATCGAGGTAAGCCGCGAAGAGTGACGGTATCGGAGAGTCTAGTCGCGAAGAGTCGCCAACGTCCACTTTAAAATCGTCAAGGGTAGCGTATCCTTCGCGATAGTGGAAAGTGCTCAACACTTGGCCAAGTTGAATTCCTTGCACAACTGCGTTTTGGTTGTCGCCATTATTTGTTCGCTCGTAGACAGAGGCCAATCGCATTTGCTCCGAACTACATCGTAGAACGTTGGTTGCTAACTCACCGTCACGAAAGCTTTGAATAATGGATATAGCAACGCTCGCTGCGATGATTGTCGAATAGCCTCTCATTTGGCCGCCGGCCAAGCGAGGCTGCCACATTTCATCTACAGCATACGGGCAGAAATGGTAGGAAGCGTGATCAGGTGCCGACGAGCAAAAATGCATAGTTGCTTCGCGGAAGTACCAAGCAGAATGCGAAAATTTAAGCAACTCAGAAACAATTGGCGTTGATCGGCTTCCAAATACACTTTCCACAAATTGTTCAACAGATCCATCCTGTAGCAAAGTAATTCCTGTCCTTCGCAGGCACTCACCTCTCACTAGCACTACCGTTTGGTCACAGCATTGATTACAAAGGAACGCGCCGATCGCACCACTTTCTTTACCAAAAAATGGCGCCGAACGAATCCACAAGATAACAGGCTTAGTCTGTGGTTGCTTGTTTAGTTTTTTAATCCGTTCAATGATCTTTACCGCCGTTTTCGAATCTCTAAACCCATCGTTGCGGTCAAATAAGATGATCAGTTTGGGGTCTTCTAGCTCAGATTCAAAGTATTTTTCAGGTTTGCCACTATTCACTATGGCATTGAAATTCAGTGACTGCGTTGGTTCAATGACATTAAGCCAGCCAATCGAATCCTTTATTCTGTAGACCAGTTCGCTGTTGCTATCCTCGTCTGCGGGGCGTTTTGATAGCGGACTTACCCGGTAAAGTGATTGTGGAAAATCAGGGTATGAAGCCATACCTTGATTTAGCTCAGGCTTCGTCCATGAACGGAGCGATATTTCTTCCTTGAAAACTCTTTTAAGGATATCGCAAATTAGCCAAGTACCACTCGCGTAGTGTTTTACCAATAAGCGAGGCTCGCTGTCTGCTAATTGCGGTAGCTTTTTGGCACCTCCCAAATGACTGGGTAACTCGCAGATAGCCGAGTCAACATGCACATCACCGAAGATCCATACTACAGGCAGGCTCTTCTTTTTTGACGCACTAGACGAATCCATCAGCTTAAATCTTCTTGATCATAACAGTTGAGACGATAATGTTCGCAATTCACCCAAACGCATTTGTGTCATTGTAGGCGATCATTCGACGCCAACGTAAGCTGTTCACTCAAATTATTATCTTTCATCTTCAACCATTCAAACGTTTCGGTTGCGAAGTGTCAGCGCAATCGCGGCGATACTGATGCCGATCAGTTCGCTCACAATTTTGTCGTTGACGCTGGCCGCAAAGCCCTTCGGCGAAAGTGCCCGGAAAATCGAGGTGTTGCGATGAGCGTGTTATTTGTTGCTTTGCCCGTTGCACTTATGTTGGGGGCCGCAGCCGCCATCGCGTGTGTTCGCTGCATCAAGCTGGGGCAGTTCGATGACCTGCAGTCTCCGCAGGTTAGGATGCTGATTGACGAACGTCCGGTAACGGATAAGGCAACGAAAAACGTCTAGTGCGTTGTCCAAAATTGAATTTAGGGTTAAGAGTAGAACCATTGTCCCACTTGCTTGGAAAACAATTGGGACAATGGTTCTACTCTTGATTATCGCCTCTCGCGCTATCGAGGGCTGCCCGGCGACAAGGCAAACCATCGTTCTCATGCGGTTTCTATCCAAAATTCACGGGAAATGCGATTCGAAAACCAGGGTCGCTGGAGTGGTTTTGCCGATGGTAGTACGATACCTACCCTGGACTGTTCGTTAATCTTAAAATGGTTCTCCCGGCAAGATTCGCTACGGAACTGGTAATTACAATCTGTTGCATGAGTTCCGCTGAAGAAACCGTATCGACTGTGCCAAAATCATCGTATGAGGTTGCGCCTCTGCTGAGCCGGGCAATTCCGCTGCTGGCGACCGTCGGCGTTTCGTTCGGGATCGTTGCACTTCAACTCGCCCAAGGCATCTTGCTGGCTCGATTGCTTGGCCCCCAGGGACGTGGGGAATACGCGGCGGCGGCACTTTACTCCCAGATGATGCTTTATGTTGGGCTGTTTGGTGGGATTGAAGTTATCTGTCGCTACGCTGCCGACGAAAATGGCGATCGGATAAGTCTGCGACGTTCAGCTTTCCGATTGGGGGTGATTACCGGTGTATTGTCGACACTCGCCGTCGTTGTTTGCAATACGTTCGGCTTGCCGGTTGAAAAACAGTATCTATTGCCACTTTCACTGGTCTGCGCCCTGTCGCTGTTTGGCCAGCAGATGACATTGTTGTTGTCTGCCGTTGATCGTGGGGCAGGGGACTTTGCCAGATATAACCGTATTCGCTTGCTCGCAGCCGCCGCGTTTCCGGTTTTGTTATTCCTGTGGGCGATGCTGTTTCCGACAACGCTGGTGTCGACTTGCTGGTTGCTGGTGGTTGCATCGGGAATCTCAGTAGTTCCGTTTTGCTTTGGCAGCCGCAGAGTCGTGCATGGGGCTCACGCTGGGCCAGATACACGTCAGCTATTGCGAGAAGGCAGGCCTTACGCGGTTTCAATGCTGGCGACCGATCTGCTAGAACGTTTGGACTTGTTGTTGATGTTGTGGCTCACGCCGCTCCTTAAACAGGGCTACTACAACGCAATGATTCCGGTTGCATACCCGCTGACAGTGATCCCCAATACACTCGGCCTGTTCTTGTTTAATGCCGGGGCAAAGCAGGGTGGTGGATTGACCGTGAAGCGAGTGCACCACATCCTCGCCTCGTCGATTGGAATTCAGACGCTGACGACCGTCGGGTTCATACTGCTCGTTGAGCCCGTTGTGACGTTTGTTTATGGAGAAGAATTCAGGCCGGCGGTGATTTTTGCAATGTGGCTCGCGCCAGTTGCGGCGATCAAAGGAATCGTTCAGGGGCTAGAAAGTTACGTGAAGGGCAGGGGGCGGCCTTTGGCGACCGTCCGAATTCGGATCGTTTCGGCACTCGTCATGCTGGCAGTGATTGCGATTTTGTACCCATTAACGGGTGTTTTATCGGTTATTCAAGGGTCTTTGGTCGGTCAGGTCGTTTGCTTTTTGGGCCTTGCGGCTATCGTTTATAACGATACGGAGGAAGACGAATCGCAAGAAGTTGCATCAAAAACTGGGGAATCTTGATTCGCTGCTGACTACCATTGAACTCCTTGTGCACAAAGCCTTGTCATGACCGAAAATGCCTCAATCGCCCGCAATAAAACTTCCCGCTGAACCGCTAGGTGATGAACTGGTGTCTTCGCCCGCAGATCGCGAGCACCGGTTGCGGCTGCCCGAAACGCACGTCGTCTTTCTAGTAAATTTCGTCGCCCCAAACCTACTAGGTGTGTTTCAACAACTCGCGGCGCGGGTCAAGAAATTCACGGTCGTCAGTTCAGTTCCAATTGAGAGCAACCGAGAATGGAAGCCGGAGACTGACGGGCTCGATGTTCGTGTCCAACGAACTTGGACCATCACTCGCAATGCTGTCCATCCGAGCGGATACCAAGAGCCAAACTACATTCACGTTCCACTGGATACCTTCGGGCAACTTCGCGGACTCAAGCCTGATGTTGTGGTTTCATTAGAGCTTGGGGCTCGATCGCTATTTTCAAATCTCTACCGACGGCTTTACCCACGCACGGTTCATGTTGCGGCCGTGCTTGCATCGGAACGAAGCGAGGCAGGGCGGGGCGGCATTCGCGGTGTAATTCGTCGGTCATTACTTAAGCTAGTCGATGGCGTGACATACAATGGGCCAAGTTGTAAACGCTACTTGCTGTCTCTTGGTGTCGATGAATCAAAACTTTCAAACTGGGATTATGCGGCTGACCCACGCAAAGCTTATCAAGGTCCATTGCCCGCGCCATCAACTCATGACAATTTGGATGCTCTGAAGGTGTTGACTGTCGGCCAACTGTCCGAGCGGAAAGGAATCATGCAGGCTGCAGCGGCCATGTGCCGAATTGCATCGGCGAAGCCTGCGCAAACGATTCACTGGTCTTTGGTTGGCGGTGGTCCACTTCGTGAAGCACTGTCGTCGATGTCACGACCAAGCAACCTACAGATCAACCTAATCGGTCATTGCGATCCGAGGCAGCTTCGCGACTATTATCGCGACAGCGATGTCATGTTGTTTCCGACTCTGGGTGATGAATGGGGATTGGTCGTTGACGAATCGTTCGCGTCAGGGCTTGCCGTGATAGGGAGTTGCCACAGCCAAGCTTGTGAGACGCTGATACGCGATGGTTACAACGGTTTTGTTTTTGATCCCGAGAACGAATCGAGTTTGCTGACTGCGTTTGATCAATGGTTGAAGCTCGGCAATGAATCGCGTCATGCAATGCGTCGCGCCGCACGTCAATCCGTCGTTGATCGTACCCCAACCAAGTCGGCGATACAAATGCTTGATGCGGTTGTGATGGCAATGCGTCGTCGTGGGTTCACGCCTGCAATTGACGATTTTTCGCCATCGCCCGTTGAATCATTATCAGGAGAAATCCTATCGTGATTCGCGCAGCACAGCCGAGCAGCGTTTCCGCTGTGCCGATTAGAGTCGCCGTCTATCTTGCCGATCAAAACCCGCATCGTGATCGGAGCCTTGGGATCACGTCGATGACGCGTTCATTGCTTGATGAGTTAAATAAACGCGAAGAGGTCAAGCTCACACTCGTCACATCGAAAAGTTCCTTTGGTTCTGTCGGACGAACGGAAGCTGCGGTTCGGATACCGTTTAGAACGGATGGCGCGTTGGGGCGAATCGTGTGCGACACGTTGCATCCGCTGCTGGCGCGACCGACGAGTGACCTCTGGTATTATCCCAAAGGTTATCTCTCACTGTTCTCTCAGCCGTCAGTTCCACTCGTTGGGACGATGCACGATGCAATCATTCAGCACTACGCTGATCACTATCCAGAGACCAGAACGGCGAGGGCATTTCGATATTGGATTCGCGTTATGAAAAACAGTCTCAAGCGACTTGATACCGTCATGACCGTATCGCAACATGCGAAGATACAACTGCAACAGTTTTGCGATCGATACCAGATCAAAACACCACCGATTCATGTGACCTACGAAAGTAGCTCGTGGGAAGTCCATCGCGGTCGACGTTGGTCAAAGCGAGACGAAGTCATTCACCTGGCATCATCCGCCCCACACAAAATGACGAATCGATTGCTTGCAATGTGGCGGGAGTTGCAGCGAGAAAAGCATGAGTTACCGCAGCTACGTTTGGTGGGAAGCATTGATGAACGAGGCAAGCAGACGATGAGCGAATTGAAGCATGTATCGCTTGAATCGTCGCTGGATGACGAACGCTTGGTTGAGGCGGTTGGATCATCGCGTGCGTTATTGCTTCCGTCTGAAATCGAAGGCTTTGGCTTGCCGGCGCTCGAGTCATACTATGCAGGCACACCGGTTTGTTATGTCGCGGGAACATCCGTCGACGAAGTTGTCACGGAAGCGGGACAGTTTGGTTCATTCGAATTGGCAAATGCGTCATCGTTGCATCTAGCGCTGCAGACGGCACTAGGGAAAAGCGGTGACCAGGTTGGATCTATCTCCGATGCGTTGTTTAATCGGTTCTCGAATCAACGATATGCGGATCGCGTCATTGAAACGTTTTCGAATGTTTTGGGACGATAGATAGATGCGAGTCATACACATCATTACTCGCATGATCATTGGCGGCGCTCAAGAGAACACGTTATTTAACTGTCTTGATCTCCATCGCGACTACCGTGACGACGTGCTGTTGGTCACAGGGCCATCACTTGGACCAGAGGGAGACTTGCTCACGCAGGGCAGGGCAGGGGACTTGCCAATTCAGTTGGCCCCCGAGTTGATTCGCGCAATCAATCCGATCAAAGATTGGCAGGCGTTGCAGGGTCTTCGCCGTGTCATTCGTAGTTTCAAGCCAGATGTTGTGCACACGCATAGCGCAAAAGGCGGGTTGCTCGGTCGCAGGGCTGCATTTCAAGAACGCGTACCAGTGATCGTGCATTCGGTTCACGGTGCACCGTTCCATCCCTATCAGTCGGCGCTGGCACGAAATCTTTTTCGACTCTGTGAAACCAAAGCGGCAAGCTGGTGCGATCGAATGATTTCGGTCGCCGACGCGATGACCGATTTGATGGTAGATGCTCGCGTTGCGAAGCCCGAAAAGTTTACGACGATCTACAGCGGCATGGATGTTGAACCGTTCTTAAACGCCGAGCAAGATCGCGATGCGACACGAGCCTCGCTGAACATCGAACCGCAACACGTGGTCATTGGTAAGATTGCAAGGTTGTTTCATCTCAAGGGACATGAGGACCTTATAACCGCAGCGCCGGCCTTGATTGCATCCTGTCCCCAAGCTCGCTTCCTGCTTGTTGGCGATGGGGTATTGCGAGCAACATTACAGCAACGGATTGACTCAATGGGATTGTCGAATCACTTTATTTTCACGGGGCTGGTGCCACCTTCAGTGGTGCCGCGAATGATCGGCGCGATGGATGCGCTGGTCCATACGTCTTATCGAGAAGGCTTAGCGAGAGCCTTGCCGCAAGCTCTGATTGCGGGTCGCCCAGTCATCAGCTACGACATTGATGGAGCTCGTGAAGTGACTATCGACAACGAAACCGGTTACTTGGTCCCGCCCGGGGATACGAATCGATTGTCGCAGCGACTGATTGAACTGGTTTCTGACCGCGCGGGACGCGAACGAATGGGAGCAGCGGGACGCGTTCGGTTCACCGATCGATTTCGCCATCAGACAATGACACGCGAAATTCGGGCGTTGTATGAAGAAATTCTTCGTCAGTCTGCCAGAAAATAACGAGATTACGGAAATCGCGGTGCAGGGCAGGGCGGTGCCGACCTTTCCGCCCTTAACCCTTATCAACTATCATCTCGTGTTCGGATAAACTAATTCTGTTCACGATCCACCTCGCCTACACGCATATGACCAAGTCTCGCGATTTCCTTGGGCCTTATCGACTCGCTCGATTGATCCGTGCCGGCAACTCCTGTGAAGTTTGGGAAGCGGTCGAAGAGCCTAGCCTGAAACGGTTCGCTTTAAAGGTGCTTCGTCAAAAGGTCCGCGACAACAAAGTTGAGGTCGCGTCGCTGAAATTTGAATACACCGTTGCCAAGGATATGACGAGTCCTCGCATTATCAAGGTACTCGAATATCGTGTTGAAAACGGGACTCCTTTTTTGGTGATGGAGCTATTCAGCGAACTGAATATGAAGCAAGCGCTCCGGCGTGGCCCAGAAGCGCTCGCATTCATGATTGACAAGATTGTTGAACAAGCCGCTGAGGCACTCTATCACATGCATTCTAAGGGCTGGATTCACCGCGACGTGAAGCCAGATAATTTCCTTGTCAGCCGCTCGGGCGAGACGAAGTTGATCGACTTCACGATTGCTGAAAAGAAAAAATCTGGGTTCGGTAAGTTTTTTCATCGGACAAAGGGCATCGTTCAAGGCACTCGCAGCTACATGTCGCCAGAACAGATCCAAGGAAAGAATTGCGATGAACGATCTGACATCTATTCGTTTGGCTGTGTGTTGTTTGAGGCAGTGACTGGTAAGCCGCCCTACACTGGCCAAACGCCGAACGAACTCTTGACCAAACACATCAATGCGGCGATTCCGAGTCCGGTGTCATACAACGACAACGTGACTCCGGAGTATGCGGCATTCGTGAGAAGGATGATGGCCAAGAAAGTTGAGGATCGTCCGCTATCGATGTGGGAAATCTTGAAAGAGTATCGATCGATTGAGGTATTTATCAAGAAACCGAGGCCACCCAAAGTCAGCGTCTTCGATAACATGCCTACGATGAAGTCGACAGACGACATGATAAAACGCAACAAAAATGATGCGACTGATGAGTCGGCGATGCCTGCGGACGAGAACGCAAAGGCTTCTGAGGAGAAGACGGACGATGGATCGAGTGAACCTCCAACCACGCCGATCGCAACGAAGTGATTCGTTCGCTAGTTTTAGTTTTAGTTTTAGTTTTAGTTTACAAATTTTTCACTGATGACTGGTTGAGTTATGGATTCCGCGTCGGGACTAGATTTCGAGAAACAGATCGCTGAGCTGGAACAGCAAATCGGAGCGATCGAACGCCAAACTCAGCGTAGCGATGAGGACGAAGCGAGCCTTCGGACCTTGAGGCTAAAACGAATTGAGCAGCTTCGTGAAACTTACGCGAACCTGACGCCATGGCAGACTGTGCAGGTTGCGAGACACAAGAACCGACCGTACACCCGCGACTACCTCAACCTTGCCTTTCAGGAGTTTGTTGAGCTTCACGGTGACAAGTTCTTTGGTGACGATCGTGCCATGCTGGCCGGGTTCGCCAAAATCGACCGATTCAAGGTCATGGTCCTGGGACATCAGAAAGGCCGGACCTACAAAGAACGCGCCGCCTGCCATTTCGGATGTGCTCATCCCGAGGGCTATCGCAAAGCCATGGCCAAGATGCAAATGGCTGAAAAATATCGACTACCAGTGATCTGTTTCATCGACACACCGGGTGCCTATCCAGGCATCGGTGCCGAGGAACGCGGTCAGGCTCAAGTCATCGCCGAAAGCATGTTCATGATGAGCCGACTTCGCACGCCAATCATCTGCGTGGTGATAGGGGAGGGCGGGTCAGGTGGAGCTTTGGGGATCGGTGTTGGCGACCGGGTCGCGATGCTGGAGAACTCCTACTACAGCGTCATCAGTCCCGAAGGCTGCGCAGGAATTTTGTGGAAAAGCCACGAGCACGCTCCCAAGGCAGCGACCGCACTTCGGTTCACGTCCAAGGACCTTTCCAAGTTCGGAATCGTCGATCACGTGATCGCGGAACCGCTCGGCGGCGCGCATCGCGACCATCACCAAATGGCCACTCGTCTGAAAACTTATCTGTCCAAAACGCTGGCCGAATTGGAGACGCAAGACGTCGATACGCTGCTCGAAAATCGCTATGCAAAGTTTCGACGCATGGGTGTGTTTTTGGAAGAACCGACGACGGTTTGAACCCGATCTTCGGACCCGCGACAAGCTAGCACCGTGAACCTCAGGCGCTAGCCGTGGGCCTCTCATTAAGTTGACGATCTTGCAGCGAAGCAAAAGCAAGCGGTGGAGGGCTGGTAAACGGCCATTTTAAGTCCCCCCGGCAACGTCCGATAATGCCTCTTATGTTGCATTCAGTCCTTTGTTTTCCCTGGGAAATACGCATTTCGCAATTCTCGCGAATATGCATTACATGAGGCCCAAACGCTGGCGATCCAACGCCCTGCTCTCCGACCGTTTTCAGCGGTTGCCGCCGGACGAATAGACGCTGCTCCAAGGTCGTTCGGCTTGTTGAACCGGTGGTTGGTACGATGGGTTTGGCGAGTAACTTGGCTGCTGAAAATTGGACGGTGCGAAGCTGTTTTGAGAGCCGAAATTTTGACTCGTTTGGTTTGGCCAAATCGGGTTTGGAATTTCGTTTTCGGTGACCTTGTTGAGCCACGGCATCAGCCCGCCGCCAGACCCAGCATCGGGCGGCCGACTGTCCCGAAGTCGTTCGTCGAAACGCTTCAGGTACGGACCGACGACCTCCTGAACTTCCTCCGGGATGACCGACTCGCTGCGTTCGAGCACCTGGGCGATGTACCGACCGCTCTTTGATTGGACGACGGCTTGGCGAATATTTTCCCCCAGCAACGTCACCGCAAACAGAGTGATCAAGATGCAGTACAAAGCGCCTTTGGCGAGCCCAAACATCGCGCCGACCTGGCGGTCAAATTCCTTCAGCCGAAAGCGGTCGATCGTCTGGCTGATCATCCGGAAAGCAACCCAGATCACCAGCGAAGTACCGACGTACAGAATCAACATCGCCAGGAACCGATTCCACGGCAGATCGGCATGGATCGATAGACTCAGCGGCCCGCGAAAATGGTACGCGACCAAGTAGCTGACCACGATCGACGTGATCGAAGCCAACTGCCAAGCAAATCCTTTAATAGCGCCAAATAGCGTCGCGCCGACTACGACGACGATCATGATAATGTCGTACTTTTCCAACTGCGGCGACCTCCGTGCCGGGACCGATTCGCATCTCTATTCCGATTACCGTTCCCACGAGAAGCGGGCAGGGTGCGGTGACTATAGCGATCCAGGCGGTTGAACCGAAGAGCAATTTTTTGGCGGGCTCCACAGTTCCGTCTAGCGTTCGATCACGGCAAAAGAGTAAATCGAATCGACGTCGCTCATTTGACGCACCTCAGATTTCAAAATTCAATTAACAAAACAACTGGCGACAGTCCCTGGCGACGCCATTCGTGGCCGATTTCAAGACACACATTACCGCTAGCACGATCGTCGGAGCCGCCTATGGCTACTGGGGAGCGTTTCATCAAGGCATGTCCATCGAGAGTGGTCTGCTTGCGGCTGGACTTTGCTCGGTTGCAGGCATGTTGCCCGACCTCGACAGCGACTCCGGTGTGCCACTACGCGAGACCAGCATGTTCGCCGCTGCGATTGTGCCGATGCTGATGATTGATCGATTTCGAGATCTGAATCTGTCTCACGAAGCGATGGCGCTGGCCGCGATGCTGATCTATATCGGGATTAGATTTTTTGTCGTCGAGTTCTTTCGTCGCTGGACCGTGCATCGTGGCATGTGGCATAGCATTCCCGCTGCGGCCTCAGTTGGAGTGCTTGCTTATTTGGTAATGCCCTGCCCTGCTGAAAATGTTCGGATCTATAAAAGCCTTGCAGTCACACTCGGCTTCGTCATTCATCTCGTGCTGGATGAGATCTGGAGCTTTGAGTTTAGGCGAGGGCGATTTCGAATCAAAAAATCATTCGGCACGGCGCTGAAATTTTGGGGCGACAGTCCGTGGGCGAACATCGGCGTCTATGCAAAATTTTTTGTTCTCATCTACTTGGCATGGGGTGACAAAGACATTCCGAATCGACTGCGTGAACGCGCTCGTTCGGAAATTCCATACCTCGCTGCGCCGCGCGATAATCCGCCACCGTGGCAGCAATGGTTGCCGCGACGATAGCCGCAACGTGCTACGCGTCAGCGTGCGGGCCGAATTGCTGTGCGCGAACGCTCCACGACCGAATGCCGAACGCCAACGAATCCAACGCGCAGCGTTCAACCACCAATCGAATGCGGCCATCGCGCCGGCCCGCAGGCTTACGCCAAGCGGCTGATGTTCATTTCTCTAGCTCGCGGGAGTCAAGCAGGATTGTTACAGGCCCATCGTTGATAAGCGAAACTTGCATGTCGGCGGCAAACACACCACACGCGACAACAAGGTCAGTCGCACGGCAGCCAGCAACAAAGTAATCGTAAAGCTCACGAGCGAGTTCTGGTGCGGCAGCATCCGTGAACGAGGGTCGTCTGCCTTTGCGACAATCGGCATACAAAGTGAATTGACTGACCAGCAGCAGGGCTCCACCGATTTCGACAACGCTCCGATTCATTTTGCCATTTTCGTCTGCAAAAATTCGTAGGTTCAAAAGTTTTTCCAGCAGGCGGTCTGCCGTCGATTTTGTATCGCCCTGCCCTACCCCAACCAAAACCGCCATTCCTGCTCCGATTTCGCCAACCGACTGCCCGTCGATCGTCACCGCAGCTTCGGCGACTCGCTGCACAACCAATCTCAAGGTGCGAACTCCTGCAAGGTGTGATTTATTCCGACCAGCAACATGATACTATCATGTGAGATGTGAATGTTCACGACGCGGTGCCTCGTGGAACACTAAATCCAACCCTGACCGCGACCGTATGCAATCAAATGTCTTACTTATTCACCTGTCCTAATTGCCAGACCAAGACGCTGGTCGATGACCAGTACAGCGGCCATGTCGGGCGCTGCGTTACGTGTGATCAACCGATTCAGTTACCAAATTTTTCGACGTCGAATCAACCATCTGGTCCCGCAAGTCCGACGAGAAGTGAAAGCCTTTCACCGCTCTTTAGGCGATTTCTAGCTTCGATCGTTTGTATATTATTGCTGTCTGGATTAGCCGGAATTGCGTATCGATACGGTCAGCCAACGCTGTTGAAGCTCGCGTCTGGACGTGAACGCGCAGCCGCGATCAGCAATCTTGAGCGGATCGCCAGCGCGCTCAATGCCTACGCCGCAGACCACGGGGCCTATCCATTGCCAATCGTTCGCGATGCCACCGGAAGACCGATGCACAGTTGGCGAGTCGCGATCTTGCCGTATCTCAACGAAAACCAAGTTGCTAACGCATATGACTATAGCAAACCCTGGGATTCGTCGGAAAATATGATGGTTGCATCGTCGATACCCAGTGTCTATGTATCTCAGTCGCAAAACCGCCTGTCAGAATACAGTTGTGAATATCACCTCGTCGTTGGTGACCGAACTTTATTTCCGAAAACCGGCCCCCTCAACCCAAAACTCGTAACTGACGAGATCACCAAAACGGCTCTGGTTGTTGAAGCGACATCGCGGCAAAATAGTGCGGCCATCTGGACTCAGCCCGTCGAGTTAGACATCCAGGCAATGACAGGAGCGATCGGCGGGAACCCAGGTGTAGAGATTGGTTCGGTTACTGACGGTGGTGCTGCGATTGCAACCGTGGACGGAACGGGCCACTTCTTGGACGAAAGCATGGCCCCAGAAATCGTGCTTGCGATCTTAACCGCGAGCGGCAATGAGCCGCTCGCGGATGATGTTCTTGACTGAGGCTTATTGTGTGGGATAGGCTTCCAGCCTGTCATTCTTCGGACGACAGGCTGGAAGCCTATCCCACTTGTAGATCAATACTTGCGCGGCCGCACGCTGCCTTGTACCCGACTCGGCAACCCTTGAATTCGCAAGAACCCTTCGGCGTCATCTTGGTTGTAGCTGCCGCCACCTTCCATCGTCGCGATGGCCGCATCATAAAGACTCAGCGGACTGGACCGTTTTATAATCGCGATGTTTCCTTTGTACAGCGACAAGGTCACTTCGCCCGTAACGGTCGACTGCGCTTCGCGCGAAAACGCCATCAATGAGTCCATCTTGGGCGTGTACCAGAACCCGTAGTAAACCATTTCAGCGACTTCGGGTGCCATCCGATCGCGCAAGTGCATCAGATCGCGATCCATCGTCAATTGCTCGACATACATATGTGCATCGTAAAGCACCGTCATACCAGGCGCCTCATACACGCCTCGGCTCTTCATTCCAACAAAACGGTTTTCTACCATGTCGATGCGTCCCACGCCGTTGCGACCAGCGATCGTGTTGAGTTGCTCGACGATCTCCAGAGCTGAGATTTTCTTGCCGTTGAGCATGACAGGAACACCGGCTTCAAATCCAATCGTTACTTCTTCGGCTTTGTCAGGAGCTTGCTGTGGACTGACCGTCATTCCGAAGTCAACCAATTGCACGCCACAGACGTCAAGCTCTTCGAGCGCACCGGCTTCGTAGCTGATGTGCAGAACGTTCTCATCGCTACTGTACGGCTTGGACGAACTTGCCTTCACGGGGATGTTGTGCTTCGCGCAGTACTCGATCATGGCGGTCCTTCCAGGGAACGAATCGCGGAACGACTTCATCCGCCATGGTGCAATCATTTCAATCTTCGGGTCGAGCGCTTCGGCAGCGAGTTGGAATCGACATTGGTCGTTACCTTTGCCTGTCGCGCCGTGAGCGTAGGCAACCGCACCGACTTCTCTTGCGACTTGCAGGCAAACTTTGCTGATCAGCGGTCGCGCGATCGACGTGCCTAGCAAATAGATGCCTTCGTACTTCGCCCGCCACGACAAGACGGGAAACGCGAAGTCACTGCACAGTTCTTCACGGACGTCGACAATCCGCGACGAAAGCGCACCGCACTTCTTGGCTTTGTCCAGCGTCGCTTGTCGATCTTCGCAAGGTTGGCCAAGGTCGACGTAAACGGCGTGAACATCGTATCCCTGTTCTTGCAACCAAACCAAAATTACCGATGTATCCAATCCGCCTGAATAGGCCAGAATGCAACTCTTACTCATTTGCTCTTATTTCTTTAGTCTTAAGGAATCGAGGGACAGGCATTCGAGCCATCGCCCGCAAACATTGTGTCTCCCCTGCCCTCTCGCTGACAACCGGACTAGATATAGTTTTCAATTTTCAGTTTTCAATTTTCAATCAAAAACCTCCCCTTAGGCCTTGTGTCGATGTAAACGCGACGGGTCTGCTAAAAACCATGCAACAAAATTCCCAACCGCCCTCCCCTGCCCCGCTGATTCAAGGCGTCCTCGAAGCAGTTTCGGCAGGCCAATTGACGGTCGAACAAGCACTCGAGCGACTGAGTCACGATCAAGCCGTAGCCATCGATAACGCGACCGTGGACATCGGTCGTGCCAGTCGCTGCCGGTTTGGCGAGGTCATTTATGGTGAAGGCAAGTCACCAGCACTGATCATTTCGATCGCTCGCACGCAACTTGACCACAGTCACAACGTCTTGGTCACGCGTCTGAATCAGGCCGACGCCGCAACGATCTGCGAGTCCTTTGAGCACACTTACTATCATCATCTAGCAAGGACGCTACGCATCGGTACTTCGCCAGTTTCGCTTGCGGTCGAACTGCTCAACGAACGGAACATCAAACGTCCTGTCGTTGCTGTTGTAACTGCTGGCAGCACTGACGCACCCGTCGCCGCCGAAGCCCTCCAAACACTTGCCTGGATGAACGTCGCCACCATTGAATTCGCCGACATCGGTGTTGCAGGCCCGCAGCGACTACTGGCTGCGGTCCCACGACTTCGCCAAGCCGCCGTCGTTGTCGTCGTCGCTGGAATGGAAGGCGCGTTGCCCAGTGCTCTCGGCGGTCACCTCCCCTGCCCTATCATCGCGGTGCCGACCAGCGTCGGCTACGGCAGTTGCTTCGGCGGCATCACGGCGTTGCTGGGAATGCTTTCGTCCTGCGCATCCAACGTCACCGTCGTCGGCATCGACGCTGGATTTAAAGGCGGCTACGTCGCTGGATTAATTGCAACGCAATTGGAAGAAGCTCTCTTTCTGTTAGCGGAATGGCGCAAGCCATCCGGTGTCTTGCAGATCGATTGAGACTTTGGTCACCGTATGGATCGCTCCATACCGCTAAAGTACATGCTATTTAACGCTAGCCGACCTTCGCGCAGAAATCAGCGTTCGCCTCAGGCTCAACTCAAGATCAGCCGAACAGTTCATCGACTGGTATCAACACACCAGGGAACGCTAGTAAGCTTAGCATTTGTCCGCTGCCGAAATCGGTGCGATCAGCATAGGTGCCATCGGATTGCGGCTGACGATAAACTTCGATTCGCGAGTCAATCAGATTTACAATCCAGAATTCTTCGATGCCGCTTTGAGCATATAAACCCGGATTATTCACCAAGAATGCCGTTTCCCGCTTCTAGGCTTAGTGGGTGCCTGCCTTTGCTGGCTGGCTTTGATTTGTTTTGGGGCAACGCTTTGTTACGTGCGCAACGCCCCCTACCCCATTGGTGTTGGCAAGGCGATGGCGCAGCTCACCAACGAAGAAGTTCGCTGAAGTTCGAGTGCTGTGGTGGCGGAGTAAAACCGCGACGGCGTGGAGTCTGTATCTGATGGCTTGATGGTAATGACCAAGCCGTCATTCGACCGATGAGTCGAGACCACAGCGGCTCGGCAGACTCCGCAATTCGCATCATCAAGCGACGGGCATGCTTCGTGATCTCCGCACCGACTTTTAACACGAACAATTGGAAGCGAGTTAGGTCCCAGCAACCGCCGACACTCGCTTCAACTTCGTTCCGACACAATGAACTGAGATTGAACGACAACAACGCCAATAGCATCGTGGCCTCGTTCTCCGCGAACGCGCGCGATGATAAATGAGCACCGATTGCACCGTTAAATTCGCCCAGTCGATCTTCGAACGTGCCACGACGGCGATAGTGAGCAAGTAACTCTTGCGCCGAACGCTGAGCCGCTGACCAGTTCGTGATCAGAAAAGAATATCGCGGCGGCAAGTTTAATTGACCGGTCACTGGGTCGGGCTCATCCACAACAACAAGGATCAGACGCTGCGCGTGTTGCCATGAGTCGATTTGGTAGCTTCCCAGGTCGATGACGGACTCGTAGCCTTCCATCGGTGGACGACCGATGGACGCCTGAGATGCGGTGCGGCGAGCGCATCCAGCTTAGCATTCGTTTTCAATCGTCCAACAAAACGCCGGTTTTTATCGGACAAGGCGTCCATCACGCTGCCACTGGTATAACCCGCGTCCAGACGATAATCGATGTGTTGGCCAATGGCGTGGGCCTTCGTGTCAACCTGATCAACAAAAGTTTGTACGCCATCGGCGGTGTGAACTTGGCCCTCCCGAAGCCTCGCATGCATGAACCCGTTTCCTAGACGCTGGCCTTGTTGCGGACTGTCGTAGTCAACACCAACGCTTAGCGAAGCAACCAACGGATGATAGATGGTCTTGCGATAATACCCGTTGTATACAGATCCGGCTTGCTGGCCGTGAACCTCAATGGGAAAACTGTCGATGTCGACAGTCGCGTGCCGAACTCGTCGGCCGCCAGACGCCAAGATATGCCGTTCGATGGAACCAGCGAGTCCATCACGAAGCGCTTCAAGATTTGCAACGTTGCCGGTGAGGATGTCGATCAATCGTGATTGCGTTGGCTGACTGGCCAGTCGTTCGCTGACCACTTGGTCGCCAGAACGATTCCACACTGCCGCTCGAAACGCGGGGTCGTGGGCAAGACGATCCAGGTCGTCCTGCGCCGTGTATCCCAATGCCATGGCAAAGACCCGTTCGCGAATGAGTTCGTCAATGTGGTATCGGATTCGATTTTCCATTCGCGGGTCTTTGATGTTCATCGCGATCGATTCAATCAATCCCAGGCGATGATCAGCTTCTCGCAACAAGACGACCCCGGCGTTAGAGGTGAGCCGTTGATCGGTCGCCTGAATCTTGATAGAGCGGTTGAATTCGGGTTCAAAAAGATTACCTTGTGCTTCACCCATCGCGTGATCCTCTCCGTGCTTATGGAATGTTGTTTGTTACCCGTTAAACGCGGGAGATCACGCGATGGTTTCCGTAATTTTGAATTTCTTCATGAATAATCCTGGCTTACAGAAATACATCGCTGAGAATCCAACGAAAGCCAACTTAAG
Organism: Planctomycetaceae bacterium; assembly: GCA_043775635.1. Taxonomy (GTDB): domain Bacteria; phylum Planctomycetota; class Planctomycetia; order Pirellulales; family Pirellulaceae; genus UBA6163. Next base: position 2,415 of record JAYVSE010000217.1, on the reverse strand, counting down.
TTGCAATGAATTTTTGCATTGGGCAAGAGAGTAGAACGATTGTCCCCAATCGTTCATTCTGAACGCAGAAGCGATACAAGGCTGGCCAAGTTGCACGTGATTGCTAACTTGTGCGCATTGACGTATCGTGGCTATTACTCAGGTGATTCGAAAAAGCGTTCAGGTTCAGAGGTAGGTAAGCGATTGGGACAATCGCTCTACTCTCTGGTAAGCGATTGGTGTAATCGTGGTACTCTCTGGAAAGCGATTGGGACAATCGCTCTACTCTCTGGCATACCGAAATGAATGAAGAGCAAATCCTTGCAAGGCTACGCGACAACGCGCCTGCGGACCGCTTGCTTGATGATTGCAGGCACCCAAGCCAACCGCTGGGGAGCGGTGTCGTGTACCGGGAGTTCTGTCGCAAGCTACTTGAACAAGGGTTCCCCACATTTGCCCTTGACCTTGCGAAGGAAGGACAAGAGTACCTACTGGCTGACGTCCAGCTTCAATATCCACTCGCCCTTGCCGCGCGTCGTGGTGGGAACGCCAAGTATGCCGCATCGGTGCTAGAACCGATCCTGCCCCAAGCCAGCGACATGTCACTGGACATTACGATCTCGCTACGTGTGGATATTGTCGCACTACAAGGTGCCATATTGAAAATTCTTTCACGCACTTCGCCGGAGCTACTCGTTCAATCGGCCCAGTGGTACGAACGAGCGGCGCTGTTGCCCGGTGCAATCGATTTGCCCGACGCCGGCACTTTCCCACTGATCAATGCCGCCACCGTATTCAGGCTACTGGGCGAAGAAGAACACTCGCGAAAACTCGCTAGCGAAGTCATTGAACGCATCGGCAAGATTGACGTATCCAAAGGCGATCCGGTGTGGATTCCCGCAACGCTCGGTGAAGCCAATGTACTCCTCGAAGCGCATGAGTCAGCAACGAAGTACTATCTGCAAGCGGTGAACGCTGCGATTGCCAAGAATCGATTGGGAGAGATGGCATCCATCCGTACCAACATCGAGTTACTCCGCGCCGCAGGCGTGACCGCAGACTCCAAGTTCCTTGATGAGCATCTCGGCAGCGTCGTCATTTTCAGTGGCCACATGGTCGATTCACCCGAGCGAATCAGAGCAGGTCATCCGCTTCGATTCCCCAATTCGCCAGCGCTGATCGAGGCCGTCAGTCGATCGATTGAGAGCCTGCTTGATCGTTTGAATGCAAAAGTTGGCTTCTGCTCATTGGCTTGCGGGGGAGATTTGTTGTTCGCGAAAGCGATGCTGGCGCGCAACGCGGAGCTGCATGTTATTTTACCCTTTGCCGAACACGATTTCTTGCGAACCAGTGTGAACTTTGGCCAATCGTCCGAGGCCTGGCGAGGGTGGACACAGATGTTCTACGAAGTATTGGGAAAAGTTCCTGAAAGCAGCATTCATTATACGACGAAAGAGCCTTACCTCGGGAGCAACGATTTGTTTCATTTTTCAAATCGCGTATTGCAAGGCTTGGCTGTCATGAGAGCGAGAGAGCGAGCGACTCGCCCGCAAGCGATCTTGCTGCTCGATAAATCAACGCCGGGCCAACCTGGCGGTGCGAGGTCGTTTGGAGAGGCTTGGACGGCGATCGGGGATGTGGCTCACGAGATTGACTTGGAGAGCTTGCGAGCACAGCTCGATCAATCGTCTCGTTCGCCTTTTCCGGTTTTACCACCGGCTGCACCGACGGCGAGTTGTCGTTTGAATCGCCCAGTCAAGGCATTGATATTTGCGGACGTGGCAGGATTCAGCCGTATTCCCGAATGGCAATTGGCAGATTTTTTAGAAGAATACGGTCGCTTTCTGCACGAACTATTCATGTCGCCCATCGGTACTGCGGCCACCTATGCCAATACCTGGGGTGATGGCATCTATGCGGTGTTCGACTGCGTGACCGACGCGGCAGCCTTTGCGCTGGAATTGGTGGAACCAAAAATCGCACCGCCAGATTGGCAGAAATATGATCTTTGCAGTAGTTCCCCTTTCCGTGTTGGGCTCCATGCAGGTCCCGTGTTCGAACTGCCCGATATGTTCCAAGGCAGGTCAGCCTACAGCGGACAACACGTCAGCCGCGCCGCACGGATTGAACCGGCAACGATGCGTGGTTGTGCGTATGCAAGTGAGTCGTTTGCCGCGTTACTAACCGTCGAAGACAATCACAATTTTCATATCGATGGGGTAGGCACTCACGGACTCGCCAAAGGTTACGATCGCTGCCGACTCTATCGAATTGCCAGAGGCAGTTAATAATGATCCCCGTGCTAAATGTCCTTTTATTATGGCCGAATATCGATCATTATTCTGGCTCCCCTCGCTCCGTACTCGGGGAGAGCGACGGTCTTAAATATTGGCAAGTCCTGATTCAAAATATTTTTTGAATTCCTTTTTCGAGTGG
>JAYVSE010000216.1:0-8875 GCA_043775635.1 Planctomycetaceae bacterium | reverse complement strand
GCAATTCTCAATCCTCCATACAAAAAAATAAGGAACAACAGTCAGGCTCGATTGACGCTGGCAAGTGTCGGTGTCGAAACGGTCAATCTTTATTCTGGTTTCGTGGCACTATCAATTGAGCTGGTAGAAAAGGAGGGTGAGGTTGTCGCAATCATTCCGCGCAGCTTTTGTAATGGCCCATACTACAAGGCTTTTCGCGAATTTATGCTGGAGCGCACAGCGATCAAATCCATCCATCTGTTTGACACTCGAGATCGTGCGTTTGCAGCGGACAATGTTTTGCAGGAAAACGTAATCATCCATTTACAAAAAAGTGTTAAACAAAGAGACGTAGTCATTTCGAAGTCTGCTGACGCTGGGTTTGGTGATATAAGGATAGAGACAGTTCCGTTCAGTAAGATTGTGCTGTCAGGCGATGGCGAGAAATTCATACATATTCCCACTGAAGCAGGCCAGAACGCTTCTAAATCACTTGCTGCTTATACTTGCTCTTTGCAAGATCTCGGCATCTCTGTTTCAACTGGCCCGGTCGTGGATTTTCGCTTGAAAACACATCTGCGAATGCTGCCAACGTCTGTCGATGCTCCATTGCTTTATCCAGGACATTTCGCTGGCGGAAAGCTGTTGTGGCCACGAAACGATTTCAAGAAACCAAATGCGATTGCAATCAACGAAGCGACCCAACGTTGGCTATTCCCCTCAGGGTTCTACGTTGCTGTAAAGCGATTTACCTCTAAAGAAGAGAAAAGGAGAATTGTAGCAACTTTGGTTGACCCTACGGATTTACCAAAGTCGCCGATCGGATTCGAAAACCATTTGAACATCTATCACGAAAATCGGGGTTCACTGACTGAAGAATTAGCTCGAGGGATTGTGGCCTATTTAAACACTCAGACTGTCGACGATTGGTTCCGCCAATTCAATGGGCATACTCAAGTAAATGCCACCGATCTTAGATCGCTTGTCTATCCCAATCGTGATGCCTTGATTGAGCTTGGGCGAGTTCGAACAACAAAAACCGCGAGCGGTCAACGTGAATTCGATTTTGTTGAATGAACCATCCCAATCTATCAGCAGCAATCGAAATTCTTTCAGCTCTCGGATTGCCACGAGCCCAAATCAATTCACGATCCGCTTTGACGCTCTTGGCGCTCGGCAATATCGGCCCGAACAAGTCGATCGCTGATGCGACTAATCCACTCGTTGGTATTACTCCCATCATGGATTGGGTGCGCGACCACTATGATGCAAAGTATGCCCCAAATACTCGCGAAACATTTCGCCGCCAAACGATGCATCAATTCGTTGAAGCCGGACTGGTACTTTACAATCCAGACAAACCAAGCCGTCCTGTAAATAGTCCAGCGGCCGCTTACCGATTGTCACCGGATGCCGTAGAGCTGCTAAAGTCATTCGGAACAACGACTTGGTCCGACAAGCTGAAGACGTATCTAGCCAATAAAGGAAAGCTGGTTGAGCGATATGCGAGTGAAAGAGCCTTGGTCCAGATACCTGTCGTTCTAGAAAATGGCAAAACTCTCCAGTTGAGTCCTGGCGCACACAGTGCACTTATCCGTGACATTATTGAGCAGTTCGCGCCACGCTTCGCACCTGGAAGCAGACTTGTATACGCGGGGGACACTGGTGACAAAATGGGGTTCTTTGATGGAGATTACTTACATTCCTTAGGAGTCGAAATCGACAATCATGGCAAGATGCCTGATGTCGTGTTACATTTTGGATTGCGCAATTGGTTATTGCTTGTCGAATCTGTTACGAGTCATGGACCAGTTGATGCAAAACGTCACCTAGAACTAATGAGACTATTTGAAAAGGCATCGGCTGGACTCGTCTACGTTACCGCGTTTCCCAAACGATCGATGATGGCACGATATCTTGCGGAAATCGCGTGGGAAACCGAAGTATGGGTCGCTGATGCTCCATCACACTTGATTCATTTCAATGGGAAACGATTTCTTGGACCTTATCTTATCGAAGAATGAGGTAAAACACGATGCGATTGGTTTTCCGTACGCATGATTGGAATTGAAAATGCAACTGCACAGCCTATTTTCGTGCTTTACGCTTCGCTTCCAAGAGTCGCTCTGTGTACGACAACTGCCTATCAAGACTAGGGTTGTTATTGACGTCAGCACTGACACTTACGGATTTAATGGGGACGGTGCCGTCCTTTGTTCCTAAGTCATTGGTGTCTTGCGCAGACGAAGTCGAATCAGCCTGCCCAGCATCGAATCTTACTGCCATCCGTTCTCGCTCCAGTTGCGAGGTAACGCGTTCCTTGTTTTTCAATAGAGAATCTAGTCGTGCAATCGGCACCGATTCTTTTTTGCTGGTTCTGCGAATCGCATCCCATGCCGTGTAAACCCATCCCATTCCGATCGCTACCCGGCGAACAAAGACATCGCCGAGAAACAGACAGCAGCCAGCCAATACAAACCAGGGCCAAACATCTTGAATCGCCCCGACCTTCGCCAAACCCTCGCGGAATGGATTTTCTTTCAGCGTTTCTTCCAGGCCGTTGTCGGCCAGCGGCGATGCAACCATACCAATCTCACCATTGCGAGGTTCATTGGCTGCTAACGAGTGAATCAGCGTTTGATTCATTTCGCGAACTCGGTATTCATCACCGAACGGAACATTGATGCCTGTCGTGAGCATCGTCACGCCATCCCCTGGGACAACATTGACAAAATAGCTGCCCGCAATATCCGCGCTGAAGGCTCCGATGTATCGACCCGGTGCCGTTTGAAGCATTTCCAATGGAATGGGCTTCAGGTCCGGCCCCAATACCGACCCACTCATTTTTAGAAAATTCAGGTAAGCATCGTCCTTGTCGAGCGCATTGACGATGACTTGAACTTCACCACCACGGACTTGAGTTGCGATCGAATACTTGCCTGTATCACCTGTTGGTCGCATCAACCACCGAACAAGCTGTGAGAAAAACTTTTCATGGCCTGGCCATTGCGTCCAAGCGGATGACCAACGCTGACCACCATCGGTGGCGAAGACTGCCGTCCGCCCCAAGCCATACTGCCAAACGGAAAGAATCGGATTCTCTTGGCCGGCGGGTAGCGGTGAACTCAGGATCGTCTGTACCAGCGGGCTCTCCTTAGGAGTCGACATCACGAAGCCCGTCACCGGTGGCAACGAGTACTCCAGGCCGCTCAAGATCGCATGCGGCATTTCGACTTTGGGCTGAATCCCGATTGAATTTTCATAGATCAGCGGGCGAGCAACTCTGCGGGCCTCACGCATGACCACTTGTGGAATCGCGCGCGGCGATAAGACGTGAAATAGTTTCCCGCCACCCGCCGAGGCGATCTGACGCATCAGGTTCACATCCGCATCACTGCCAATCGCGATCGACGTTACCGTAATGCCCGCTGCCTTCATTTCGCGGGTGAGTCCTTGGAAATCATCGGGCGCGGTTTGGCCGTCGGTCATCAAGATCATGTGCTTAACGGAGGCAGTGGATTGCTTCAGCTCGCGAAAACCTTTTTGCATCGCTGGGAACATCACCGTGCCCCCACTCGGCTGAATGCGGGATATCAGCGGCAAGATATGCGTGCGGCCTGCCACCGGCTGCAATGGCACAATCACACGCGTTTCACCATCAAACGAGATCACTCCAATCGAATCCGACGGGCTAAGCGCCTTCACGGCTTCACGCGCCGCCGTTCTACATAGCGTCATTTTCTCGCCATCCATCGATCCCGAACTATCGATGACCAACATTAGCGCACCAACCGCAATCACTTTTGTGTTCTTGATCTCAAAGTCGACCGGCATCGCTTCCTCGATTGGCGTGCGCGTCCAACCGCCAGCGCCAAGTGAGTCGGGGCCACCGATCATCATCAACCCAGCGCCCAGTTGTTGTGTATTGCGAACGAGCATTTGAATTTGATCGTCCGTGAAATGGTTGATCGAGTCCGCTGAGTCACCGCTGGTCCGTGGGACGCCCGCCAAGATGACCGCGTCAAACGCTTGCAGTTCAGCCAGCGACCCAAATAACTCGTTGGTCGACTGCACAACGACCTCGATATCTGACTTGCGAAGCTGTTCGACAATCAACGAGAACTCACTTGGTGCATCGAATGGCTCGATAAGGAGAACGCGTCCCTTGCCGCGAACATAAGTATAAGCCGCCGCTTCATTGTTTTGACCTTGAGCATCATCGGCTGGTGTATCAGGCGTGAACTTCGCATTGAAGGTGAAAGCTGCCGGTTGGTCGATGGTGTGGCGAAGTGGAATCACGTTTTTTCCCGCCGCCAATTCAATCTCTTCATCGAGTAGCAGTTGATCTTCGCCGCCGGAACTGCGTGTGATACTGAGCCGACCTTTGGTTGGCGATGCGGAGCTTGCTGAAGCAAAGTTTGAGATGACCACGCGTGCTTCGAAAGGCTGGCCATTTCGAATGTCTGGCGGCAGGTCAATCTTTTCGACCAGCACATCAGCCCCAGTTCCCAGAGGAGCAGGAACAACGTCGATGCCAATGCCTGCGGCCGCAAGCCTAGCTGCGACCGGTTTCGCGTCTCCCAGCGTCTCATTCCCATCGGTGACAATCACTATCCGCCGCCGCGAGTCTTCGGGCATCGACGCGTGAGCAAGCTCCAAGGCTTCTTCCAAATTCGTAGCATCACCGCGTCCAAAATCACTTTCGGTTTGTCGCAGCGGTGGAACATCGTCGTTGAACGGCGGCACTTCGATCGCTGCATTTCGTCCAAACACAATCACACCCGCGCGATCTTCACGAGCTGAATTGCGGTACTGGCTGACGCTGCGGGTAACGAACTCCAGCATCTGCAACCGACGGTCTTTGGGGATGCTTTCCGATTGGTCCAGCAGGTACATCACCGTGACTCGATTGGTCGTCCAAACCAATTGCACACCGGCCAGCGCTGCGATGATGGCGACCAGCACGGCAGTTCGAAATAAAATTGCCGCGATCCTTCGTCCGGTACCAAGTGATGCCATGTATCGAAAACTGAGCCACCATAAAAATGGCAAGAGCAGTAAGAGCAGCAGATAGACTGGCTGATCGAAACTGATTCGCAATCCAAACATCAATCGATGCTTTCAAGCAAGTGAAATAGGGTCGTGATAAAAAGCGATTGTCACCATTTTGCAATGACTTCCGGTAGCGGATATTGGGTGACGTCGGACTCGCCACCTTGTTTTTCAAGTTCAACCAACCTGGCAAACCCCCGTGAAATTAATTCGCAACGAGTCTCCGCAAATTCCGCGTCCAGTTTTCGCCGATCGAAAGGCCCATCAATCAAAACGGGCTCGAAAGCGGAATGAACGATGAATTGAGCAAGCGTCGGGTTGCAGCGAATATGGCGTTCTGGCGTCGTGTGGAGCACTTCGGGGTCAATTTCCCCAATGACGTAACGTAAATACAAATCGCTGTCCATTAAACAGGCGACGTCTTCTCCGCAAACTTCGCATAGGTATCCTTGGTCGCACAAAGCCATTTTGATAAACACTGAAAAACTGAAAAAGATGAATCTCGCGGAACTCTACGCCGGTCTGATTTTCGATTGCGACGGAACGTTAACCGATTCCATGCCACTGCATTACATCGCGTGGGTGAAGGCGTTGTCGCTTTATGGAATGGAGTTTCCCGAACCCCGATTCTACGCGATGGGAGGCATTCCGACTGCCAAGATTATCGAAACCTTGTCCGCGGAGCAGGGAATTCTTGTCGAAATTGAAAAGGTCGCGGCTGTCAAGGAGGGGTTTTTCATGGCGAGTTTGACCGAAGTGGGTCCCAACGAACCCGTTTGCCAAATCGCCCGAAGCCATTATCGACGTTTGCCAATGGCCGTCGCCAGCGGTGGGTCGCGGTCGATCGTCATCGACCAACTGGAGTCGATCGCCTTGGCAAATTTGTTTGATGCCATCGTCGGGGCCGAAGACACGCTACTCCACAAACCTAACCCAGACGTATTCCTAGAAGCCGCAAGGCGTATTGAAATCACGCCCAGAAAATGCCTCGTCTTTGAGGACACTGATATCGGTATTGAAGCGGCATGTCGAGCTGGGATGGACTACGTCGACGTCCGCAACCTAGTTGCCGGCCCACAGAAATGCAGACGCGATTGAGATCTCGAATTTCAAATCTCAAATCTCAAATCTCAAATTTCTACTTCAGGCCTAAAACATCGAACATGTCATACATTCCCGGTGGCTTGGACTGAAGCCATTTTGCAGCGGCAATCGCACCGGTGGCATAACAATCGCGATTGCTTGCAGCCACGTTCAGTTCAATGCGTTCGCCAAGCATACCGAAAACAATCGTGTGTTCACCAGGATTGTCACCGACTCGTACCGCGTGATAGCCGATTTCGTTGCGAGTTCTTGCTCCCGTCTTTCCCTCGCGGCCATGAACATGCGTGACATCGACGTCAGCATCCCGAGCCATTTCTGCCGCGATGATCTGACCGAATTTTAACGCAGTACCACTGGGCGCATCTTCTTTGAATCGATGATGCCGCTCGATGATTTCAACGTCTATACCGCTGGCCAAGCCTTTGAGCGCTGCGGTTACTTGTTGTGCCAATCGCATCGTCAAGTTAACGGCAAGCGACATGCTTGGTGCCCAACAAACTGGAATCGTCTTGGCGGCTTCGGCCAACAAATGTTTTTGCTCATCCTCGAGCCCCGTCGTCGCCACGACCAGCGGTGTCTTGCTTTTGAGGCACGCGGAAACGCAGCTTGGCACAGCAATCGGCAACGAAAAATCGATCACCGCACCAATGGCTTCTGGCCAAGTTGCACTGAGCAAAACGCCAACGGGAGAAATTCCCGCAATCGAGCCGATGTCACTTCCGATCAGCGGATGCGAACTGGATTCAATTCCACCGACAAGCTTCACGTTGCGATCTTCCGATGCGATCGCAACCACACGGCGGCCCATGCGACCGGCGGCACCATGGACAACCAAAGAAACAGCAGCAGACATTTGCATCCAGGCCAATTGCGGAACGTGGGAGAGTTTTAAAGTGAAAGTGATCGAGAACATTGTCGGCGTGTTCTCCGAACTCGCAACTTGTTGGTAGCGAGCTTGGAAAGCACGCCAACATTCAAGAGTAAAGTTGAATCGCGCGTATAATATCGTCGAGGTCATTGGGCACGGCGATCGCCCGGTTCGCGAAGCTTGCTTTTTGAACGCCGCGGCTGCCAAGCACTTTGTCAAATTGGTTTTGATCGGTTGTGTGATACGCGACCGTGACGGTGGGGTCCTTCAGTTCATGTCCGGTCAAAATGCAAACGACGCGGTCGCTGGGGGCGATCACACCTTCTCGTCGTAGCAGCTTGGCACCTGCGACGCTCGCGCCAGACGCTGGCTCGCAGCCAAATCCACCGGCACCGACTTTTGCTTTTGCGTCGAGAATCTCTTGGTCGCTCACCTGACGGACGACCCCATCCATGAAATCGAGCGCTCGCAGGCACTTCTTCAAATTAACGGGGCGGTTGATTTCAATGGCGCTAGCAATCGTGTCAGCCTTTAGCTTCTCACGATCCATCTTGTCGTTGTAGTTGCGAATCGGATCCATTTCGACGTTGCCGCCGCGCCAACGTACACCGCGACGCTCGAACAACTCGTACAACGTATCGGCTCCTGAAGCGTTGATCACAGCCAATCTTGGAACACGATCGATCAAACCATGTTGCTTCATTTCCATGAATGCCTTGCCGAAAGCACTACTATTGCCAAGGTTTCCGCCGGGAACAACGATCCAGTCAGGAACTTCCCATCGCAATGCTTCCAGCACGCGATACATCACCGTCTTCTGGCCCTCCAGTCGGAACGGATTGACGCTATTGACGAGGTAAATTCCTAGCTGTTTTGAAACCTGTTGGACGCGGAACATCGCGTCATCAAAGTCACCAGCGATTTGCACCGTGAGCGCACCGTAATCGAGTGCTTGAGATAGTTTGCCATAAGAAATCTTTCCGCTGCCGATAAAAATCACGGCCTTCATCAACCGCGTCGCGCTACAATAAAGAGCCAGCGAGGCACTCGTATTGCCGGTGCTCGCGCAGGCAGCACGCTTGGCACCCATCATGTGCGCGTGTGTGAATGCGGCGCACATGCCATTATCTTTAAAACTACCTGATGGGTTCATCCCTTCGTACTGCAGGTGCAGTGTGCCAGGGTTCATGCCGACGTAGCTGCCAACCGGATCAGACTGCTGAAGCAGGGTTTGGCCCTCACCAACCGTAACAATTTGTTCATGGGGTGCAAACGGGAGCAACTCGTGAAATCGCCAAACCCCGCTAAACCGAATCGGATTGGTTCGTTGCGACCACATCGCCTCAAAATCGTTCATCCGTTTGGGGACCGCCGCACGGTCCCAGTCGTAATCGATATCCAGCAAATCGCCACATCGGTCGCAAGACGTCCGAATGCTATGCGTTTCATAGGTCGTGCCGCACGCCGGGTTGATACACCGCTGAAATGCTAGGTCCGTCTGTTTGGCGTTGTGTTTTTCGCTCTGAAGCAACATGGCAGGCAACGGGAAATGGGTCGAAAGAGGTCAGTTCGGTTCGCCAATGACAGGCGCTATCTAAGAGTAGATCGCTAAACCGGTTTTGTCGCCAGATTGGAATTCTATTACGAATGGGCGGTTTTTAACGAATCCAGCGATTTTCCAACCTGGAATGAGCGGATTGAGCCGTTTTTTCAACTCGGAATCGATCGCTCGACGCGTCAGCCCAGTTCGATCAATCATTGTTCGGTTTTTGACGTGGGATAGGCTTCCAGCCATTTTATACCCCACAAGTTTGATCTTGCCATGAAGGCGGCAAAATGCGATTGCTAGCTTTTTTGTGTCACGCTTTCATG
>JAYVSE010000215.1:0-12260 GCA_043775635.1 Planctomycetaceae bacterium | reverse complement strand
GGGATTCGCCAGAATTCCTCAGCACACTAAAACGTTGGGAATTCTAGCGAATCCCACTACACAAAACGTTCTGCCCCAGCAACGAAGCGGGGCATTGTCTTAAAAAGCTACTTTGCTTTGGTTGGATACACAAACATTTGCACTTCGGTTCCAGGGTGCAGCATCCAATCTTTTCCGTCTGTCGTGCGATCGTTGGCAATGGTTGCTTGAATGCGATAACGTGAACCGGCAACTCGTTGGGGTTGAACGGAAGCGACACGTCCACGCAGGCGATGCTCGACTTTGGTGATCGGATCCATCCATCTTACGGATACCGATTGGTCTCGGCATGCTTGTGGTGAGATCCGGTCGGCGGAGAGAATTGCATGGACATCAAGTCGATCAAGCCTCGCGACACGCGCGACAGATTCGCCTGTCGTGACCCATTCGCCTCGCTGGCGATAAACCTGTAACACGACGCCAGATAGCGGGCTCTGCAAGTGCAATCGTCGTAACGTATCGTCGATCACCGAAACATCCGCTGAACGCAAATCAACTTCAATCTTGGACAGGGAAGCGGCTTTCTTTGCGCGAGCGACCTCCAGGTCCGCGCGCTCCACCGAGAGTCGCAATCGTCGCAATGTTGTTAATGGCACCGCGCCTGCGGCGTCATTGTAGATCGCCCGACTTGCATCTAACTCTGCTTTCGATTCTTCGAGTGCTTTTTCGGCATACTGCAACTCCAAGTCATCGTTCGATTGTTGCATCGCTGATTCAAGTCTTAGCGAGGCCGCCTTGCTTTGGATTCGAAGTTTTCGATCATCAAGGCGCGCGATCGGATCTCCCCATTGAATGGCGTCGCCGGTCTCAACCGACAATTCCGCAATCAAACCTGACTCCGTCGAAGGGATATTTAACTCTTCTGAAAACTTTACGATGCAGTCCTGCACTGCAATCGCCCGAGACTCATCCAACGGTCCAGAGTCGATGGCAATATCGATCGATTTTAAAGCTTTCGCCGCGACTGGCAACGTTTGAACTTGTGCCGATTCCTTGCCACTGACCACCGACCTCGGTGCGCGCAAGTCGCCGACAGAATCTGCCGCCGGAGTCGACGTGATGAAGTTGTTAATACCGGCCATGATCACAATGGTTGCGATAACCGAACGACTTTTCATACCCATCTCGCCCATGTTCGGCGCGCTGCGCGCACTAGATCAAAAAACAGTACCTGAAACAACGGTCGTTTGCCACAATCGATGGCAACCGATGCGGGTGAACCATTGGTCCAAGACTCATCGTTCACAATATTCAATGCTGGATTGGCCAAATCAATGTCGTCACGATTGATCGCCAATTCGATTCCTAGTGAACCTTCACTCTTTGAAGCCACATGAATGGACTCCGTAGTGGGAATGATTGCCAGTTCGCGTCTTAGGTATTTTGCTTGAAAGGATCGTTCTGGCCTGGCAACCGTCGCAACCTTTAGAATCGTATCGGGATCTTCGCGAATTTGATCCAGCACAAGGCTGACTCGAGATTGATCGATCCGGGCATCGGCCATCCAGCGCATTCCATCGGGCTCCACTCGGACCAACGAATCACCACGGTGGACGGGACGGCCGGTTGCGGTCAGTTCGGTTTGCCATGCGTCAACGCGGCCCGCGCGATCTGCGCGAATGGTCAAACGATCGCGAGCCGCATCCAGCAATTCGATTTGTTCATTGAGACCAGCGAGCTCTTCTTCCAACAAGCGTTGTTGTTGAACCAGCTCATCATCGGTCGTGGACTCGTGGCTAGGTGTCGGGGACGACGTCGTCACTGGAGCTTCAACCAAAGAAGCGATCGATCGGGACAACCGTTGATTGACAACGGCGCGGCGGGCAACCAGCGTTGTCACCTGCTCTTCCAATGCCCAGTCGCGAAGTCGAACCAAAACATCCCCAGACTGCACAGCTTGGCCATGCTTGACCGCAACCTGATCAACGACTGCATCGCTCGGTGCATAATGCGTTCGAGCGCCTTCGGGACGCAGTGACGCAGGCATCGTCACGACCATCGGCGTAGGAATCATGGCAATCATGGTCATCGCGATCAATCCACCAGCGATGGTCAATAGTCGTCGCGTTAGTGTTGGCGACATGGAAAGAAATTCTGGCGAGATCGCTAGATATGCCTTTGCAAGCGGAATCGATTCAAATTGCAATCGACAGCTCAGGATTGCCAGTGCTTGTCTCGACCAATCGTTTAAGAACGATGATTGCAGGTCGCTTGGGCATTGCCCGTTTGTATGCTGCAGCAACATTCGCATGGAGTCGTCAGTGTTTCGCGTGACCGCAAACGGCGAAAGAGAAAGTTCATCGCTGTCGCTTGTCGATACGTCTCGTTTCTGGTCGAAATCGGTCGCGACGCGACGATCACCCGTAAAACAATACGCGTCGATTTCTCTTAACAACAAGCGACATGTTTCGCCGCGATGATCGATCGATTCCACATGGCTGACGGCAATCAGCCTTGATTTTCTGGGGCGGACCATTGCCAGCGATACTCGCGCGACGGCAAACATGTCTGCGGTTGAATCAACGATTTCGGCCGCAACGGCTGACGACGTTTCCAATCGATGAAGGCGATCCAATGCTTCCATAAATTGGGACCGCATCGATTCACGCGACCGCGCCAGACGAATCTCGTCGGCCTGCAGAAACACACTTGCAAGGTCGCTCATTTGAGCAATGAAACGTAGATACCCACGCTGCGTCGAGACGCCTGCTTCGCCTTCGAGAAAAACTTCCAAAACATAGCTTGGGGATTGATGATCTTTTGCAGCCGGACTTGAATCATCATGACTTGGCACGAGATCTAAAATAGGCACGAGTGCCGCAGGAAACGAAGTTGGGTTGTTAGGCAGGTTGGGATCGGTTGCATCGGGCGTTGCGGGAACGACCGCAGGTGCCTGTGACACCGCAATTTCACGCAACAAGCAATGGTGAGTTCCGACCGCGAAAGGTCCAATCGACGCGTCTGTAATTCTGCCGGTCCGCACGATCGCAATGGGGGTAGCTTCACTGCAGTCCCAAATGACGGCCCCTTCCGCTGCAATGGCGCAAACAGTGCGATCAACGAGCGCTGCAAAAAAAGAGCTTCGATCGATCGACTTTCTTGCCAACGCGGCAACTTCGCGAATAATCTCTGCGATCTCACGACGCGCTCGTTGCACAAGATCGTCACCGGCTATCGAGTTTTCCTGAGGCGAATTCCGACCTTGGTTTGGTCCCCTATTTTGTCCGTTATTTTGTCCTTGACTAGACGTATTTTCACTGTTCGCCATCGTCGATGTCGAAAAGAAAAACGGCTGGTCCGTGGTCGATGCGTTCAAGCTACTCAGGCAAAAAAGGAAGTTGTTTCACTAAACCCTTGTTGCTGTATCAACTTCGACGTATTCGCATCAATCGCAAAATTTCGCGTGATAGACGTTGATTCGCCAAGTTCCCAAATTGTCCATTGGGTAGAATCACGGCCGTGCGGTTTTCCTTTCGTTCAGTTTTCCAGTTGAGAAATCCATCAAATGCGATGCAAACAATTCGCCGTTCCGCTCTTATGGCTCACGTTTTTGGGTTGTTCGTCGTTAAATGGAGACGAACCAGATCGGACCAAACAAATACAAAAACCGCCCATTCCTTTGATTTTTGATACTGATATTGGCAACGATGTGGATGATGTGTTGGCGCTGGGCATGATTCATGCGTTGCAATCACGAGGCGAATGCGAGCTGCTCGCCGTAACCGTAACCAAAGACCATCCACTGGCTGCACCGTTTACCGACGCGATCAACACTTTTTACAAGCGAGGTGACATACCCATCGGTGTTTGTCGCAGTGGAGTTACCCCCGATGAAGGAAAATTCAACGGTATGGCGGGGCAGAGAGACGGCGACTCGCCACGTTATCCGCATGATCTATTGTCTGGCGAAAAAGCACCTGATGCAGTGGAAGTTTTGCGCCGTGCATTGATCTCGGCAGAGGATGGTACGGTCGTCATCGCTCAAGTTGGCTTTTCCACCAATCTTTCTAAATTGCTCGATTCGAAGCCTGACGGAATCAGCCCGCTCGGTGGCGTCGAGTTGATCAAGCAAAAGGTGCGGCTACTTTCCGTGATGGCGGGAGCGTTTACTCAGATCGCTGGCGACAAAGGCCATCTTTATGACCACCAGGAATACAATGTTGTGCAGGACATTCCGGCGGCAAAATCAATCGCGACTCGATGGCCAACACCGATGCTTTGGAGTGGCTTTGAGATTGGTCTCGCGCTGGCCTATCCATCGATTAGCATCCACGAAGACTATCGTTACGCCTCGCCGCATCCGTTGAAAGAAGCCTATCTGCTGTACTGCGGCCCGCACCATGACCGACCGACCTGGGACCTAACCAGCGTGCTGGTCGGCATCAGACCTGAGCGTGGCTACTTCAAGCTATCGCCTGTTGGGACCGTTACCGTTCAAGACAACGGATTGACGACATTTAAAGTGGATGAATCGGGGCGTCACCAGTACCTTGTCATTCCCGAACATGGCCAAAAGTGTATTCTCGAATCGCTGATGCTCCTGTCTAGCCAACCGCCACAATAAGAACGCCGCAGAAGTGGGATAGGCTTCCAGCCTGTCATTTTCAATGCGACAGGCTGGAAGCCTATCCCACTAATTGATCAAGGCGACAATAAAATCCCGCAAGATGCTAACTTTTATGCATCGCAACCTCGTTCAACTGCTGACACGCCATGCAGGCATCACCGCGAATCGTTGTCGTCGGTTCCATCAACATGGATCTTGTGGTTCGCTGCGCAGTGCTACCGATTCCGGGCGAAACAATCCTTGCGTATGACTCAACGGAAGTTCCTGGCGGTAAAGGTGCCAATCAAGCGGTCGCTGCAGCACGGCAAGGTGCCCGCGTGGCCATGATTGCCAAAGTTGGCGATGATTCGTTTGCGAATCGACTGCGTTTAGGATTAGAAGCCGCAGGAATAGATTCAACCCAAGTGACATCGATTTCAAATTGCGCCAGCGGCATTGCGATCATTGGTGTGGAGGATTCTGGCCAAAATCATATCATGGTGGTGCCCAACGCCAACGGGAAATTGTCGCCCGACGATATCGACGTGGCGGCTGGATTCATACGAGCGGCAGACTTGTTGTTGGTGCAACTCGAAGTTCCGTTGCCGGCTGTGCTGCGCGCGATCTCAATCGCCCGCGCGGCAGGAGTTCGCACCGTGCTCAATCCAGCACCCGCGCCAGCTTTGTTTCCGGATGCGCTGTTTGACGTCGATCTTATTTGTCCTAATCAATCTGAAGCTGCCACGATTCTTAACATTAGCATCGAATCACGGCAGGACGCCCGATTAGCGGCGCAGGCGTTTGTTGCCCGTGGTTCACGAAATGCCGTTGTTACCATGGGCCATGACGGTGCCGTCGTATGCAGCGAAGACGAATGCTATTGGGCAGAGCCCTTCCAGGTGGACGCAGTTGACACGACAGCCGCCGGAGATGCGTTTGCGGCAGCCGTCGCTGTCAGATGGTGTGAAACGGGTTCAATCGTAGAATCCGTAAAATATGCTGCCGCCGCCGGTGCCTTTGCTGCATCGCGTTTCGGTGCCCAACCGTCCATGCCTTTGCGTTCTGATATCGACTTTATCCTGCAACGAGACCAAAAATGAAACTTTTTCTTTGCCTTAATTCCTGTCTATTGACGTTCTCATTGATCGTTGCCATCGCTGGATGCAGCGGAGAAAAGAAATCGAATGACGCTGCGCAAACGACGACAAAATCGGAACCAACGAAGCCGAAAGTTGCGCTGATCATGAAATCGCTCGCCAACGAATTCTTCGCGACCATGGCCGACGGAGCGGCCAAGCACCAAGCGGCTCATGCAGACGAGTATGACCTAGTCTTCAACGGTATCAAAGACGAGCGAGACCTCAATCGTCAGGTTGGAATTGTTGAGGAAATGATTGCTGCGGGTGCCAATGCAATCGTCATTGCACCAGCGGATTCGAAAGCCCTCGTGCCAGTCTTGCGCCGCGCCAAGGCCGCAGGTCTCGTGATCATCAATATCGATAATCGACTTGATGCCGAGATCCTTAAACAGGAAGAGGTCGCGATTCCATTTGTCGGCCCTGACAATCGAGCCGGAGCGAAACAAGTCGGCGATTACCTTGCTTCAAAACTGTCAAAAGGTGATGAGGTCGCAATCCTTGAAGGGATCAAGACCTCGTTCAATAGCCAGCAGCGAAAAACGGGCTTCGAAGATGCAATTGTAGCCGCAGGGATGCAGCTTGTCGATTCGCAGTCGGCACAATGGGAAATGAGCCAAGCGAACTCTTTGGCTTCATCGTTGCTCACCAAGCACGCCAATCTGAAGGCATTTCTTGCCTGTAACGACAGCATGGCCCTGGGGGCGCTGGCGGCAGTCAAATCGGCATCGCGTGAAAACCAAGTTCAGATCGTTGGCTTTGACAACATTAGCGCGGTGCAGCAAGCCATCATTGATGGCAGTATTTTGGCAACCGCAGACCAACATGGCGATCAACTTGCCGTTTTTGGAATTGAGTTTGCACTCAAGCTGCTAAGTGACCCCAGCGGTTCACTGGTTGATCGCGAGACTCCTGTCGATTTGATTACAAATGAAAACGTTGCCGAGTAATCCCACACATTAATGACCATCCCTATCAACCGTTTTGAAGTTGACTGTGTCTGCAAGACCTACAACTCTGCGGTCCTAAGCAATGTGAACTTCCAGTTGCGACCGGGCGAGATTCATGCACTTCTAGGAGCCAACGGAGCAGGGAAAAGCACGTTGTCGCGAATCATCGCGGGACTGGTGCCGTTGACTCGTGGTTCCATGAGACTGGACGGAAGCTCCTACGTGCCCACCAATAAAAGGGATGCGGAGCAACGAGGTGTTCAAATCGTTCAGCAAGAGTTGAATCAGGTAGATACGTTGAGCGTTGCTGAAAACCTGTTTCTCAACCGTTTGCCACACCGTTTCGGCTTTGTTTCGCGACGCAAATTACATGACTTGGCAAGTGCGTCGCTTGCTGAATTAGGTCTTGAAAACATCGACCCACGGGCACAAACGGGAACTCTGGGGATCGGCATTCGTCAACTGATCGAAATCGCGTCCGCGTTGTCGCGTAGGTGCCGTGTGCTGATTCTTGACGAGCCAACGGCGGCGCTGACGTCAACGGAAACGGAGCGATTGTTCGATCGCTTGCGCGCGATGCGAGACATGGGTGTCAGTATGGTCTACATCAGTCATCGGCTTGATGAAATCCAAGCCGTCTGCGACCGGATCACTGTTCTTCGTGATGGAAAAAACGTCGGAGCCACCACAGCAGCCAATGTTTCGATGAAGACCATGGTCGCGATGATGACTGGCGACGAGCGTTCGCGGTCGGACGAATTTCGTTCGTTCCGCCAAGCTGCGGTCGGACTTCGCGTTGTGAACCTCAGCCGTGATGGAGTGCTACATAACATTTCGTTCGAAGTAAAACGTGGTGAGCGACTTGGAATTACGGGATTGGTAGGGGCTGGTCGCAGCGAATTACTTCGCGCCATCTTTGGTGCCGATCGCGCCGACAGCGGAAGTGTGATGATTGGGAATACGGATGCAGCTAAGTGTCGCCTTTCGCTCCGCGATAGAGCGTTCTTTCGCGGAGCGAAAGACGACAATAAAAGCTTGCGATTTGATCATCCGAAGCAAGCGGTCCAGCGCGGCATCGCGCTGGTCACCGAAGACAGAAAGCGAGATGGCTTACTGCGGTCGCTCTCGATTCGATCTAATCTTTCGATCACATCGCTCGCTCAGTTTTCGACCGCCGGCTTCGTTCGCAAATCATCGGAACGATTGAGGTGCCAGTCTTTGTTAGACCAACTGGCGACCAAGTGTGATTCGATCGAGCAACGCATCGACGAACTCAGTGGTGGGAATCAACAAAAAGTTGTTTTTGGAAAATGGATGCTGCGCGACGCGGCCGTACTGCTGCTAGACGAACCTACGCGTGGCATTGATGTTGATGCAAGGCAACGGATCTACCGAATCATCGAATCGCAAGCTGCCGCAGGTAAGTCGCTTGTGATCGTGTCCAGCGACTTGCAAGAGTTATTCGATAATTGTGATGCGATCGCTGTCATGTCGCGTGGTCGATTGATCGCCAAATTTGAGCGCCATGAATGGTCCGTTGCCGCCATCACCGCAGCATCTTTTCTCGTGGAGGAATGACCTAGTGCCACCAAGTACGTATTCATCGCGCGGCGTTATTGCCTTTCACCTTAAGCAAGTTGCGGGGTTGCTGGCAGTCCTTGGACTTCTCTTGATTGCGTTTGGGTTGTTGAGTGATAATTTTTTCAGCACGTTGACGCTCACGACCATTGCCAACCAAATTCCGGATTTGACGGTTGTGTCCGTGGGTATGACGCTGGTGCTGATCATTGGTGGCATTGATCTTTCTGTCGGGTCAATCTTGGCGCTGTCGTCGGCAATTCTGGGGCTGGCGATGGTTGACTGGGGATGGTCGCTTACATCGGCTTCGATGTTTGCCGTTGGCGTTGCGATGTTGTTTGGCGCTGCCAATGGGTCGCTCAGCGTTTATTGTGGCATTCCATCATTCATCGTGACGCTCGGCATGCTTGAAGTCGCGCGAGGAGGTGCCTATTTGGTCACGGATTCACAGACGAAATACATTGGTAAGAGCGTCGAAATCATCGGTGCACCGCTGGGGTCGATGCTGTTGTCACCGGCCTTTCTCATCGCCGCGTTAGTTGTCGTGGTTGCGCAAAGTCTGTTGTCTTGGACTATTGCCGGAAGATATCTGATTGCAATTGGTACCAATGAAAACGCGGTCAAGATGTCTGGCATCGATTCAAGACCTTATCGAGTGGCCGTGTTTGCCTTGTCAGGATTCATGTGTGGAATCGGCGGATTGATGCAGGCAAGTCGGCTCTCGTCAGCGGACCCTAACGCGGCCATTGGACTTGAGCTGTCTGCAATCGCCGCCGCCGTGATCGGCGGCACGAGCCTGATGGGTGGCCGTGGATCCATCGTCAATACGTTCATCGGTGTTGTCATCATTGCAGTGCTGCAGACGGGACTAGCGTCAGTCGGTGCAGAAGAGCCATTGAAACGAATCATCACAGGCGTCGTGATTGTTGTCGCCGTACTTTTGGACGCGTGGCGAAATCGAGGGTAAATCGACACCCGCAGACCGCACGGTGGTGTGGCCAGTAGCGGAATTAAGCCTACGCCGTGAAGGATTTTTCTTCAGCAAATTAAACTGTTTTAGCGTTACGGCGTGAGCCGTCCGGCCTCACTGAGGTCCGAGTCACCGGATGGCTCGCGCCATTCCGCAAAAATATCCTTCACCGCGTTAGAATTAAGCCTGAAGGGCTGACACATCCTCTGCCGGTGGTGCAAACCAGTGTAAACCACCGGTTGGAGAGCGAGTACACTAAAAACGAACAAGGAAAGGTGATTCCCATGCTCGTCCTTAGAAAAAAAATGGGATATCGTCACAGGCGTCCATGCTCTTCACATCCATCGATGCGTGTTCCATTTCGTCAACTAGCGATTGAAAGTCGGCCACTTTCGGCGTCAGCTCTGGAAAATGACCTGCAACCGAATCCAGCTCTGTTCGCAATGTGGCCTTGGTGCGAAACCACTCGCCATCTTCAGACACTCCAGCCCTGAGCCATTTCTTCAAGAGCCGCAACATCCTCGGATCGGCGATTCGATGCTTCAGAAACGTCATGAGCCACTCGTGACTAATTTTGTAGTTCCGACCCTGACACCTTTTCCGTTTTCTCCCTTAATAGAAGATGCTCAGCACAATGTTCCCCATCGCTCCGTTGTATCCGTCTACCGCTATTTGATAAGTTCGTCCGGCCACGACGGAGAATCGAACTCGGCTTGTCCGAAGCGAAGCGGTCTCGTTGTCGTTAGAAGCGACGCTCGTCAGCCCCGTCACGCTCGACCCCGTGTAGACACCCAAAGTCGTATCAAAATTGCTGCCGGCGGTTGAAATAGTGATGGTTCCCGAATTTGGGGCTGTCCATGACCACCACACCGATCGTCCGCCCGTTACGCCTGCATGATTCGGTTCGCTCGTCTCCCTCGTCGAATTCAGGTTGGTGCCGTTCGCCGTGACCGATGCGCCGCTGACAAATGTACGATTGACGAAGTTGTCGTTGACAGGAGGTGCGAGCATAGCTATCGCGAGCGCCACACTCCCTGACGCGGCGCGATACCCATCGACGGAGATCTGGTACGTGAGGCCAGCAATGGCAGTGAATATCACTCGGCTAGTGTGAATCGAACTGGATTCATCGTCGTTCGAAGCCTTTGCCGACAAAGCGTTGACACTCGAACCGGTATAGACTCCCAAGGTTGAGTCGTAGGTACTTCCAGCCGTCGAGATGGAGACGGTTCCCGAAGCTGGCGCGGTCCAACTCCACCAGACCGATTTTCCGCCGACAATACCCGCATTCTTCGGCTCGCCAGTCTCGAAGGTAGCCGTTGTGTTGGAACCTGTCGCCGTGACGCTCGACCCGGCCAAGACGATTCGCGAACTGAAGGCGTCGTTCACCAACGGCGGCGCAATATTCAACTGCAACGCAATCTGCCCGGTCACGCCACTGTATCCATCCACTGAAATGCGATAGGTTTGACCCACCACAGCCGAAAATGTCAGCAGGCTCGTACGGACCGAACTGCTCACATCGTCGTTCGAAGCCACTTTGGTCAGGCTGCTGACCGTGCTGCCTGTGTAGATCCCTACCGTCGTATCAAAATTGCTTCCGGCAGTAGCCACCGTCACGCTCCCAGCCGACGGTGCCGTCCAATTCCACCACACCGACTTACCGCCTGTTGAGCCGATATTGTATTGCTCCCCTGTCTCAAACGTCGCGCCAAGACTGGAACCGACCACACTTACACTTGTTCCACTCAGCAACGTGGCGTCGACAAAGCGATCGTTGAATGTCGAGTTCGGGTAAACCGTGTAGCTGTCGACCAGGGTGCCACCAGCAGCGATCGAGAGAAACTCGAAACGTAGATTATCGCTGTTGGTAACCAGCCGCATCGCGCCGAAATTGGCGTTGTAACGCACCTGACTACCCGTCGCGGTCGCGCCGAAACTCGCGATCTCGGCACCGCCCAAGCCATTGACAAAGTACGGCAGTCCACCGACGTTCAGCCGCTCGTACTGATGCGCATGGCCGGCCAGGACTGCGTCTGCTCCCCACTCCCTGAACGGCCAGCGCATGATCGAAGTCGGACCAACTCCGCCATCGGAAGTGTACGGGGTATGATGGAAGTAAACGACATTGAAAGTCTCTTGCGAGTTAGCCAGACCATTGCGCAGCCACTCCCCTTGAACGGAGGTGCTGGAATTACCGCTGGGTTCATTAGGGTCGCTATCCACCGCAAAAAAGTGAACGTTGTCGAGCACAAAATCATAATAGCGTTCGTTGCCCGGCAGGGTAAAGTAATTGAGATAGGGCTGAGCTCCGGCCGTATACCAATCATGATTCCCCAAGACCGGTAGGAAGCGGTTTGTTGGAGCCCCTGCTCCATAACCACCCTGATAGTTACCGATGTAGTCGTGATAGTATTGCCCTATGTTCGCGTCGATTGTAGCCGCCGAACCGTTCTCGTAATTGTTGTCGCCCAGCGTCAGGATCGACTGAGGATTCCACGCTTTCACCATATCCGCGACCGCTCTTTCGCTTGCGCCGCTGCTGCCGAAATCGCCGATGACTGCGTAGGTCGCAAGAACCGCTTTTTCTTCGAGGATCTCGAAACGTAAAGCGCGTTGCCGCTTCTGCGTCGTCGGACGGATGCCTCTCAAGATGGGATTGTTCCGACGGCGCGTCCAACGAAACGGCAAACGAATGCGAAATAAAAACATGAGGTCACTTTTGGTGTAATAACAATACCACCCAATGCGCTATGAGCGGGTTGATCCAGGAACTCCCAATCACAGAATTTAATCGACGAGACTCCGATTTGCAAGTTTCATCGCATAAACAAAGGGGTCAGCGACGGTCTTAAATATTGGCAAGTCCTGATTCAAAATATTTTTTGAATTCCTTTTTCGAGTGGAGGGTGCGTGAGCCCAGTCGGACAGCCCAAACCGGGTTTTTTTTGGCATAGCGAGCGGTGTTCAATGATGTTTTGTTGTGTTCGTTTAGACATTAGACTACTCTGTTTGTGCTGGGTGAAACGTAGCAGGCTCTG
>JAYVSE010000214.1:0-11312 GCA_043775635.1 Planctomycetaceae bacterium | reverse complement strand
AAAACGCTTACCTGCTTCAGATTCAAGATGACGAAGTGGCAAAACCATCCTCCCCAACGTCCAGCAAGCTCCAAAACCGCCCTCGCCGGGAATCCCTGCGTTTGCACAGACGTAATTTACCGGGAACCCCTCGCAAGGGAGGACTATTTCATAATTACGTTTACAGGAATCTAATAACGGAATGAAAGCATTCTTAACGGTCGCAAGAAAGATTTCAGTCGTGATGATTGGAGTCCTATTCATTATCGCAGGGGTCAATCATCTTCTGCACCCGGATTTATACACCAAGATAATGCCGTCATATCTGCCGGCACATTCAACGCTTGTGTATTCATCAGGTTTCTTTGAAGTGCTTGGTGAAGCGGGTTTGCTCATCTACCGCCTGAGAAGGCTCGCTGGGTTCGGATTGATCGCACTACTGATCGCGGTCTTTCCCGCCAATGTTGACATGGCAATTCATGCACAAAATTTTTCATCGATTCCGTTTTGGGCGCTGGTCGCGAGGCTGCCATTACAGTTTGTGTTGATCGCTTGGGTGTGGTGGGCGATGGACACGTCCAGTGACAAATGACAAACGCATTGCCGATGACGGATCTAAACCTTCGAGTTCGCTGGACACCGACCGCGATGTAGCCCCATCCTATACGTTGAGACGCCATCCTCAGCGATGTCTAGCTCGTCACCAACGACTGCTGCCACGCCTATTTTCACGAGCGTAATTAGCCGGTTGTTTTTCGTAGCCCAGTAGTGGGCATCTAACGGAGTCACTTTAATCGCCGATAAATTCGGATCGTCCACTCCCTCAAACCAAGCACCGTCCGTGCTACCGTAAAGTTCATTTAAAACTGAGCGGTCTTTAATAATTTCAGCGTCAACGAAAACGGTTAGAAATCGCATCGTACCGGGGTCACAGTAGAGCAGTTGCACTTTGGAATCGTGGTGAATGTGTTCATTATGTTTGCTGTCGTCACCGTTCAAAAACCAGACCGATCCGTCGTCATCGACACGTTTGGTACTCATAGGGACCGCGTGAAACGGTTTGGCATTCAAGTTCGTACAGAGCATCGTGAAGTCGATCGCTTCGGCAAGTTCTTTGATCTTGGCAGCCGCTTTCCCATTACTCAAATTCTATGTGGTCATATCAAATCTCGACTCAAGATTTTAAGAAATCGCGAAGGAATCAGCCTTGAGCGTGATGCCGAACTCAAGGCGCTATGACGGGGTTCCAAGTTGTAACATCCTAGCGCATGAGCAACTATCACTTGTGGCTCGCTAATCAAACCACAGGTCCACGGCGGCCCATGATTAAGCCGATCACGAATAGCACCAAGAACACGAAAAACAGAATTTTAGCAATGCTGGCGGCCGTACCTGCGACGACGCCAAAACCCAATACTCCGGCTATCAGTGCGATAACCAAAAAGGTCAGTGCCCAGCTTAACATGATAATCTCTAATTTTTGAAAGGTGGTTCCGCATAGAAGTGGAAGTCACTTCTAACACGAGAGGAAGGTCACACTAGACCTACTGCGTAGAGCTACTGCCGTGCCAAATAACAAGTGCCATAAATAAATCAGTTTCGTTTTCGATAAACCAACAAAAATATCGAGCATTTGTTGCCAAGTACCGTTCCCTTGCATGTCAGCTTGGTTGAAAAGCACTCATCGTGTAAACAAGCGGCACGTCGTCACAGAACAGAGGAACGCCGACTGTTGAACGGAGGCTGACAAGACCCCAGTTGAGCCTGCCGTAGCTCGCGTAGCGCGGCAGATTGGCACATTAATCGCCCAGCCCTCGCCGTTTAGGGCACGCGACATCGGTCTGGCATCCGCATCGGCATCGGCTACTCGACGTGATGTTAACTTTAGATCCAGGTTGCGGATATTACGGTTGAGCTAGAAGGCCAACACTTTCCTCAGGCTGATTTTGCATGGACGTCCGCGACAAATTGGTGATTTTGGCTGACGCCGCGAAATACGATGCATCGTGCGCGAGCAGTGGGTCGAAGAAAACTCGCGCGGGCAGCCAAATCGGGTCGACCGAGGGCATGGGAATTTGCCATTCTTATACGCCCGACGGACGGTGCATTTCGCTTTTGAAAATTTTGTTGACGAATTATTGCATTTACGACTGTCAGTACTGCGTCAATCGAATCTCCAGTGATACCTCGCGAGCGAGATTCGCAGTCGACGAAGTCGTTTCGCTAACGATGGACTTTTACAAACGCAACTACATCGAAGGATTGTTTCTGAGTTCGGGAATCATTCAGAACTCTGATTACACCATGGAGCAACTCATCTCAGTTGCTAGATCATTGCGGGAAACGCATCGCTACGGCGGTTACATTCATCTCAAGACGATCCCGAATGCTTCACAAGCATTGATCGACGAAGCGGGGCGTTGGGCCGACCGTCTGAGCGTCAACATCGAGTTACCCACCGAGGGTGATCTTTACAAGCTGGCACCGGAGAAGAAAAAGCCGCAAATCATTGACGCGATGAGCGGCATTCGCGACAAGATCAACGAGACGCGTCACGAGACCAAGTCTGGCTTCCAACCGCCCCCGTTCGCACCCGCCGGTCAAAGCACTCAAATGATCGTGGGAGCGACATCGACGCCAGATCTTGAAATTCTGAAAACGGCATCGGAGTTGTACATCGGCCAAGGATTGCGGCGAGTTTATTATTCAGCCTACAGCCCGATCCCGCACGCCGACGCGCGATTGCCTGGAATGGCACCTCCCCTTGTTCGCGAACACCGGCTCTACCAAGCCGACTGGTTGATCCGTTTCTATGGATTCGAAGCTAACGAAATCGTTGCTGAAGCGGATCAAAATCTATCGCTCGAAATTGACCCCAAGTTAGCATGGGCACTCGCGAACCGGCATTTCTTTCCCGTTGATGTCAATCGAGCCAGTCGCGAAGAGTTGCTTCGCATTCCTGGTGTCGGCGTCAGAAACGTCAAACGCATTCTTCAAATTCGAGGCTACAAATCACTTCGCATTGCCGATTTGAAGAAACTGCGAGTCGCCTGGAATCGTACAAAGCTGTTCGTGATAACAGCCGATCACAATCCCTGTTTGGTAAACCTCGACAAAGTTAACTTGCCTGGAAAAGCCAAGCCGAAGAACGAGCAGTTGATGCTGTTCGACACCGCCCAGTCAGCTCTTAGTGGCGAGGTGTAGAGTGTTTAATTTCGCAGAAGTTGAGACCTTTGAACAGTGGCGGGACGCAGCGCGAAAGTTATTGTCGGTGGAGACAGTTCCAGATGACGTACGTTTTGCGAGCGACTCGGCGCAGCCGTCGCTGTTTGGAGACGGCGGCGAGGAGATTGCTTCGACTTCTGGCGGCGCAACTTACACGGTGCCACCTGCGTTCCTCGAATTGGCGCGTCAAGTCGCGTGTCATCGACGTGTCGATCGTTGGCATCTATTGTACAGAGTTTTGTGGCGGATCACGCATGGCGAATCATATCTATTGAAAGTTGTCACCGATGATGATGTCCACTCGCTATTCGCAATGCAGAAATCAGTCACCCGAGATGTTCACAAGATGAAAGCGTTCGTGCGATTTCGGAAAGTGGAAGATCCTTCGGAACGCGAAGTATTCATCGCATGGCATCGTCCCGATCATCGTATCGTTCGCTTGGCGGCTCCCTTCTTTGCTCGTCGCTTCAAGGCGATGGACTGGACAATTTTGACGCCCGACGAATCGGTGACTTGGGACCGGCGAGAACTGACTTACGGACCCGGTGCACCCATGGCGGACGCGCCCCACGGAGACTTGCTCGAAGAACTTTGGAAGACTTACTATGCTTCCATCTTTAATCCGGCTCGCGTTAAAGTCGCGGCGATGAAGCGAGAGATGCCGGTCCGCTACTGGGCGACGATGCCGGAGACTGAGTTGATCGAGGGCTTGCTACAACAAGCTCCATCGCGGGTCGCAACCATGATCGCTAGGCACGAAGGCTTCGCCGAAACGGCTGCCAAATTCATGCCAGCTCGTCAAAACGCGGAGCCGCTCGATATCGACTCACTGCGGCAAGCTGCCGCATGCTGCCAAGCTTGCGATCTACACCAACATGCAACGCAAACGGTTTTCGGCGTGGGACCAACCAGCGCACGCGTGATGATCGTTGGTGAGCAGCCCGGCGATCGAGAAGACATTGAGGGGCAGCCGTTCGTCGGACCGGCTGGCGAGTTGCTCAATCAACTACTCGGTCAATCGAACATTAGTCGTGGCGAAGTCTACATCACCAACGCGGTAAAACATTTCAAATACATCGAACGCGGGAAGCAGCGGTTGCACAAGAAGCCGAACTCACGTGAGCTCTATGCGTGCCGACCGTGGTTGGAGGCCGAGCTGACGGTGATCGAGCCGGAAGTACTGGTTTCTCTCGGGGCGACGGCGGCGCAAGCGATCTTCGGACGAGACTTTCGTATCACTAGCGGGCGAGGCAAAGTTCAAGCGACCCAGTGGTGCAGCCGGACGGTTGCAACGTGGCATCCGGCGGCAATCTTGCGTGCTCCCGACACGGGACGACGAGAAGAAATGAAGCAGCAATGCATTGATGATTTGCGAGCGGCCACTCGATGAACTCGATGAACTCGATCGACGATTTGCTGCGCGTGACACCTAACGGACTGTATTGCCAAGCAGGCGATTTTCACGTCGACCCCAACCGGCCTGTACGCCGCGCCGTCGTTACTCACGCGCACACGGATCACGCTCGTTGGGGCTGTCGGCATTACTTAGCAGCCGAACCGAGCGAGCATTTGCTGCGAATGCGGATGAACGATGACGCCGAGTTTCAATTCTTGACGTACGGTGAATCTATCACGGTCGGCAGTGTTGATATCAGCTTTCATCCGGCCGGTCATATCCTCGGTTCTGCACAAGTTCGACTCGAGCACAAAGGACGCATCGCTGTCGTGACCGGTGATTACAAACTGGGGAAAGATCCGACATGTGATCCTTGGCAGCCCGTGCGATGCCACTTGTTGGTGACGGAGTCGACATTCGGCTTACCGATTTACCGTTGGCCAGATTGGCAGAGCGAAATGGACTCAATCAACCAGTGGTGGCGGACGGCCCGTGATCAAGGCAAGTGTTGTGTTCTTTACGGGTACGCGGTCGGCAAGAGTCAATCATTGCTCGCCGGCCTCGACGCGGGAATAGGCACCATCTACACACACGGAGCCGTCGAAAAGGGAACCGACGCATACCGACGGACGGGAGTCAAATTGCCGCCGACGAAGTACGTTGGTTCAATCGAAGGTAACCACGATTACAAAGGCGGCATGGTGGTCGCGGTGCCGAGTGCTCACGGTACATCCTGGATGCGAAAGTTTGGTCGGGTCACCACGGCGATGGCGAGCGGTTGGATGGCAGTCCGAGGTGCGAGACGCCGACGTTCGATGGATCGCGGATTCGTTATCAGCGACCACGTGGACTGGCGATCATTGCTCACCGCGATCGAGCAGTGCGAACCAGAGACCGTATGGGTGACACACGGGTACACGGACGCCGTCGCGAGATACTTGAACGAAAACGGTCGCCACGCCATCGCAATTGGTGCTCGCTCGCGAACCGAATCAGATGAAGATGCGTCAAGTGATCTCGGCGGCGAACCGCAATTTGCACCGGAGGCACCGCCCACATCATGAAACGATTTGCCGAGTTGTACGCCGCACTCGATGCGACGACCAAAACGAACGAAAAGATTGCAGCGCTGCGTGACTACTTTGCCGTTGCCGATGCATCGGATGCGGCCTGGGCTATCCACTTTCTATCGGGCGGCAAACTAAGCCGACTCGTTTCGACTCGGTTGCTTCGCGAGTGGGCGGCGGAGGTTGCGGACATTCCGTTGTGGTTGCTCGAAGAATCCTATCACACCGTCGGTGACTTGGCCGAGACGCTCTCGCTCGTCGTTCCGATTGGCGATGTTGACGACGACGGGTCACTCACGCACTGGATCGAAGAGCGTTTGCAACCGCTGCGAACTTCGTCTGAAGCCGAGCAGCGAGAAGCGGTGATAGCGATCTGGCAGCAGACCGCGTCGACGATGCGGTTTGTACTGATGAAGTTGGTTACTGGCAACTTCCGCGTCGGAGTCAGTAAACGATTGGTTTCACGAGCCATCGCCGAGCACACAAGTATTCCGATCGATGTTATTTCGCACCGTTTGATGGGGAACTGGAAACCGACGCCTGAATCCTTTGAGCGGTTGGTCGATCCGGCCGTGCAAGACGTTCGCGCCAGCCAACCGTATCCGTTCTGTTTGGCACATCCGATCGACACCGCCCTTGGTCCTGAATCACTCGGCGACGCAGGACTGTACTTGGCTGAATGGAAGTGGGATGGCATTCGAGGGCAAGTCATTCGCCGTGCAGCACAATCCTTTATCTGGTCACGGGGTGAGGACTTGATAGAAAATCGCTGGCCCGAGATTGAATCGGCGGCAGAGTTTTTACCCAACGGCACCGTGATCGACGGCGAAATTTTGGCGGCGATCCCAGGCGGTGATGTCTTGTCGTTTGCAGCCTTGCAGCGAAGAATCGGACGGAAGAAAGTAGGGGAAAAATTGCTCGCGGAAGTTCCGGTTGTGTTCCATGCGTTCGATTTGTTGGAACATCAAGGCGAGGACATTCGTCGCCTTCCGTTGATCGAACGTCGCGTTCGGCTTGAGTCAATTCTTTCGACCGCCAATCATCCCCACATGTTTGTGACGAAGCTCATTGAGGGAAACAGTTGGGATGATTGGGGCCGAGTTCGTGAATCCAGTCGCCAGCAGGCTGCGGAAGGCTTGATGCTGAAGCGAAAGGACGGTCCGTACGATGTCGGTCGAGTTCGAGGAAACTGGTGGAAATGGAAATTGTGCCCGTTCACGATTGATGCCGTGTTGATCTATGCTCAAAAGGGTCACGGTCGCCGATCAGGTCTGTACACTGACTATACGTTCGCGGTTTGGGACGGCGACTCGCTGGTGCCGTTTGCGAAAGCCTATAGCGGCCTGGACGACCAGGAGATTCGCCAGGTCGATGATTTCGTTCGTAAACATACCCTTGAGTCTTTCGGTCCCGTTCGCAGTGTCACGCCGACGTTGGTGATGGAATTGGCGTTCGAAGGGCTACAGAAGTCCACGCGTCACAAGAGCGGCATCGCCACCCGCTTTCCTCGCATCGCTCGCTGGCGTCACGACAAGAAGCCGTCCGATGCGAACACACTTCAGGACTTACTGCGGATGCTGCCGGATGAATAGCCCGCAAGCCGCATCAACTAAGCCAGCGACAGCATCGAAGATCGTGGGTGAATACTTTCAACGAATGGGTTGGAAGCCGTTTCGATTCCAACGATCTGCTTGGCGCGCCTATTTGGAGGGTGAGAGCGGACTGGTCCATTCCGCAACCGGAACCGGCAAGACGCTGGCAGTTTGGATGGGTCCGATGTTGAAATGGCTGAAGGAAAATCCCGACTCGTTAAAATGGAATTCGAAACGGCCACCGCCGGCGCGAGTGTTGTGGGTGACACCACTGCGAGCGCTGGCGATCGACACCGAGAATGCACTGCGTGCCCCCATCGAAGCTTTGGGGTTGCCCTGGAATTTAGATTCACGTACCGGCGACAGCAAAGCGAGTGCGAAGGCGAGGCAACTCAAGCGATTGCCGACCGCATTGGTGACGACTCCTGAAAGCTTGTCGCTCATCATAACACACGCCAATTTGCTTCCGGAGCTCGCCGGCGTCGAAGCCGTGATTGTCGACGAATGGCATGAATTGCTAGGAACCAAGCGTGGCATCCAAGTTGAACTCGCTTTGGCTCGGTTGCGACGACTCAATCCGGCTGTTCGTGTTTGGGGCGTCTCGGCGACGCTCGGCAATCTCGGCGAAGCTATGGAATCGCTCGTCGGGGTTGATGCGGATCGCGTGCGTTTGATCCAAGGTTACACCAAAAAAAAGATTAAACTTGAGTCGCTGATTCCCAGCAAAATGGAACGGTTCCCCTGGTCGGGACACATCGGTACGCGAATGGTTTCGCAAGTCGCAGAGTTGATCGAGCAAGTCAGAAGCACGCTGGTTTTTGCCAACACGCGATCGCAAACGGAGATCTGGTATCAACAACTTCTTAAAGCACGACCCGATTGGGCGGGGCGGATGGCGCTGCACCATGGCTCACTCGACACCAGCGTTCGCAAGTGGGTCGAGGCCGGACTTCGCGACGGGAATTTGCGAGCGGTGGTATGTACTAGCAGTCTCGATCTCGGTGTGGATTTCACGGCTGTTGATTTAGTCATTCAAATTGGCAGTCCCAAGGGCGCGGCGAGACTGCTGCAGCGAGCCGGACGGAGCGGTCACCAACCTGGTGCGGTCAGCCGACTCGTGTTCGTTCCGACCAACGCCATTGAGCTGATTGAGTTTGCTGCGGCTCAAGACGCGATCGCTGGCGGCGATTTGGAATCCAGGCAGTTGCTCGACAAACCGCTTGACGTATTAGCGCAGCACGTCGTTACGATCGCAATCGGCGGCGGATTCAATTCCGGAGAATTGCTGGCTGAAGTTCGCTCCACTCGTGCTTACCAATCACTCAGCGACGCCGAGTGGCAGTGGGTGCTGGATTTTGTCGTTCGCGGCGGCAGTTCGTTGACGGCGTATCCTGAATTTCATCGTGTCGCGATTGTAGACGGACGCTATGTCGTGACCGAGCGACGAACGGCACAAATGCATCGTATGAATATCGGCACGATCGTGTCCGACGCTGCAATGTCGGTACGTTTCCTCAAAGGCCCGACGTTGGGAACGGCGGAGGAAAGTTTTTTGTCCAAGCTAAAAGTCGGCGACCGCTTTCTGTTCGCCGGGCGATTGGTTTCTTTGGTGATCGTACGAGACAACGTGGCCTATGTTCGCAAAGCGACGGGAACGCCCGATACGGTGCCCCGCTGGATGGGCGGACGGTTGCCGCTGTCGAGCGAATTGAGTGCGGCATTGAGGCGGCGCATCGAGCAGGCTGCGATGGGTCAGTTGCTCGGTCGAGAAATGAATTCGCTCAAACCGCTGTTTGACATTCAACAACGATGGAGTCAACTGCCTCGTCGGGACCAGCTATTGATCGAACAAATCGAAACACGTGGTAGCAATCAATTGTTCGTGTTTCCATTTGAAGGTCGGCTGGTTCATGAAGGGATCGCGGCGCTGGTTGCTTATCGACTTTCCCAGCGACAAAAGACAACGTTTTCGATCGGCTGCAACGATTACGGTTTCGTTTTGCAATCGCCTCACCGCATCGACGTTTCCAAAGCGATCGAGCAAGGCGTGTTTCTGAACGAGACACTTGTTAGCGACATTCTGAGCAGCATGAATGCAACCGAGATGGCGAAACGCCAGTTCCGTCAAATCGCGCGTGTCGCAGGACTGATTCAAGCCGGCTATCCCGGTCAACGGAAAAGCGCCAGCCACATTCAGGCCAGTAGCAATTTGTTTTACGATGTCTTTTGTCAGTACGATCCCGACAACTTGCTGCTCCAGCAGAGTCGACGCGAAGTCTTGGACATGCAACTCGAAATCAATCGCATTTCAACGGCTCTGG
Source organism: Planctomycetaceae bacterium (assembly GCA_043775635.1). Classification (GTDB taxonomy): domain Bacteria; phylum Planctomycetota; class Planctomycetia; order Pirellulales; family Pirellulaceae; genus UBA6163. Next base: position 1,732 of record JAYVSE010000214.1, on the reverse strand, counting down.
ATCGAATCCGAGACAGCACCGTTGTTGTCACTTCGCCACCCAAAACCACACCGCTCGCGTTCCCATTGTTAGTTGACAAATTGCGGGAACGTTTGAGTAGCGAATCACTGGCCGAACGTGTCGCCCGGTTGCAGCAACAACTTGAAAAAGCGGTTGATCAATCAACGGAGCGTGCAAAATGAACGCCGTCTCATCCTTCGTCGACGTGGTGATTGAGGGCATCGCGTTTCGCATATTTGCCGATCGCGGATTGTATTGGCCCGCGCAGCGAGTGCTGTTCGTTGCCGACACCCACCTCGGCAAAGACGCAACGTTCCGTCGGCACGGCATTGCGGTGCCTGCGGGCAGTACGGATGCGACTCTGCATGCAATCGACCGAATGATCGAAGCCAGTGATGCTTCGCGAGTGATCATTTTGGGCGATATGTTCCACGCCAAGTCGTCGTTGTCACGATCCGTCTGCCAGTCGCTGGAGACATTCTTTGCGCGTCATCCGGATATTCGATTCACTTTGATTCGCGGTAATCACGACAAGCACGTCGGTGCGTTGCCACTGGCGTGGCCCATTGAGATTTTGGAACCCGGCGAAGTGATTGAAGGTGTCATACTGGCTCATGAACCAAGTGAAGTTCCAATGTCCGCACCGCTACTGCTATGTGGCCACATTCACCCATCGGTACGCATCGGGTCGCGATCGGATCGTCTCGGAAAGGTGGCATGTTTTTGGCTTTCCAAGCGATGTTTGGTAGTTCCCTCGATCGGCGAATTCACCGGCACCCACGCGATCGGCCCCGACAACGGCGACCAGGTCTGGCTAATCCTTGACGGTCAAGTGATGGAGCATTGCACATCGCGTGTGTTACGCTGAGGATGATCGACTGGGCGACTCAGCTCCAGCGTTGACGCAAAGTTGGCTATCTCCGGCATGACAAGTTCATGGTACTCAAGGAGCTGTTGATGACCGCTGGGAAAGATTACCAACTTGCTTTGAGGCATTAGCTCGTGCATCCGCTCGCTCGCTATTCGCTTAGTCACTCGATCGCTCTCGCCTGCAATAATGAGTACAGGTATTTTGATCGCTGGCAGCGATTTTTCCTCATCAGACTGCGTCATGGCGTAGTTTCCGCGGGCGATCACCGCTGGCCACGCTTTCGCTGTGAGCAGGGAGACCTGGTTAAGCTGGCTCCAACTTTGCGAGCCACTGAAACTCGTAAAACGTGACGTGATCTGAAGCGAACCATTCAGGTAGCTCTTCCAATTGGAAAGCCATACCAGGGGCGACAGAGGGATGACGAGCAAATTCAATGGAACGAGAACCGGCCATTGGAGTGCCATGAAGAGTGGTAACCGTTCACGGGCTGGACTAAGGATTCGAGAAATCGATCTGGACACGAAGTGCCAGTTTCGGCACCAATGGGCGCATGGCCGCACCGATTCCACCGTCGAAGATCGCTATTCCGCCCGAGATCGAGGCGGAGATGACTCCTGCGGTCAAGGCTTTTTTCTTGGCTGTGTGCGCACAGTTTGAAGCCCGGATTGCTGAACTGGAAGAGCAAGTCAAACGACTGTCTGCCAAAACACCGAAAGCCACCCCGAACAACTCATCACTGCCATCGAGCACGATTCATCCTCATAACGATCAAGACAAACCCGGCAAGAAGAAGCCGAAGTCGAAACTCAAACGTGGTGGTCAGAAAGGGCATGCAAGGCATTCCCGAAAGTTGGTGCCGCC
>JAYVSE010000213.1:0-6168 GCA_043775635.1 Planctomycetaceae bacterium | reverse complement strand
CGAGCATCTCGGCGGTGTCGCCGCGACGTGTCTGTACGACAACATGAAAGTCGTTGTCACGCGCTGGGAAGATGACGCACCGATATACAATACTCGCTTCTTGGCGTTCGCGACTCATTACGGTTACAAACCGTGGGCCTGCCAAGTTCGTCGGCCACAAACCAAAGGCAAAGTCGAACGTCCGTTTCATTATGTGGAAACGAATCTGCTCAACGGTCGCGAGTTCCGCTCGCTGGATCATCTCAATGAGACGACTCGTTGGTGGCTGGCTCAAGTGGCCGACGTGCGGCTCCATGGGACGACCAAGCAGACACCGTTGGAACTGCACGCGGAAGAGTTGCCACATCTGCTGCCGATGCCATCGCTGCAATTCGACACTGCTCAGGTCGTCTATCGCGTCGTCGATACCGATGGCACGGTCCAGTATACGAACAATCGTTACTCGGTTCCCTGGCGGTTAGTCGGCGAGTTATTGCCGGTGCGGATCACCGCTGAGTTCCTGATGGTCTACAACCGCTCGCTCAGCGAAGTCGCTCGGCACGTTGTGCTGCAAGGAGTTTCAGGCCAGCGGCGTATCAATCCCAATCACACGCCGCCGCGCGATCACGAAGCACAAATGCAGCGACTGCGAGAACGCTTTACCGAGCTGGGCGAAACCGGTGTGGCGTATCTGGCCGGACTCGAAGGCAAGCAGCGAAACAGCAAACATCAAGCGTTACAAGTACTCGGACTGTTGCACGCTTATCACAAGAGTGACTTGCTGCGTGCGATGCAGCGAGCTGTTCAGTATCACGCGTTCGGGTTCTCGTCTGTCGTGGCGAGCGAGCAGTCGGGTGGGCGATCAACTTCGCGGCAGTTGCCCACTGTGCACCACCGTGCCCGTCAACAGTCCCACGGAATCAAGTTCACCTTCGCGCGGTAGCCATCGGACATTCAGCGTGCATACCAAGCGGCACCTTTACCGGTGCTTTCGGTGTCACCGCAGCGGCAACGCTTTGGACCTCTGGTCGGCCTATCGCCAGCTCCCGCTCTACGAAGCGGCGGAAGAAATCCAAAGTCGATTAGGCGGAAACGAGCAATCGTAACAGCACCAAAACCAGCCACCAATCAAGCAACCGTAACCTCAGCCACTCCGCGAAAGTGGCCAAATCCCAAACCGCGATCGACAACGCTGTCCAGTTGAGCATCGTAAGGGATTTTAAATGTCGACTTTCGCTCCGCGAAAGAACGGAGAAACTCGCCTTTCGCGGAGCGAAAGGCGACACTTATTTACCGCACGATGCTAAGCCAAGATATCCTTCGCCACGTCTCCGTACACGTCGGTGAGTCGGAAATCGCGACCCGCGTAACGATAGGTGAGCTTGGTGTGGTCGAAGCCAAGTAAGTGCAACATCGTGGCATGAAGATCATGGGTGCCGAGCTTACCCTGAACCGATGTTCCGCCGATTTCATCGGTGGCACCATATCGGATTCCACCTTTCACGCCCCCGCCAGCCATCCACATCGAATAGCCTAGATTGTTGTGACGCCGGCCATCGCCACTGTTAGCTTGGTCTTGTGGACTGCGACCGAATTCACCACCCCAAAGTACCAGCGTATCTTTGAGCATGTCGCGATCTTTCAGATCCTGTAAAAGGGCCGCGATCGGACGATCGACGCTTTGGCAGTTTCTAGTCAAATTCGACTTGAGACTATTGTGTTGATCCCAGCCTCCTTTGCTGACCTGGATGAAGCGAACGCCAGACTCCGCGAGTCGGCGTGCCATGAGACACTGCGTGCCAAAATCACTTGTGGTATCGTCGTTGATTCCGTAGCTATCAAGTGTGCTGGATTTTTCCGCATCTAGGTTGAGCACAGACGGCACCGATGTTTGCATCCGGTACGCCAATTCAAACGACTGAATAACGCCGTCGAACTCTGGATGCCCGGGATGTTTTTCCAGCAGGTCACGATTCATATCCTGAATGAGATCAATTTGAGATCGCTGCCGAACAGGGCCGAGATGGCGGTTGCGAATATCCAAGATACCGCCTGCTTCAAGGTCGACACGAGTGCCCTGGTAGGATGCCGGCAGGAACGATGATCCGTAATTCTGTGCTCCTCCGAGGCCGACGGGATTGATCGTAACGAATCCTGGAAGATTTTCGTTTTCTGATCCAAGACCATAGGTTACCCACGAACCGATCGAAGGCCTCACAAAATTAACGCTGCCTGTGTGCACCGCAATGGTTGCTTGAGGATGAGCGGCGTTGGACGTGTGCATTCCGTTGAGCAAGCACAAGTCATCGGCGTGGCGGCTCAGTTCTGGAAACAGCTCACTGATGGGCAACCCGCTTTGGCCTTGCGGTGCAAATTTAAACTGCGGTGCCAGTAGTTTGCCTCGTTTGCTTTTTTCGTCGCCGATGCTACTCACGGTCTTGCCACCGTTCTTCATCAGCTCAGGCTTCCAGTCGAATGTATCGAGATGGCTTGGACCGCCCTGCATGAACAGAAAGATCACTCGCTTCGCCTTGCCGGGAAAATGAGGTGGCTTTGGTGCTAAAGGTGACTTGTAGTCACTGGTAGCCTGCGCGAGTTGTGCATTCAAAGCAGCAAACGCCATCCAACCGAACCCTGCGGCGGTGTATTGCAGCATCGAACGACGAGTCGATGTGGTGAACGTATTTCGACAAGTGTTCATCATAGATCTGTTTGGTTCAAGGGACGTATCGGAACTCAGCAGCAGAATAGAGCGACTGTGTTAAAGCAGCCCAACTATTTCGGCGATCGTCGCCAGCATCAAGAAATTCTAATGCCCGACTTGTTTCAGATTCTGTAGGGTAGCGGCATAGCGCATAGGCATACGCATAACGCACCCGCGCGTTGTCGTCTGGTAGTTTCTGGGCAAGGATCCGATCAGCGGCGCGCGATGAAACATCGACGACAAACGGATTGTTAAGCATAAATAACGCTTGAGGTGCCACGGTTGTTACATCACGCTGGCCATTGACCTGGTCTGGTTCAGCGAAGTCGAAAACAGTGAACATGCCTGGAAGCTTCGAGCGAAACACAGGCAAATAGACAGTGCGTATCGATTGTCCGATCGTATCTTTGGGGGCGCTCCTGCGGTTCTTTTTGTCAACTTTCGAAAGATCACCACCTATGGATTCGTTGAATGGAGCTCCTGAAGGTCTTTCCGATGTTAGCAATCCACCGGCAGCGAGTAATGAATCCCGAATCGCTTCCACTTCGAGTCGTCGTAGATTGGCTCGCCAGAAAAGCTGATTGCTCTCATCCGCGTCCGCGTTCGCTGATAGATGTTGGCTACTGAGGCGATAGGTACGACTCAGCACAATCGTTCGAATCATTGACTTCACCGACCATCCGTTGTCCATAAACCGGGTTGCGAGATGATCAAGCAATTCGGGATGTGTTGGGGCGGCACCCGAGGTTCCGAAGTTGTCTACTGTCTCGACCAAGCCACGGCCAAGCAGGTGCGCCCAAATTCGATTGACCATCACTCTTGCGGTCAGCGGATGTTGGCGAGAGGCAAGCCAGCGTGCCAACTCAAGACGTCCGCTTCCGTCATTTGGAATCGCAGGCTCAGACGGTTGTTTAAGAACAGCAGGAAAAGCACGTGGCACGATTTCTCCCTTGATATCCGGCTCGCCACGAACGCGCAACTCAAGATCAACAATCCGGCCATCTGCGGCGGCCATCGCGAGCGCCGCATTGGGATCAAAAACATCTTCGGATGCAAATTTTCCTTTGTTGTTGGTCGGACTGTCGTCGGTACCGCTCAGGTTGGCAAGCTGATGCCGAATCTCATTGGCTTCTCTTTTGATTTCGTTACGCTTGATCTTGCCGATTTCACTTTTCTTGAATGTTTGTTGAATCTGCCGCAGCCTGTCCTGTAATTGAGAAATCTTCGTAGCATTCGCGTTCCGTGCCTTGTCAGTTTTGGAGGGAAGCGGTGCATCAAGGCGAACAAGTAATTCAGGGTGGTGATATTCTTTACTACCTCCCTGACGACTTTGTTGTCCGCTCAGCGTTTTTGTGCTCGCAAAAATTCCGGCCATTGCGTAGTACTCAGTCTGTGCAATAGGATCAAACTTGTGATCGTGGCAACGCGCACAGCCAAGCGTGAGCCCCATGGTAGCGCGACCAAGCGTGTCCATTTGATCGTCAATGCGATCGAGTTGGAATTGTTCCCTGTCACGCTCGTTCAGATCCATCGAGCCCAATGCGAGCAATCCGGTCGCGATCAATTTTTCCTGACGATCTTGAGGGCTTTTGGCATCGAGCAAGTCACCCGCAATTTGTTCGGTAAGAAACATGTTGTAAGGCTTATCAGAGTTGAATGCGTCAATCACATAGTTTCGATATCGCCAAGCATAGGGAAACGGAACGTTTCGCGTTTTGCCAACTGAATCTGCGTAGCGGGCAACATCAAGCCAGTGCCGCCCCCAGCGCTCGCCGAAGGCTGACGATTTCAAAAGCCGATCGACAACTTTTGCCAGTGCCTCGTCGTCCGAGACGGGATCGTGCACGAAAGCACCGACTTCGTCAACCGAGGGTGGTAATCCAGTTAAGTCCAATGTGACGCGCCGAATCAGTGCGAATCGGTCTGCATCCGATACTGGCTTCAGTCCGGCCTGCTCAATTTTTGAGAGGATGAAACGATCCAAATCGTCTCGCCCCCAGTCAGCATCGTTTACGGAAGGTACGATTGGTTTTGCAACGGGTTGAAAGGACCAATGCCGCTCGCGCTGTTTCCAATCGACCCCAGACGACTTTTTTACCGCTGTGCCAGTCCTTGGGTCGGGCGCCCCCATCTCGACCCAAGTTTCGAGCGCTGCAATCTCAGCCTCCGAAAGTTGGTACTTCGGTGGCATCTGAAGATCCTTGTTGGTGTATCGGACAGACTCCATCAGCAAGCTTGCATCCGGCTTGCCAAATTCCAGCAGCTCTCCCGAATCACCACCCGCCATCCAACCATCCTTCGAATCAAGCAGCAGACCGCCCTTCACTTTTTCAGCTCCCGTCGAGTGGCATTCGTCGCAGTGCTTGACAAACAATGGACGAATTTTTGCCTCGAAAAAAGCTAGCTCAGCATCATTCGGTCCAGCCGCAGAGGCAAAGCATGCGAGCATACTCAACAAGATCGCTCCCATGACTGCGCAACGTTGCAAACAGCAAATCCGGCAAAATACCGATCTGTAGCTGTGAAAGTCCATTTTTGGGCAGGCTTTAATGAGCAACGAAGAACTGATGAAGCAATAGAGTGTTCGAAGCGGCAAGTTATTCAGTGAAAACTCCGGCTAATTCAAAGAAACACAGTACTGACTCGCCTGTCGTTTATCAGCGATAAACCTTTGCCGATAGTCGGTTAAAAAATCATCGGACGCTTGAATTTCAGAATTTTAGTGATTTTGGAATCCGCGACTGATAGGCGGATGTCGTCCAACGATTGGTTTGCCGCTGAAAAAGAGACCGTCAAACGACTAAAAAAATGAGGCGAGAGTTAAAATGGCAATGGCATACCGAAGCATGAAAGCCGAAGGCGAGCCGCCTCAGCCGATCGTCGGCGACTCGGCAACCAAACTGGGCGTCCGGTCAGTGGACCTTTCACCAGATGCTGAGGGCAATGCCGTTCAAGGAGAGGGCGGCGTTTCCGTCTTTTCGTCGATCGCCGGGATTGACAGGCGTCTCAAGGCTGGTTTTCCGCCAGACATGGTGCCTGAACGTCTTCAAAATGCTGGCAAAGTTATTGGTGCAATTGGACGGAATACCCTGCGAGTGTTTAGACTGTAGATGGAGAGTATGACGAATGATTGTCAAAACAATACACCGACCCGAAACCGCATTTCTATTTTACCTCGAAGACACGCTCGACCATTTCCAGCACCGTATCGAGCAGGGCGAGTTCCCAGACGACGATGAGCGAGAGGAAGAGCGGCTTGAACTGTACAAGATGCTGACGGAGGAGCAGCGACTCGACGTCTGGGGATTGTCGGCTGATCTCTACTCTTTGCTTGACAAGGAACAACCGCCTAACTGCGAAACCAAGCTTACGCGGGATGAAATTGCCTGACTCTAACGGATTTTAAGCCCTGGTTTTCCGTTCATTGACGCGGAGACTAGCAGGTTCTCGAGCCAGTTTTCGGAATAGCATTTATTGCTGAGTTG
>JAYVSE010000212.1:0-2546 GCA_043775635.1 Planctomycetaceae bacterium | reverse complement strand
CGAGCATCTCGGCGGTGTCGCCGCGACGTGTCTGTACGACAACATGAAAGTCGTTGTCACGCGCTGGGAAGATGACGCACCGATATACAATACTCGCTTTTTGGCGTTCGCGGAGCGATCATAGTTGTTGTTCCCGCTGTTACCGCGGCAGGCTTGATTGTCCGACGAGAACGCGATGGTCGGAAGAACGACCTGATGCCAATGTACTACCGACCAGCCATTTTTCCACTTTGGATATTCGCGATTGTCGCGATAAGGAACATTCGCGACTTCGCTGGATTATTGCCTTGGATATACCTAGCATTGCTCCTGGTTTTTCTAGCTGCCGTTGCGGTGATTCAGCACCGCCGTGGCTCCGCTTGGTCATGGTGGATTGCTGTACCGGTTGGTGCACTCATTTGCCTTATTGCGATGCCACTGGCAGGTTTTATTACTTGGATCATCGCGCCTGATCAAATGCAACCGGGATAGCGTGCGTCCGGAGAGTGGCATCGGACGGCGACTTTGCGATGCCAAAGAAGCCGAACAAAATGGTGCACCCAAGTCGCGGATCGGGTGCTAGGACTGTTCGAGACGTTACTTTCCGCGACTGGGTGACGACAGTCGTTCGTCGAAAAGCCTACAATCCAAAAAGCTTGCTCATCTCGGCTCGAATCTCTAGCAACTCTGTTGACGCGACTGAGCCGAGAAACTCTTTGATTCGATTTCGGTCAATTGCGCGAATCTGAAAAACCAATGCAACCGAGTTTACTCGCAAGCCGGATGCTTCAGTGGCCTTTACTTGTGCTGTTCCTGGAAACCGAAGAGCCGCCATTGCGCTACTAAGCGGTATGACGATAGTAGTCGGAAGACTCCCGGCATAGGAATCGCTTTGCATGATGACGGCTGGTCTTTTCCCTGACTGCTCGCGCCCGCCGACATCGGGCAGTTCTATCCAATGAATATCACCAGTCTTCATTTCTCATCCGTTTCCAACGTTTCGATCCAATTCCATGATTCATTGCTAGCTTTGTCCCACGCTTCGATCTCTAACCTTAGCGACGCTGGGATTTCTCCAGGCTGAAGCAAGATCTCCACGTGACTTCCTTCGGGCAAAGGTTCTTTCGACTGTGGCACAACCAATCCGTTTCGAACAACTCCCGGAATTCCAATTTGCTGACTCACTTCTTCAACCTCCAGGTAAAACCGCCTCTCTACTTGACGTTCGTATTGTAGTCGATCCTCTCCAAAATGGTACAATCGACGAACACAATCCAATCGGACTGCTACAGGCTCCGAACCAACTTATGAATCGAAGCAACAAACAGATTGCGTTTTCCACAGGTTACATTGTTGTCTTTTCGTCGTTAGTCGGCATACTCGGATGCGTAACATCGGATGACCTATGTAGAGACGCTTCAAGTGCAAAGGCTCGAAAAGCAGAATCTTGCTGACTTACATGGCGAAAAAGCCCAACTCATCGGCCAAATTGGAGAAACATTTTTAGAAGACCGAAAGGCTCTTTCAGAGCAATTGGTTCGGGACCTACAATCGAACCCGCGCATGGAGTCGATAATCTCACAAGCGAATACCGACGCCGAAAACATTACGGCGGATATGGGCGAAGCAATCGATGTGATGGCCAAGGAATTGATCGCTGCAATAAATGAAACATCTACTGCGCCGCCGACAAACAAGGAACTGGCAAGGCTTGTCGCGACCGGGGCTGATTCGAGAACGCTGCAATCTTTCGGGGAAAAGGAGATAATTCAGATCGGTGAAAGAGCTAAATCAAACGTCAAAGCTCTTGAGAAGAAGACTCAAGAGTCCTTGGCAAAGTTACACGCACAAATTCGCAAGGAAAACGAAGAGTCAATGGCAGCATTAAATGCTAACAAGGCGGAAGGTCTGGATTCACTAGAACGAAAGTACGAGAAACTGATTAGCGAACAAGAGGCGAAGGTTACGCGAATCGGTAGCCTTGTTGAATCGCTTTCGCCATGACTATTGTTTAAAACATCGGTCGCACCTGGGCCTTTGCACGGCGCGCGACGCTCTGAGCGAATACAAGTCAATTAGGTCTAATATTCCGGGAGGTTTTGATAACTACGCAAATTTAATCGAGTCATTTTTCACATGTAACCTTAAACAAAGGAGGTAATGCAAGAACAGGATAGCCAGTACCATAAAATCAACGAACAAAACGAATCACATTTCAAAACCTCGAGGTGAAAATGTCGCCCTTCGATCGCATTGAATCGGTAATTGTTACTAAATTCGATCAAGCCCTCCAAGAAGTTCGAATAAATTATTTTTTGCTGGATCATCGTTGTTTGTAACGTGGAGTGACCTAAATACTTTTGAATGACCTTCAAGCTTACGCCCGCTTCCAAGAGATGCGTGGCATAAAAATGTCGCAGCGTGTGGGTCGAAACTTGCTTGCCGAACTTCATGATGTCGGTGATCAGCTTCATCGCGCCTTGCACAGCGGTTTCGCTCATCGGGTTCTGTGCTTGACTAACGCCGTCTTTAGCCAGTGTGTGGTTGCGTCCGTCAGCAGGAAACAG